>CALXQC010000069.1 GCA_944390435.1 uncultured Clostridia bacterium
GTGATTCTGGTAGGCATATTGGGCCGCAGGCAAAAGCAGCAAAGCCAGGTCTGAACCCCCTTAGCGCAAAGTGAACCCCCTAACGCCAAAGGGGGTTCATTTGTATCACAATTAGGGTCATTTGCCACAAGAAATAAATCCGAACCTTGTGCCGGTTGGCGACGGGTTCGGATTTATTGTTTTGATATATATATTATAACTTTTAAGGCAACATTGATTAGATTGTTTTATAGCGGTGCGAGGGATGAAAGCTTTTTACATGTTTTCATCCCTCAATTTGATTATCTACATTTCATTAATTTTTGCGGTCTACATATAGAAGGAATACTCTCTTGGTAATTAATAAAAGCAACATAATGATGATTAAAGAAATAATTATAACTCCACTGGATATAACTTGCAAACATATTACAGACTTTACCTGTGTAAGAACAATTGATAGGACAGCCGCAATTAAAGACAAGATAGTCGACGAAACGATTGATACAAAAGTTTCTTCGGCAACCTGTTTTTCTGTTTTGGCCATGATTATCAGGAGACCGGCAATAGCGAGCAATGGCTCCAGCTACGCTAGGAGCAGGATCAGCTAGCTAATAAAGGCGCGGCTAAAAGCCGCGCCTTTATTTCTTCTGCCGGGGAAGAAAATTTATCTGCGGCAAATAGCTGGAAAAGGCCGAAGACGTGTTATAATAGACAGGGCAGACGCTTGTTCAACTTAATTATTAATGAGGAGGAATTGCTGTTATGAAAAAATGGGGGAAATATCTGCTAGTGATATTAGCCGTATGTCTCTTGGTAGCCGCCGGCTGCCAGGCTCAAGAGGAGGAGCCTGCCGAGCAATTACCGGAGGGCGTCATTGAAGATCAGCTGGGGAGGGAAGTAGTGCTGCCGGAGCAGATCGACAAAGTGGCGGCGACGCATATTTACGGCGGCAAGATGCTGTTTGCTATGGGACAAAAGGACAAGATAGCTTATCAGCTGCAGCTGGGCGCAGATGTGGAAGCGCTGGCTGAGGTGGACGAAGCTTACGGCGCATTGCCGACGGTCAGCAGCACCCCCAACGGCGCCGATAGCCCCGAATCTCTGGCTGCCCTTGGTGTGGATGTGATCTTTTTCGATGTTTCGGAAGTAGATGAGGCGGCTGCCTATGAAAATGCCGGCATCACTACGGTGGCAGTCAGCGGCGAAACCTTTGACGAAGTATATGCAACAGCCCGGCTGATGGGCCAGATTTTTGACAATGAAAGCAGGGCGGAAGAACTGATCTCTTTTATCGAGAGCAAGAGAGAGCTGGTAGCCAGCCGTACTGAAGGGCTGAAAGACGATGAAAAGCCGGTGGTGCTGGTCACCGGCAGCGGCGGCGTATATACCGCGGCCACCAGCTCCATGTTTCAGCATCAGATGATCGAAACTGCCGGCGGTATCAACGCCGGAGCAGAGCTCACTGGACGCTGGGCGAGAATCAGCGCTGAGGATATCATTGCGATGGATCCGGATTATATCATTTTAGGCTCGTCTTTTGGCGTAGATACGGTAGAAAGCGTCTTGGCAGATCCGGCGCTGCAGACCGTTACCGCAGTGAAAAATCAGGATGTTTATATCTTTCCTTCTAATTTAGGCTGGTGGGATTTCCCGCTGCCGCAGTCGGTATTAGGCATTATCTGGACAGGGACTATCATCCATCCGGAGCTGTTCCAGGATATTGATATCCTGGCGGAGGCGGATGAGGTGTATCAGATGATTTATGGCTACACTTATACGGAACTCGGCGGAGTTATTACTGATGCCAGCCGCAATCAATAATGACCGCAGCTGAATAAGCCAGGATGAGAAAAGACCGGGAAACGGCGGTTGCCGCTGCCCGGTCTTTTTTAAGATCTAGGGTATATTTTTATTTATTGAATGGAGACGGAAACGCAGTCTCTGAGGTCAGCACCCTGATCGCCCATGCTGTAGAAGAACACGTTGACGGAAGAACCGGTCGTTGCCGGGCATTTTACTTCGGCAGTTTCAACATCTTCCGCATCTACTGCCGGCCACTCAAAACCGTCGGAAGCGGCAAAGGTGAAGATCTTGGAAGAATCCAGACCCAGATTGGTCACCACTTCGCCGAAAGCGAAGTCGGATTCTACGAAATAGATAACTTCATTAGCGAACTGGATGTACAGAACGTTTTTAACCGCCAGACCGGGGTTGCTCATTTCACCGGTCAGAGCCGGAGCGTCTTCGCCTTCCAGAGTGACGCTAAGGGCCAGAACTTCTTCAGCAGTGCCGGTAGCTTTATAGCCGTCGGCAGCAGCGATGGTTACTTCGCCGCTCGGAGTATTGTTGAAGGTAGCTTCAACAAAATCAGCCAGGGAATAAGCGCCGTCAACGGGGGTGAGAGAAGCAATATTGCTTTCAAAGAAAACAATATGGTTGATGCCGTCTACTGTAACGTCCGGATTTTCAGTGGGTTCTTCGTTTACAGGGTTATCGACATCTTCACCTGTAGCAGGATCTTGGTCGGTAGCGCAGCCGGCAAAAGCCAGTGCAACCAGCAGCAAAGGAATCAGAACGGTTAAAAACTTTTTCATAAAACTTATCCTCCCCAAAATGTAAATAATTAATTTAAGCAGCGAACCTGCTGCTTAAAAGTTTTAACTAGCAGTTGCCGGACAGCTTGCGCCGGCTTATTTGACCAAGGAAGAAGCGGCGCCCTGCGTATGTCCGGGGACAAAGTAGAGGCAATCGCGCACGCTGCCGTTATTGGGTATGCTGGGTACCATTACATTTACCGTGCCGTCCAGGGGCTGGATCTCGCTGTTGGCGGTATCTTCCTGCCCCAGCGTAGCCCAGTCGAAGCCGTCGGCAGCAGTGAAAGTATACGGGATCGTCGTATCCATGCCCAGGCTGCTCAGCAGCTCTCCGACATTGATCTTGTCCTGGGCGAAAATGATCACTTCCTGCTCAAACTGAATGTAGAGGATGTTTTTGACATTCAGCTCCGGATCAGAGAGCATGACGCCGTTTTCCGCAGTTTGTTCTATGGTGCAGGCCAGCACTTGCTCGGCGGTAGTCTCCATGCTATATCCGTCGGCGGCGCAGATTTTCACCGTTCCGGCGGCCTCATGCTGGAAATTGGCCGCTGCAAAATCCGCCAGCGCCGCGGCATTGGCCGGGTTATCCATCTGGGCGGCCGTAGTCTCATAAATATGGAGATAGACCAGATCGGAGTCTTGCGGAGTATCGTTTGCCGCAGCATTATCATCTATTGTTGCTCCTGTTGCGGCGTCGGTTTCCTCGTCGGGCGCCGCGCAGCCGCAGGCCAAGAGCAGCGCGCTAAGAACGATTAAAGCCAGGAATAACTTTTTCATTAGCAGTCCCCCTGCGTATAAAAGATGGGCAAATCTTATTTGATTTTAAGGCCGAATTCATTATATGTCAAGGACAATATAGCAGACAAAAGATATTGTTGCTAATGAATATATAATAGTGATATAATAAAAACCGCAGCTTATTATGATGAAAAACAGCCTGTTAGAAGGCAAAATAATTTTTTTGCGGCAGAAAGGAGCCTCTTTGATGAAACTGGCAAAAAGACTGATGGGGATTACCCTAGCGCTATTGGTGGCGGTGCTGCTGGCAGCCGGCTGCCAAAACCAGAACGAAGCTGACGATAACACAGGTGAAGAGGAACAAAGCCAAATCCAAATGAATATCATCAACGGCAAAAAGGTTATTGTAGATTGCCTGTGCCGCACGGTAGAAATACCGGAACAAATCAATAAAATCGCCGCGATGCATATCTACGGCGTGAAAATGATCTTTGCCATGCAGCTGCAGGATCAGGCTGCTTTCCAGCTGGGCATTGGGCATGATTTTGATAAGATGGCCGAGCTGGATGAGTTTTATGCCTCGCTTCCGGAATCTCCGGCGCAAGGCAACGGCAGCACCATTACCGAGTCCCTGCTCGCTTTGGGCGTGAATTTGGTGCTGACTAATGCCAATAACGGCCCCGAGGAGGCCGATACTTATGCTAATGCCGGTATCGCCGCCATTGCCGTACGAGGAGAGACTTTCGACCAGGTTTATGAAACAGCCCGGCTGCTGGGCTTTATCTTCGACTGCGATGAACGCGCTGAAGAGCTGATCGATTTTATCAATGCTAAGCTGGAGACGATAACGCAGCGGGTGGCGGGGATCAAAGACCAGGATAAGCCGGTAGTAATGGTCTGCGGCACCGGCGGCATCTATACCTGCGCCAGCAGCGAAATGTTCCAGGACGAAATGATTGAAACTGCCGGCGGCGTCAATGCCGGAGCGGAGCTGCCCGGCAGCCAATGGGCAAAAATCAATGCCGAGGATATCATCTCCTGGGATCCTGACTATATCATTTTGAGCAATTCCTGTACCGAAGCTGACCGTGAGGAAGTTTTGAACGATCCGGCTCTGAGTACCGTCAGCGCGGTGAAAAACGGCCAGGTTTATATTTTCCCCTCGACGCTTGGCTGGTGGGATTTCCCGCTGCCGCAGTCGGTATTAGGCATTATCTGGACCGCTACCGTCATTCATCCGGAGCTTTTCTCCGATATTGATATGCTGTCGCTGGCTAATGAAATTTATCTTTTTATGTACGGCTATAGTTATAGCGAACTGGGAGGCACGCTATAGGGGATGAATAGCAATAATTTGCTGCAACCGGATTGGGAGCATAAAAAGCATATTAAACTGGTTTTCATTATTACCGCTATTTTATTGCTGATAGCTTTTTTCTTGTCGATGAATTTAGGCAAGGTCAAAGTAAATCTTTTTGATATGGTTAATATCCTGTTGAGCAAATTCGGCCTTACTGATGGTTTTGCCCAAGATTTGGTGCTGGAAAAAGAAACGGTATTCTTTAATGTCCGGCTGCCCCGCTCGATCGTTGCCAGCTTTGTCGGCGCGGGGCTGGCGGCCGCCGGCGCAGTGATGCAGGGGCTGTACCGCAACCCTCTGGCTGCACCGGATGTGCTGGGCGTATCCCAGGCGGCTAATTTCGGCGTCGGGGTCGCGATCTTTTTCTTTTCCGCCGGGACTTTATTCGTGCAGCTGACCTCATTCTTTTTTGGCATTTTCGCCTTGGTTTTTACTTTTTTAATGGTTTCCCGTATTCAGGGCAGCAGTATTACCAACCTGGTTTTGATCGGGGTGATTATCAGCGCCATTTTTCAGGCCGGATTAACGCTTTTGCTGTATTTGTCGGATCCTTATAGCGAAATGCTGCGGATCAACTATTGGCTGTTAGGGGCTTTTAATACCGTTACCTGGAGCGATGTGCAGATTATCGTGCCGGTGGTGCTGATCGGGCTGGTTTTTTTGAGCGTTTTCGGCTGGCGCCTCAATATTTTATCCCAGGGCGATGAAGAAGCCCAGGCGCTAGGCATCAATCTTAAACTATGGCGCGGGCTGTATATCTTTTTTGTCGCCCTGGTGGTCTCGGTCGCTACCGCCTCTGTTGGCAATATCTCCTGGGTAGGGCTGATTATCCCCCATATTGCCCGCTATTTGGTCGGCTCCAATCAGGCGCGGGTCATTCCTTACTCCGCGCTGCTGGGAGCTTTGTTTTTGCTGCTGATCGATACGGTGATCCGCAATCTCCCCTGGGGAGAAATACCGATCTCCATTATTACCTCTTTTATCGCTGCTCCTTTTCTCTTTGCGCTTATTCTTTCCAAAAAGAATCGAAGGAGTTTGTTCAAATGATCGATGTCCGGGATGTCGCGGCCGGTTATGGCGGCAAGCCAGTATTGAATAATATTACTTTTTCTCTGCCCAAAGGCCGGATCATGGGCCTTTTAGGGCGCAACGGCTGCGGGAAAACCACGCTTTTTCGCTGCATGAACGGCCTTTTAAAGCCGCTCGGCGGTTCTATCCGCCTGCAGGGCCGGGATATCAGCCAGCTGTCTCAGCGGGAGATTGCCCGCACCGCAGCGCTGGTGCCGCAGGCTACGGCCGCTGCTTTTGCCATTACGGTCAAAGATATGATTCTCCTGGGAGCCTCCTGCCGCATCAAGGCCTGGCAGTCCCCGGGCAGGATGCTGGAGGAAGAAGCTGCCGCCCACGCGGCGGAGATAGGTGTTCTGCCGCTGATCGACAAGCAGTTCAATGAGCTGTCCGGCGGCGAACAACAGCTGGTATTGATCGCGCGGGCCTTGATGCAAAACACCGAGATCCTTTTTCTCGACGAGCCGACTTCGCATCTTGATTTTACCAACCGCTATATGGTTATGGATATGGTCGGCCAGCTGGCGCAGGAAAAAGAGATGACGGTGATCATCACTGCGCATGATCCTAATATGGTGCTGGAGTATTGCACTGATGTTTTAATGATTAAAGAAGGCGCAATGCTGGCGTTGGGGCCGGTAGCAGAAATTATGACGGAAGCAAATTTGCAGGCGCTTTACGGCGAATGTATTGCGCTGAAAGAAACAGATTTTGGCAAAGTCGTTGTGCCGGCGAGAAGGAGAAGCTGAAATGATCTGCAATTTTTGCGAGCTGAAATGCGATTTAAGTCAAAGCAGCCTGTGCGGTATGTATCAGGAGCGGGACGGCGTTGTTGTGGAAAGCAGGCCTGATTGCTGGAGCACAGTTCGCATGACCCTGCCGGAAAGCATACCGATGTTTCATTGCTGGCCGCGCCGTAAGCTGATGGAAATAGGCGGCTTTCGCTGCAATGCCGATTGCAGCTATTGCATCAACGCCCGGGTCATGGGCATGACGCAGACAGAGGTGTCGGTGATGCAGCTCTCCCCGCAGCGCCTTATTGAAATAGCCGAGAAAACCGGCTGCAGCGGCCTGCACTTCGGCATCAACGAGGTGACGGTCAATCTGCTCTCCGCACTGGAGCTGGCTAGATTGGCTCATGCTAAGGGCTGGATCGTCGGCGCCAGCAGCAATGGCTATATGACCGAGGCTGCCGCGGAACTGATGGCGCAAAATTTTGACTATATGAATATCAGCCTGAAATCGCTGTCCAGCGAGTATTACCGCCGGGTGGTCGGGCTGCCGGATGCCGGTATAGTCAAGCGCAATATCCGCTATTTGGCCCAACGCCTTCATCTGGAAGTTACCACTCCGATCGTCCAGACAGAAAACGATCATGAGATCATCGAGGCTGCGCGCTTTCTGGCCGGTGTTGATCCGGATCTGCCCTGGCATATCTTCCGGCTGCTGCCGGAATATAAAATGGCAGATCAAGCGCTGCCGGATGTGTTTGAGCTCTGCCGCCAAACCGAGCAGGCGCGGGCGATACTGCCGTTCACTTATTTCAGCAATTTTATCGGTTCGCCAATGGACAATACTCTTTGCCCCGACTGCGGCGAGCTGCTGATCCGCCGCTTATGCTCTAAATCATGCGGCGATATTATGACCGAATACCGGCTGCAAGAAGATCATACCTGCCCCCGCTGCGGGCGCAGGATACCTATGCTGGGACAACCTTGTCTGGATTAGGAGGGAAGCATGAAAGCGGTAATAGATGTCCGGGAATGGCAAACTATCATCGATATGAAAAGCGGCTATCCCTGCCCCTTTGACGGGCCGCAGGCGGAGCAGATGCGCCGCATTGCCGCTGCCTTGCCTTATCCAGGCGACCGTGGGCTGGCCGGCATCGAGTGGGTGTTCCGCGGCGCCAAAGCAGCGCTGGCTTTCAATGACCCGCAATGGCTATGCCTTGATTTTACCCAGCCTTATTTTTCCGGGCTGCATCGCCCGGAACAGCCCGGAGAACGGGCGGCGGCTATCGCTGCGATTGTGGACGGCATTGAGCGGCTGGCCGCCGAGGGCGGTTTTGCTGCTGTCATTGTCGGCAGCGGGAGAATGGCGCCGCGGCAGGGGATGATTGAGACCCCGGATATCGGCGGTATTTTGCAGGGTACGGCCTGGGTGAACGGTATGGCCGGCATTTATCATGCTGAGCCGGGAGATCTGGAGCTAGCGCGCCGCCTGCCCCATGTGCAAAGAGTGGTCGCCAAAGAGGAGATGTTGGCGCAGCGGCCGCACCCGCTGTTTCTCGAACAGTTCCCGGATCTGCTGCTGATCGCTGAGAGCGGCTGGTGCTTTAAGGGCTTTTATAGTAATAATATCCCGTGTCTCCGCGTCGACTGCCCATGCGATCAGCTGCCGGTTTATTCGCAGATCGGCTGGCCGGAGCATATCGAGGAGATTTACGGGCTGATGCGTCAAGCGCTGGCCAAAGGGCAAAAAGTGCTGCTGGCGGTTATCGAAGGCATCGACGGTTCAGAGCTGCCGCAGTCTCGGCCGGTCGGCAACCGCCGCGACTGGTACTGCTATGGCTCGTATAGCCTTTACTATACTCTGGTCAGCGGCAAGACTTTTTATGATTTTGAACTGCCGCCGCTTTTTGATATGACCCGGGTCAAACCCTATCCGGAAAGTTATCCCTTCTCTATGCCGCTGACGGAGCTGTGCGCGGATTCTTTGGGGCGGCAGGAGGGACTGCGCACCGCTGCCGTAGGCAGCCGCAGCATGGTTACTCATTCGATTATCAATGCTGATTTTACGATAGAATGTTTTATCCGTTCTCTGGCTAATATGGGCGTTATGGTGGCGCTCAATGATTGATAGCCAGCGGCGGGTTATTTGTCCTCTGCCGGCGGCTCAATCCGGCGTTAACCATTCCTCTTTGTATGGCGTGTGTTGTTTTTTGTAGATTGATAGCCCAATGAACAGAGAATGATTTATATTTTTTTCGGCTTGTTTTCTTCACCCCATATGCAGAGTTGATCCAGCACATTCATTAAGGATTTTCCCCGGCTGCTCAGAGCGTATTCCACTTTCGGCGGAATCTGCGGGTATTCTGTGCGGATGATCAGCTGGTCTGCTTCCAGCTCTTTCAGATTGGCGCTGAGTGTTTTATCTGAAATTTTTTTTAAATACCGTTTTAATTCGTTGAACCGCACTATCTGAAATTCCATCAGGCAGTACAGGATCACCATTTTATGCTTTCCGGAAATCAGGGACAGGGTATAGTGAAAACCGGTGTCTTCAAAATTGGCATTTTCAATATAGTTTTGAATCATGTTACTTTCCTCTAAGATAGTGCCTTTCTTTGCTGCCAGTACTTGAAATTTTTTCCCATGCAATTATAATAATTATAAGCAGTACGCAAAACCCTGTCAACTGATTTAATTTTTAAAGGAGGAGTTACAATGAGATCAAAGCTGAATATCACCGAAGGCGTTTTTCCGATGCCGGTGCTAATGGTTGCAACCTATAATGATGACGGAAGCGTCAATGTAATGAACGCCGCATGGGGTACTATGCAGGCAAGAGATACGGTTGCCCTCAATCTGAGCGAAAGCCACAAAACTGTGCATAATATCAAAGCCAGAGGCGCATTCACGGTTAGTATTGCCGATGCGACCCATATAGTGGAAGCGGATTATTTCGGCGTAGAGTCCGGCAACCGTGTCACGGACAAACTCGCCGCCAGCGGCCTGACCGCCTGTAAAGCTGAGACGGTAGACGCGCCGGTTATCAACGAATTCCCGATTTGTTTGGAATGTAAGTTTATTGAATATCAGGACAACCAATACGGCTGCGGCGTTATCGGCAAAGTCGTGAATGTCACGGCGGACGAAAAGGTGATGGTGGAGGGGAAAATCGATATGTCCCTGGTCAACGCCATTGCCTTTGACCCCTATACCCATGGCTATTACAAGGTGGCCGAACGTGTCGGCGAAGCGTTCAAAGACGGGCTGAAATTGAAAAAGTAAGTAGATAAGGCTGAAAAAGCAAGAAGATAAGGGCAGGCGTTTTCATTGATGGGAAAACCCTGCCCTTAGTGTTACATCTGGCATATCGAGATGAGAGCAATGCTCGTTTTTGTATTAAGGTAATGCTGTATAAATGTGCAATCCTCCAATATGATTGATTTTAACCGTCAGCCAATTATATTGGAGCAATACAAAAGCTGAAGGATGAAAACTTCCTCGCAGAGCCTCTCCTTTGGGGAGAGGCTTTATATTAATAGCTGTTTTGTCCGGTGCAGCGATCTAGGCGCTAGGCTTCCGGGGTTTCGTCCTGTTCTTCGACTTCCGGCTCGCTGTCTTCCAGCAGCCGCAGGCCGACGATATCGTTGATCGGCAGCGAGAAGACGATGGCATGAGATTTGGTGACTTTGCCCATCTCGGCGACGATCGCCTTCATGATGCCGTCCTTGGCGGCGGTGGTGCTGACGATAAAGATCATATCGCGTTCCTGGGCGATGCTGATGCCGAAGAACTGTTCGATATGCTTATTGCCGGTGCCGAGCGCATGGATCACCGTACCGCCGCGGGCGCTGGCCTCGCGGGCGGCGTCCATCGCCGCGTCGACATAGCCGCGGTTGATGATCGCCACGATCAGCTGATATTGATATTGGTCCATCTGCGCTTCCTCCTCGCTGCTTGCTTGACTTTCCTCTTCCAGACGCTCTACGCTCTCGCCGCAGACCTGCTGCAGCGCGGTTTTCCCGGCGAAAGAGCATAGCGGCACAGTAAAGGCCAAGCCGTTGCCCGGGATATACAGCTGCATTTTGCGGTCCATGCTTTTCAGCACCCGCCGTGCTTTGGCCTGCCCCAGCACGGTGAAAACGATTTCGCGGTCGCTTTCGCCGATACCCAGATAGTCGAGAATATCGCTGGAGGCGGTGCCGCGGCCGTTGGTCCACAGCAGCAGCGGCGTCTTGCTCTCGATAAAAAACTGTTCAAATTGGCGGCTGCGTTTGGGGTTGATGACTGCGGTCATAAAAACAGTGTCTATCATCAGCTCACCTCATTTCCACGATATCGATATCGGCAGTGTAGGACTCGATATCCTCGAGCAGATGCGCTTCGCGCAGCAGCTCGGACTGGGCCTTTTTCTGCTTGCGCGCTGCCGCCACGCCGAGGATTTGTATGGTGATCAGCGGCGTCATTGCGATCATCGCCACGGTGCCGAAAGCATCGGTGATAACATTGCCGCCCAGCGCTTCGCAGGCGCCCATAGCAAAGGGCAGGACAAAGGTGGCTGCCATCGGGCCGGAGGCCACGCCGCCGGAGTCGAAAGCTACCGAAGTAAACAGCTGCGGGCTGAAGCGGGTCAAAATCAGCGCCAGGGCATAGCCGGGGATCAGGAACCAGAAGATCGAGATGCCGGTCAGCACCCGCACCATCGCCAGCCCGAGCGAGACCGCCACGCCGATCGACAGCGAGGTCATCAGCGCCTTGCCCTCGATCAGGCCGTCGCTGAGCTCGGTGACTTGGCGGTTGAGCACATGCACCGCCGGCTCGGCGGCAACGATGAAATAGCCCATCAGCATCCCGATAGGAATAAGAATCCAGTTATAATCCAGCTGGGCGATCTGCTGGCCGATATAATTGCCCACCGGTGCGAAGCCGACATTGACGCCGGTCAAAAACAGCACCAATCCCAGGAAGGTATAGACCAGGCCGATGCCGATCTTGATCAGCCGCCGCGATGAGAGCTTGAGCGTTGCGATCTGGAAGATGAAGAAAAAGACGATAATCGGCGCCAGCGCCAGCGCCACCTCGCCGAAATATTCCGGGAAATTGGCGACGAACTGCGTCCACAGCTCCTGGGTATTGCCGTAGTCGGGAATAACGATGCTGGAGTAGACCGCCTCATCGGGCCGGTAGATCAGCCCCAGAATCATTACTGAGAGAATCGGCCCTACGGAGCACAGCGCTACCAGACCGAAGCTGTCCTCTCGGGCATTGCTATCGCTGCGGATTGCCGCCACGCCGACGCCCATCGCCATGATGAAGGGGACGGTCATCGGTCCGGTGGTGACGCCGCCGGAATCAAAGGCCACGGCGATGAACTCGCTGGGGACAAAAAAGGCCAGGCCGAAGCAGAGCAGATACAGCACGATCAGCAGGCGGTTGAGCTTGATCTGGAACAGGGTGCGCAGTACCGACACCACCATGAACACGCCCACGCCGCCGGCTACGGCGAAAATCAGCACCTGATTGGGAATATTGGCCACCTGCTCCGCCAGCACCTGCAAATCCGGCTCGGCAATGGTCACCAGCGCGCCGAGCAGGAAGCAGCAGAGAATGATGATGCCCATCTTGCGGCTTTTGGTGATCGCCGCGCCCATTTCATTGCCCATCGGCGTCATCGAGACATCGACGCCTAAAGTAAAAAGCCCCATACCCAGGATAATCAGCACTGCGCCAATGATAAAGGACAGCAGCACTCCGCTGGATACGGGAGCGACAGTAAAGCACAGTATCAGCACGATAATAGTGATCGGCAGTACCGAAGAGAGACATTCATTGATCTTTTCTTTTAATTCCTTATAGATATACCTGTCCTCCTTTGCTCGGCTGTCGTGGTCAAGCGTATCAGCCTCTGCCCAATATCACAGCTGGCAGCGCTGATCTTATGACATTATCTCTTTATAGTAATATTATAGCATAAAAAACGCTGCTCGCCAACCCTGTTTTAGCTGCCGAAGCAGACGCCGATTTCCCGGCCGATCCGCAGCAGCTCATGATCTGCCGGCACCAGTTTCTGCCGTCCCGCTACTGCCGCGAGAGGGATGGTGACGATATCCGCTCCCTGCAGCGCCACCATGCAGCCGCTGCTCCCCTGAGCCAGTTCCTCCACGGCTGCCGCGCCGAAGCGGGTAGCGAGAATGCGGTCGAAGGGATTGGGTCTGCCGCCGCGCTGCAAATGTCCCAGCACTACCGAGCGCGCCTCAATGCCGCAGCGCGCCTCCAGCTCCGCAGCGATCACCGCGCTGACGCCGCCTAAGCGCAGCGGATCAGGGCTGCCGGCCACCAGCTGGCGGCTGACCAGATGCCCGTCCGGGTGACGCACTCCCTCGGAGACGACGATGATGCTGAAGTGCTTGCCTGCCGCCGCCCGGCGGCTGATAGTCGCGGCCAGGGCATCCAGATCATAAGGCAGCTCGGGAATGAGGATGATATCAGCGCCGCTGCTCATTCCGGCATGGAGGGCGATCCAGCCGGCATAGCGCCCCATCACTTCCACCGCCATCAGCCGGTGATGCGATTCGGCGGTGCTGTGGATCTTGTCGATCGCCTCGCTGGCAGTCTCCACCGCAGTATGGAAGCCGAAGGTGTAGTCGGTG
>CALXQC010000070.1 GCA_944390435.1 uncultured Clostridia bacterium
ACCCGCAGTATACGCGCCCGCCGCTCTGGGACGGACGCGAGGTGCCGCAGGTGCTGCAGGGCGGCAATCATGCCCAAGTCGCCAGCTGGCGGCGGCAGCAGGCGCTGCAGGCCACCTACCATAACCGGCCGGATCTGTTGCAGACCGCGCCGCTAAGCAAAGAGGATATCGCTTTTCTGGGGCAGCTGCGGCAGAAGGAGGAGCACCCGTTCCGTCTCCATGCTGCGCTGCTGCATTATCCGGTATATAACAAAAAGCGGCAAATCATCACCACCTCGCTGACCAATCTCGACCTGCACGATATTGCCCGCGCCGCCACCACATATGCGCTGGAGAGCTATTATCTGATCCAGCCTATTGCCAGCCAGCGCGAGCTGATGGCTACTTTGGTGGAACACTGGCAGAGCGGCTTCGGCGCCCAATACAATCCCGACCGCGAACGGGCCTTATCGATAGTGCAGATATTGCCGCAGCTGGGGGATGCCTTAGCCGATATTGAACGCCGCTATGGCAAGCGGCCGCGGCTGATTGTTACCGGGGCCAATCTTCAGCAGCATATCACCAGTTATCAGGAGATGCGGCGGATTATGAGCCGCGAGGGCGGCGATTATCTGCTGCTGTTTGGCACTGGCTACGGACTAGCGCAGGAAATTACCGACCAGGCGGATTTTCGCCTCTGTCCAATCTATGGCCGCACCGACTACAATCATCTGTCCGTCCGTTCGGCAGCGGCGATCATCTTCGACCGGCTGCTGGGAGAATAAACTATGAACCAAATTAATCCCCGTGAAAAGATCAAGCTTTACGGCTTCAATAATCTGACTAAAACGCTCAGCTTCAATATGTACGATATTTGCTATACCAAAACCGTTGAGGACCGTGTCGCCTATATCGAATATATTGACGAGCAATATAATGCCGAGCGACTTACCGGCATTCTTCGCGAGGTCTGCCGCATCATCGGCGCGCAGATTCTCAATATTTCCGTACAGGATTATGAACCGCAGGGCAGCTCGGTCACTATTTTAATTTGCGAGGAAGACCATAACCAGCCCGCAGAGCGGCATTGCTGCCAGGACGCGATGCTGCTGGCGCATCTCGATAAAAGCCATCTGACCGTGCATACTTATCCGGAGTATCACCCGGACGGCGGCGTCTGCACCTTCCGCGCGGATATTGATGTTTCTACCTGCGGCGAGATCTCGCCGCTCAATGCGCTTAATTACCTGATCAATAAATTCGACGCCGACATTATCACCATGGACTACCGGGTACGCGGTTTCACCCGCGATATTTACGGCAAAAAACACTTCATCGATCATGACCTGGTCTCGATTCAGGATTATATCGATCCGCAGCTGGCACAAAAATACCAGATGATCGACGTCAATGTCTATCAAGAACATATTTTCCACACCAAATGCAAGGTCAAAGAGGCCGATCTGGACGACTATCTGTTCCATTTTTCCAAATCCGATATCAGCCCCGAGGAAATAGCTTCCATCACTGCCAAGCTCAACAAAGAACGCGATGAAATTTTCTACGGGCGCAATATGGGGCTGCAGGAAGAAATCTAAAGCCCGTCAACCAGCTAATCCGGCGGCCGCTGCGCCGCCTTGCCGATACAGCAAACCCAAACAACTATTTACCGTTAAGGAGAACTGCTCATGGAAATCGAAAACGTCTTTACCGAACTGCCTGACGGCGATCTGTGGCTTTCCGAGTATCATGCCCCAGATGTGCGCTTTTCCTTCAAAAGCGAGGTTCTGGCCAGCGAGCAATCGCCGTTTCAGAAAATGGTGATGGCTGAAAACGGCACTTTCGGCCGCTTTTTTACTTTAAACGGTTACATCCAAGTCACCGCCAAGGATGAATTTGTCTATCACGACATGATCGTCCACCCGGCGATGGCCGTCAACCCGCAGATCAAGCGGGTGTTGATCATCGGCGGCGGCGACGGCGGCACTGCCCGCGAAGTCTGCCGTTATCCGCAGATCGAAAAACTGGATATGGTGGAAATTGACGAGATGGTGGTGCGCCTGTGCCGCCAATATCTGCCGCAGACCGCGGCAGTGTTCGATAACCCGCGGCTTAATCTGATCATCGGCGACGGGCTGGCTCATGTGATGAATTCCGCCGACAACAGCTATGACCTGATTTTAGTCGACAGCACTGATCCGGTAGGCCCGGGGGAAGGCCTTTTTACCAAAGAATTTTACCGTAATTGCAGCCGCATCCTTAGCGACGACGGCATCATGATCAATCAGCAGGAAGGCGCCTTTTACGACTGGGATTTCCGCGAGATGGCTCGCGCCCACGACAAGATCAAAGCCGTTTTCCCGATCGCCCGCATCTATGGCTTCAATATCCCCAGCTATTCATCTGGCTACTGGTATTTCGGCTTTGCCAGCAAGCGGCTGGATCCGCTGGCTGATCATCAGCCGGAGCAATGGGCTCGTTTCGGCCTGGCCACCCGCTACTATAATGCCGAGATTCATCGAGCAGCCTTTGCCCTGCCCAATTATGTACAGGAAAAATTAGCCCCGGCTGACCGCTAAAGCCGGACGGCTCTTCCAGGAGGCGATCCTTATTAACGCAAAAGAACAGCTGCGGCAAATCATCCGCGATAGCGACAATATCGTTTTTTTCGGCGGCGCCGGCGTCTCCACAGAGAGCGATATCCCGGATTTCCGCAGCGAAAACGGGATTTATCACAGCATCAACAATTATGGCTATCCGCCGGAGACAATGCTTTCCCATACTTTTTTCGAGAATCATCCGCAGCAATTTTTCGCCTACTATCTCAATGAGATGATTTTCCCTGAAGCTCAGCCCAATCAGGCGCATTATGCTCTGGCGCAGCTGGAAGAGCAGGGCAAGCTCCGCGCAGTCATCACCCAGAATATCGACGGTCTGCATCAGCTGGCCGGCAGCCGCAATGTTCTCGAGCTGCACGGCTCGGTGCGCAAAAATCATTGCCTCAACTGCGGCGCTAAATATCCGCTGGAATTCATGCTCCAATACCGCGGCGGAGAAGAAATACCTCACTGCCGCGACTGCGGCTGCATTGTCCGGCCCGATGTAGTTCTCTATGAGGAAGGACTGGATGAACACACCCTGACCAGCGCCATCAGATATATTAAAAAGGCTGATGTACTGATCGTCGGCGGCACTTCTCTGGTAGTTTATCCGGCAGCCGGCCTGCTGCAATATTTTCGTGGCAGCCGCCTGGTTTTAATCAATAAAGGCGCTACCGATTATGACCGGCGCGCCGATCTGCTGATCCGCGACAGCATCGGCGAGACCCTGGCAGCGGCGCTCGGCTAGCCCTAAGTCTAAAATAGCGGAATTTGCTCGCGTAAAATATCATTGACATGCTTGTCAAATTGAGATAAAATTAAGCAAAAGACTGTCCATAAGATCATGCACATTTGAACTTTTATTATTTTTAGGAGGAGTAAAGTAATGGCAAAGCAAAAATTCGAGAGAACGAAACCGCATGTAAACATCGGTACGATCGGCCACGTAGACCATGGTAAGACGACCCTGACGGCGGCGATCACGCTGT
>CALXQC010000071.1 GCA_944390435.1 uncultured Clostridia bacterium
ATTTTGACAATAAAAAATGCGGAGTGTCCTTTGTAGGATACTCAGATCCTATAAGGACACTCCGCATGGTGCGGGTGACAGGACTTGAACCTGCACAGAGCAACCTCCACTAGAACCTGAATCTAGCGCGTCTGCCAATTCCGCCACACCCGCGTAGCGCCCGCCCGATAAAGAGCGGCGTCACAATGGTTAATATACCATATTTACTCATGAAATGCAAGACAAAAATCGCCCGATCGGTAATTTTTTTTAATTAGTTATTTCTTCTGTAGGCTCCGCCGTTGAAGCAGCATCTTGAGCCGACGCAGCAGCGCGGCGATCCTCCATCAGCTGCAAATATTCATCCTCACTCATCGTGCTAGTAAATGAAGTAATAATATCCTCTATGACGTTTTCGTAGCTGCGATAAGCGCTTGCAGAAGCAACAGTAACAAGATAATGGCGGATAGTGGCATACGGCTGGGTGGCATAAATATCGATCACCAAACTGCTGCCATCTTGATCAGCGCCGGCGATCACGCGATGAAAATACTTAGTGCCGCCGCTATCTTCTTCAATATTATAGCCAGCGCTAAAGAATTGTTCAGCCAATTGTTCTGTAAGCTGTTCTTTAATCTCTTTCATCGAATAATAATCGATACCCCCCAGCTCACTGGTAATGCTAAGAGCAATCTGATTATCTTCGCTATAAAAAGAAACTGTATTATCAGTTTCCTCGGCCATAAGCCAATCAGTAGGTATATTCACAGAATAGCCGCTGCTACCCTCGTACAGCTGGACTTCGACATCACTATTATCGCCATCTAACATAATAGAACAACCACCGACAGCAATCGTAAGCAAAAGGATTAATGCGACTATTTTTTTCATTAAAGATGTCTCCTTTATTCTCCATAGATAAGTATTTCTTCTAGAAATGTAAACTTACAGATTCAGCTCATTGAGACGCTGTTCCAACATATCAAGTACGGCGGCAACAGTTTGCTTCCGAATCTCATTCCGATCCCCGGAAAAAATATTTTTCTCAATAATTACCCCTCGCGCATCGCTCAAAGCAATGTACACCAAACCTACCGGTTTAGCAGCGCTGCCTCCTCCTGGGCCGGCAATACCGGTAGTAGCAAGGCCAAAATCCGCTCCTGCTAGGTGACGCACTCCTTGAGCCATCTCCTCTGCAGTTTCACGGCTTACCGCGCCGTGAACGGACAGGGTGTCTTCCTTGACCTTAAGCAGCTTGATTTTCATCTCATTGCTATAGCTGACCACGCCGCAGCCAAAAACATCTGAAGCTCCCGGCACGGCAGTCAAAGCTCCGGCTAACAGTCCGCCTGTGCAAGATTCAGCCGTAGCCACCTGGAGTTTATTGCGGCTTAGCCGCTCTATAATTCGTTCGGCTCCGCTCATTTAATATATCCCTTGCCTTTATATAAATAATCAAGTCCTGACCAAATAGTCAGCAAGACCGCTACTATAATCACAATCCAACAAAGAATACTGTAAAAAGGCTGCGACCAGAAGCTCAACGAATTGAGCAGCAGCAACGCCACCATAATCATCTGAAAAAGCGTTTTGAGTTTTCCCCATCTGGAAGCAGCAATTACCACTCCTTTTTCTGCCGCCAGCAGCCGCAAGCCGTCTACAGCAAAATCCCGGCAAATAATAATGATAAAGACCCAAGCCGGCAAACGTCCCATAGAAACCAGGCAAATCATCGAGACGCATACCAGCATCTTATCCGCCAAAGGATCGGCAAATTTACCAAAATTAGTAACCAAGCCGCGGCTACGGGCTATATTGCCATCAACTGCATCGCTAACCGCTGCGATAATAAACACCACTGCACCACAAATATCACCATAAGGGATCGGGCAAAGGGTCAATACCACAAAAATCGGGATCAAGGCTATCCGCAACAAAGTTATCTTGTTCGGCAAATTCATTCTTGTTCTCCCTTCAAGTCATATATATCGCTATCAGTTATCCGCACATTAACGATATCGCCAATAGCTGCATTATTAGAAGAAAAATAAATTAATCCGTCAACATCGGGCGCCTGATATTGGCTACGAGCGGCCAGCCACCCAGATCCATACAGATCTTCAGCACTCTCCGTCACTAAAACTGGCAGCAGCCTGCCAATATATTGCTGCCGGCGTTTAGCGCTAATCTGTGCCGTATATTCCAGCAATACGTCCAAACGTTCCTGCTTAGTATCTTTGTCCAATTGCTGTGGTAAGGCTGCGGCTGGAGTATCGTCTTCTTGGTAATAGGGGAAAGCTCCCACCCAGTCAAAGCTAGCTTTATCCATAAAGGTCAACAGCTGTTGGAAATCAGCTTCGCTTTCTCCTGGGAAACCGACCATTACCGTTGTGCGCAAGCTGATATCCGGCATCGCTCGGCGAAGATCGTCTATAGTTTGTAAAATGCTTGCCGCGGTATCAGGGCGATTCATATCCGCTAAAATATGATCCACTCCATGCTGGATCGGCATATCCAAATAATGACAAATATTACCATGACTGCTCATCACCTGGATCAGTGCTGCATCAATCCCCTCGGGATAAGCATAGAGAATGCGTATCATCGCAAAAGGCAGCGCAGCCAATTTTTCTAAAAGCGTGGATAGCCTAGCTTCGCCATATATATCTATGCCATAGTAAGTAGTATTTTGCGCCAAGAGAATTAACTCCTTGACTCCCTGCTGAGCCAGAGCTTGAGCTTCTTCAAGAATATCCTCCATCGGCCGGCTCTTATATGGTCCGCGCAATTGCGGAATCAAGCAAAAGCTGCAATTATTATCACAGCCCTCAGCTATTTTAATGTACGCGCTGGCGCCTAAAGCAGCCCTGTCGCGTTCCATATAAACATTATCCGCAACTGGCTGCGATTGCGAATAAGGGAGGCCCAACTGCTCCTTGATCAAAGCGGCAATATTTTGGTATTGCCCCACCCCCATCAAGGCATCAATCTCCGGCATCGCCTCAGCCATTTCGGCTGCGTATTTCTCTGCCATGCAGCCAACAGCTAATAATAAGCGGCATCTGCCGCTAGTTTTATACTCGGCCAGCGCTAAAATATTCTCGATACTTTCCTCTTTAGCTGCTTCGATAAAACCGCAGGTATTAACAACAATTACCTCCGCCAAGGCAGGATCATCGACAATACGGAAGCTGTCTTTTTTCAGCACTCCGCACATCAACTCGCTATCAACCTGATTTTTCGAGCAGCCCAAAGAGCGCAAGTAAACGCTAATCATCGCTTTAACCTTCGCCATACAATTCTTCAAACTCAGCTAAAGTGAGAAGAACTTCTCGTGGTTTGCTGCCGTTGGGTCCGCCGACAACACCTTTGGATTCTAACATATCCATGATTCTTGCCGCCCGCGGATTACCAATAGCCAAACGTCGCTGCAAAAAGCTGGTAGACGCCTGACCGGTATTAATAATCAAGACGCCCGCCTCATAGAACAAATCGTCAAGCTCCTCATTTTTTGCGCCGCCGGCAACATCACCCTTAACCGCCGCTTCAACAGCTTTTTCAGAAAAAGCCGGGGTAGCCTGGGCGCAGCAATAATCAACCAAGCGGGCAACGTCTTTCTCATCGATAAAAGTCCCCTGAATACGCATTGGCTTGCTATTGCCGACTGGATCATAGAGCATATCGCCTTTGCCCAGCAATTTCTCTGCCCCGCCGGTATCCAAAATAGTTCTGCTGTCCACTGGAGAGCTTACGGTAAAAGCAATTCTCGATGGGATATTGGCCTTAATCAGGCCGGTAATCACATCTACCGAAGGACGCTGGGTTGCCACGACCAAATGAATTCCTGCCGCACGGGCCAGCTGCGCAATACGGCAAATACTCTCTTCCACATCATGTTTGGCTACCATCATCAAATCTGCCAACTCATCGATGATAACCACGATTTTACACATTGGCGATTCAGGACAAGCCTTACTATAACCATCAATATCCTTGACCCCCGCGCCGGCAAAAACAGTGTAGCGGTTTTCCATCTCATTAACTACCCACTTAAGGGCGTTAGAGGCCTTCTTGCCATCGTTAATCACCGGAGCAATCAAATGCGGCAGCTGAGAATATGTAGTGAGTTCTACCTTTTTGGGGTCGATCAGCATCATTTTAACTTCATCAGGCGTGGCTTTATACAGTATCGAACAGATAATGGTATTGATACAGATACTTTTACCACTGCCGGTGGTGCCGGCAATCAGTAAATGCGGCATTTTCGTCAGATCGGCTACGACGCATTCACCGCCAATATTTTTACCTAAAACTACGCTCAGCTTGCTTTCTGCTTTTTGAAAATTCTCGCTCTCGATCATCTCCCGGAAGTAGACGACATCTTTATCTTTACGAGCGACCTCAATACCGATAGCACTTTTACCGGGGATCGGCGCCTCGATACGCACTGAAGGCGCCGCCAAGGATAAGGCAATATCATCGGCAAGGCTAGTGATACGAGCCACTTTGACTCCGGGCGCGGGCTGCAATTCATAACGCGTTACAGACGGCCCGGCTACAACTTGGGTAACTGTAGCCTTGACCCCAAAATTTTCCAGGGTGCTTTCCAATACCGCGATATTATCAGTGATCATCTTATTCATGCGGGGATTTTTAACCTTGATCCCCGCCTCGACCAGCTCCACTGGTGGCAAAACATAACTAGGATTTTCGTCTACAGCATCTACACTGATGGCAACATCGTCCGTCGTATCAGCATCCAGAGCTGCGCTCGACTCCTCATTATGCACAGAAGACTCATGCCCACTAACGGCCTTAGCCGCTATCATAGCATCTTCCGCCGGTAAAGCGGTATTATCATCCAGCTGCATCCCGCTGATTTTAGGCATAAAATCATGGGCAAACTCATTTTCGGCTGGAGTATCGGCCTCTGCTTTAGCCGGTTTCTCCGTGATCTCAGGAGTAATAATCACTGGAGCCTTATGCTTATGAGCTGCCGCGCTCTCCGGCTCAACCAGTTCTGGCTTATGCTGCTTTTTCTCTTCGAAGTTTAGGATAGAAGCCGTTTTCTGGCAGCCGCGGCCGATCGAAGAAAACAACTGCCGCAGAGAGGTTTGAAAAGCCAGCAGCAAACCGATAATGAGGAATGCTACCAAAATAATGATCGCCCCTACCCGGCCGATAGTTTTTAGCAAAACAAAGTCCAGCAAAGCCCCCAAAAGTCCCCCGCCTGCACCGGCGCAGGCCGCATTTATGTATTCTTTAAAGTCCAACACTTCAGCGCTTAACTGAACAAAACCGAGAATTCCCAGAAAAACAAGTGAAATTCCGATCAGGCGTCCCTTGGCACTATGCTGATTGCGACCGGCACAGACCAAAATACCAAATCCCAATAAAAAAATCGGGATAGTAATTGCGCCTTCGCCAGCTAGAAAACGCAGCACATCCATAAAGAACAAACTAACCACGCCAAAAGCGCCGACATCTTCCGCATGAGGATCCGGCGCTAAAATAAAGTTCAGCAAGAGCAAGACAGAAACCGCAATGATGATAATGCCGGCGATTTCTTTATTGCGAATCATTTCCTGTTCGCTTTTAACCGAACGGCTGCGGCTGTTGCTGCGAACTTTGCTGGTGTTGGTTCTTTTTCTCTTTGTCGTTTTTCTTGGCGCCATGCCTAACCTCGCTTCAAAAATTTCAAGCTATATATTTCCGTATATCTAAGCAAAAATCCTGCTTATCAGCAATGCGGCAGCTACTATCCAGACATAAATGGAAAAATAACGCATTGATTTCTTTTCCAATAATTTTAAGAAAATGCGAATCGCGACATAACCGCTCACTGCCGCTACAGCAGCCCCGAGGAAATACGTCCATTCGATCACGCCACCCGTACCCTGGGTCACGTCAAAGATCTCTTTGGCGGCTGCGCCTAAAATAACCGGGATGGAAATAATAAAGGAAAACTTCGCAGCCTCCGACCGTTTCAGACCGCAGATCAAAGAGCCGAAAATGGTCGAGCCGCTACGGGAAAGGCCCGGAGCAATGGCGCATCCTTGAAACACGCCTACGATCAAAGCATCAGTAATTTTCATCTCATTAATCGTCTTTTGGCCGTTAAAACGGTCGCTGATAAAGAGCAAGATACCAGTGATAATCAAGGCGATTGCTACCGCCGTTAAAGAATTAAACAGCCCGGAGAAGAAATCGTCGAGGAAAAAACCCATCAACGCAGCTGGGATACAGCCTATTATAATTAACAAGGTAAAGCGGCAGAACGGCTTTTTAAGAAGTGCTACAATATCTCCCCAAAACGCTACAAACACCGCCACCAGAGTCCCCAAATGGACAAACACATCAAAGATCAACACATCTCCCTCAATCCCTAACAGGGATTGAGTGATCACCAAATGCCCGGATGAGGATACCGGTAAAAATTCTGTCAAACCTTGAACTAAGCCGAGAAGAATTGCCTGAAAAGCATCAATTATCATTAGTAGTTAAATCCTCCTTTCGCACCTAAATATTGTAGCGCAAAAGGATGATAAATACAAGAGCGGCCTGTCAGCGAATAACAATCGCGGCTCCTGGCTGTAACTGCGGGAGCAAAAAATCCGCAGGATCTGTTGAGAGTAATTTTACCACCCGAGCGCATTGCTGCGCATCCATACGCACCATAACCATGCGTCCGCAATAATCAATCTGTCTCAGTTGTTCCGCGGGTACTGCGCCGCTGAAAATTACGCTTTCTGGGATAATGCTCCAAATCATCTGTTTTGGGCTCCTTTCCGCTTTCTATACGCCAGTTTTGTTCAATGCGGGAACGCAAGTATGACATAGCCGCATCTAAGCCGCCAACCTCATCGATCAAACCACAATCTACCGCACCTTTGCCGACCACTACGGTGCCGACATCGCGGGCCAGCTCGCCAGTAGTCATCATCAGGCGTTTGAATTCATGGGCGCTGATATGAGAGTGGGCAGTAATAAAATTAACCACGCGGTCCTGCATTTTTTCCAAATAATCAAATGACTGCTGAACACCGACTACCATACCGGTTAAACGAATCGGATGAATTGTCATCGTCGCCGTAGAAGAAATAAAGCTGCGATCGGCAGCAACAGCAATCGGAACGCCAATACTATGCCCGCCGCCCAGCACCAAAGAAACAGTGGGCTTGGTCATAGTTGAAATGATCTCTGCAATAGCCAGCCCGGCCTCCACATCACCGCCAACAGTATTTAAAATCACCATCAGGCCTTTAATATCCGGACTTTGTTCTACTGCCACCAGCTGTGGTATTACATGCTCGTATTTAGTCGCTTTATTCTGCGCCGGCATGACTAGATGCCCCTCGATCTGGCCAATAACGGTGATCACATGAATATCGCTTACTGCTTTGGGCAGCAGCAATTGCCCATATTGTTCTAGATTATCATCAGCTCCGCTGCTGGTTTCCTGCGCCTCATCAGCAGGATCCTGCTCAGGAATCACATCGGGATTGATTTCATTACTAAAACTTGGAATATCGATAAACAAAACGAGCCTCCTTTCGGTGGCTCGTTCGCATATTAACAGCTAAACTTCGCAGATAACCGCCATGATAACTGGCCGTCGTCCGGTTCGTTCTACCACATACTTGGATAGGACGCTGCGCATCTGATTGCGCAGATCATGAAGATTGCCATCGGAAAGTTTTTCCGGGGTGCAAAGCGCCACCACTTTTTCTTTCATCTCGCTGATAATATGCTCATATTCTTTCTCAAATATGAATCCCTGGCTGTATATTTCCGGCCCGGACAGAATCCGCGGCGTTTTCTGTTTAGTATAAATCAACGAGAGAACGATAACCCCGCTTTCTGATAGCTGGCGGCGTTCCTTCAAAACCGTATTTCCTACATCACCTACGCCCAGGCCGTCAATCAAGACTCGACCGCTGGTTACGCTGCCATTAATGCGGCAACGGCGGCGAGAAACTTCCAATACTTCGCCATTTTCTAAGACAAAGGTATTTTCTTCCGGCATGCCCAGTTGCTGTGCTAATTGAGCATGTTTATAAAGCATCCGGTATTCGCCATGTACGGGCATAAAAAAGCGCGGCTTGACCATATTGATCAGCATTTTCAGCTCCTCTTTAGAGGCATGTCCAGAAACATGGATGCCTTCATTGCGCTCATGAATGACCGTAGCGCCCAGACGGAACAAATTATCTACTGTTTTAGCGACCGTGCGCTCATTGCCAGGGATTGGCGTAGCGGAAATGACTACTGTATCCCCTGGCATGATCTGAACTTGCCGGTGCTCACCGCTTGCCATGCGCGTCAGACCACTCAAAGGTTCCCCCTGTGAGCCGGTGGTGATCACCACAACTTTATGCGCCGGCAAAGAATTGATCCGATCAATATCGATCAAAATATCTTGCGGGATGTCCAAATAGCCTAAAGATCCAGCTACCGAGACCATATTCTGCATACCACGACCTACTACCGCCACCTTGCGCTCAGTGCGCTGAGCAGACCATAATACCTGCTGTACTCGGTGCACATGAGAAGCAAAGCTGGTCACAATGATACGCCCCTTGGCAGAATAGAAAATGCGGTCTAAGCTATACCCTACGGTGCGTTCGCTGCTGGAGAAGCCGTCCTTTTCCACGTTTGTGCTATCAGAAAGCAGCAAGAGAACGCCCTTTTCTCCCAAAGCAGAGATTCTGCCAAAATCCATAAACTGACCGTCGATCGGCGACATATCCATCTTAAAATCAGAAACAACCATAACCGTACCGACCGGGGTATGAATAGCCATGCCCATTGAATCCGGAATGCTATGGGTCAAACGGAAAAATTCCACCTTGAATGGGCCAATCTCAACTTCTTCACGGGCTTTTACCTCACGCAAATCGGCCTTTACCCTATTTTCATTCAGCTTACCGCGCAATAATCCTAAAGTTAAAGTAGAGCCGTATACGGGCGCCTGGATATCTTTAAGCACATAAGGAAGAGCTCCGATATGATCTTCATGACCATGCGTCAAACAGAAAGCTCGAACATGTTCTCGATTTTCAACCAAATAACTATAATCAGGTATCACCAAATCGATACCATACATATCCTCATCAGGGAAAGATAGGCCGCCGTCAACAACTAAAATATCCTCACCGTATTGAATCACGGTCATATTCTTACCAACTTCACCCAGCCCGCCCAAAGGAATCACTCTAAGCTTAAAATCCCGGCTGGCGGGTTTCTTGGCTATTGAAGTCTGGCGATATTTCTGCTGTGAGACCGCTAATGGATTAGCAATAAATACCTGGGACGATGATACCGGCAGCTCATCAGGTACAACAGGAGCCGGCGTCTTTTTGGCCTTATTGGTTCTTCGTGGTGGTGCAGCTGCGCTATTTTTCGTCGTCTGTTTTCCAGGCGCTGATTTAGCTTTGGCATTGTTAGGCACAGTATTAGTTTTAGCACGCTTCCGCGGCGCAGTTTTTTTCCCTTCCCCGGCCGATTCTGGCAAAGCAGCAGCTCTACCTCTAGCATTATTAGGTTTGTGTGCGCCGGCCGGCTCGTCGGATGCCAATAATTTTTCGATCGCTCTGTTGACCATTACATCAACGCCTTTGATTTTTTGCGACCTGGCAGCAGTACGCATAACTGCCTTATCCGCATTATTATTCACTTTATTAT
>CALXQC010000072.1 GCA_944390435.1 uncultured Clostridia bacterium
GCCGTGGAGAACAATCGGGAAGTTGGGTAGCCGTTTGCCCACTTCTTCAAGAATATCGAAACGCAGCTGAGGTTTGGTGCCGGGCTTGAATTTATAAGCGCCGTGGCTGGTGCCGATAGCGATTGCCTGAGAATCGACGCCGGTACGGCTGACAAATTCTTCAACCTCCTCAGGACGTGTATAGGAGGAATCTTCTTCAGAGACATTGACCGCGTCTTCTACACCAGCCAGTCTCCCTAATTCACCCTCAACGACAACTCCATGGGCATGGGCATACTCAACAACTTGACGGGTCAAGGCAATATTATCCTCGAAGCTGAGATGGCTGCCGTCGATCATTACCGAGGTAAAACCACCGTCTACGCATGATTTGCAAAGCTCGAAGCTATCGCCGTGATCGAGATGCAAGCAGATCGGCAGGCCGGTCTCAATCACCGCCGCTTCGACTAGCTTCATCAAATAAGTATGGCTGGCGTATTTTCTGGCGCCGGCGCTGACTTGCAAAATCAGCGGCGCCTGAGTTTCTGCTGCAGCCTGGGTGATACCTTGGATAATCTCCATGTTGTTGACATTAAAAGCGCCGATGGCATATCCGCCGGCATAGGCTTTGTTGAACATTTCGGTTGATGTAACGAGCGCCATATCAGTACCTCCTGATGCGTAAATAACAAGCAATATATTACTTTAGATTAAATTCACCATAATCAGCTATTATCCTTTACCGCGGTGGAGGATATCTATTTCGCCAAGCGCGATTCCATAACCGTGATAGACCGCGGCGGCTTTCTTGGAATAACATGAAGCAGAAGAAGATTGCCCCGCCGTATCCGTTGAGTACATAGATATAGTTGATGAGAATATCAAACGGTATAGATAGTGCTAAAACTACTCCGACTATAGATAGAATATAGGTCACCAGCTGGAAAGTTACGCTGCCTTCTTTAGCGATGCGGGAGGCGGTAGTCCACAGCAGCGGACAGGCTGTAGTATAGATGGCGGCAAAAATAACCAGGCCAAAGAGATAGCCTAATACTGGCGAGATATTATTGGCCAGCAGCAGATTGGGAATCTGTGCTCCGGCAATCAGATCCACCTGACTGGTTAGAGCAAAGCCAATTAGCACACTGATAACAGCATAAAGCAATATTCCTAGCGCCTGGCCGCTCATCAGCGGACGGAGCGGATTAGTATCGCGTCCTAGTTGTGTCATAAATCCCGCCAGGATCAATAAACTCATCCCGGCATTGGAAATACCGGCAAAGAACCAATTATTAGCTGCTTTTAGCAGCGGCAGCTCTCCGCTATCAATTCGTAGTATATTAGGTTCAATATTGCTGCCATGCCATAGCAGCGTAGTTATTCCAATCAAGAACACGCATATCGCCAAGAGCGGTCCAACCTTACCAATAATCTCTACCAATGAGTTTAGCCCGCAGCTGACTGTCAGTGCTGCGAATATGGCCATGGCGATAACGCCGATAATTAAGGGTAGATGATATTGCTGCTCTAGAGTAGATCCAGCTCCGGCTAGCATGACAATAAAGGACATGAAGCAGAAAAGGGTAGTGAACCAGTCAAAAATTTTGCCGGTTTTATCACCACAATAATAGTTGAAAATCTCCGATCCCTTGTTAAAGCCTTCCTGGTGGCCTGTTTTGGCAAAACCCCAGTTAGCAAAGATAAGGATCGCCGCTAAAGTTATTCCTACCAGGATACCCTGATAGCCATAGGACACATAATATTGCAGTAATTCCTGTCCAGTCGCGAAACCTGATCCCATCATATAGGCCAAGACCGCGCCCATAAAGGTGATTATTTGCCGCCAATTATTTTTTCCCATAGCCAATAACCTGTTTTGAACATATATTGGGAGAAAATATCCCTATAGGTATGGCTATTCAGACTGGCGGGCTAAAAGAACCCTTGCGGAGAGTAGGCGGCTATATTTAACTGATATGTCTTATAAGTGTATTGTAAGTATAAGGAATAATGCTTGCTATTTGCATTTATGGGTGATAGAATAAACTGTTGTGTGTTTAGAGAATTTATCATTGCTAAGGAGATTCATTTTGAAAGAAATAACTAATATTCGTAATATTGCTATTATCGCTCATGTCGACCATGGTAAAACTACCTTGGTCGATCAAATGCTGAAACAAAGCGGTATCTTTCATCAAAATCAGACCGTTGAAGAAAGGGTCATGGATAATAATGATCTGGAGCGCGAAAAAGGCATTACTATCCTGGCCAAAAACACCGCTGTTTTCCGCGGTGATATTAAAATCAATATTGTTGACACCCCTGGCCATGCCGATTTTTCCGGGGAAGTAGAGCGCATTCTCAAAATGGTTAACGGAGTCATTTTGTTAGTGGACGCTTTTGAGGGCCCAATGCCCCAGACACGTTTTGTCCTGCAAAAGGCCCTGGAAATGAATCATAAGGTGATTATTGTTGTTAACAAAATCGACCGTCCAGACGCACGTCCGCTGGATGTTGCTTTAGAGACGATTGAGCTGCTCGAGGAATTAAATGCTGGCGAAGATCAGCTCAATAGCCCAATCCTTTATTGCTCTGCCCGCAAGGGTATCGCTTCTACTGAGCCGGAGATACCAGGTACTGATCTGTCTCCGCTTTTTGATGCGATTATCGATCATATACCTGCCCCGATGGCTGATCCGGATCAGCCGCTGCAATTATTAGTTTCTTCAGTTGACTATAATAATTTTGTCGGCCGAATCGGTATCGGCAGGGTAGACAGAGGAGTCATCAAACCTGGACAACAGGTCATGATTGCGAACTATCACGATCCGGACAGCTCTTACCCGGGCAAGATCAATACGCTGTTCGCTATTGAGGGTCTTAACCGAGTGCCGGTGGACGCGGTGCAAGCGGGAGATATTGTTTGCTTCTGCGGTATCGAGTCGATCAATATCGGAGATACCGTCTGTGACCCGGAGCATATCGAGCCGATCCCGTTTGTCAAGGTCGGCGAGCCAACGGTAGAGATGACCTTCTCGGTCAATGATAGCCCTTTGGCCGGTACAGAAGGCGATTATGTAACCTCGCGGCAGATCCGGGAAAGGTTATTCCGCGAGACTTTAAAGGATGTATCATTGAAGGTCTTTGAGACTGACAATACTGATTCTTTCCGTGTTTTGGGTAGAGGCGAGATGCATTTGGCTATCCTGATCGAGACCATGCGGCGCGAAGGCTATGAATTTTCCGTTTCTCCGCCTAAAGCCTTATTCAAAGAAATCGACGGCAAAACTTATGAGCCAATGGAACGGCTGCATATTGATGTGCCCGAGGAATATTATCATTTTGTCGCAGAGAAAATGGGGAAGCGCAAAGGCCAGCTGTTGGATATTATGCCTTCCGGCAAGCGGATGAAAGCTGAATATTTGATCCCAGCACGGGGACTCTTTGGTTACCGCAATGAGTTTCTCACTGATACCTGCGGCGAAGGGATTATGGGGTCGGTCTTTGCCGAATATCAAGAATATAAAGGCAAAATTACTAATCGTGAGAGCGGTTCGCTTGTCGCTTGGGAGAGCGGCGTAGCCGTGACCTACGGCCTATTTAATGCTCAGGAGCGCGGCCGCTTGTTTATCAAGCCGGGTACTAAAGTTTACGAAGGCATGATTGTCGGCATGAATCCCAAACATGAAGATGTTTCGGTTAATGTTTGCAAGAAAAAGCAGATGACCAATATGCGTGCCTCCGGTGCGGATGAATCATTGCGCCTAGTGCCACCGGTTGAATTATCCTTGGAGCAATGCCTGGAGTTTATGGCTGATGACGAGCTGCTGGAAGTTACGCCGCAGAATTTGCGTTTACGCAAAAAGATCCTTAGCCGTACAGAAAGACTGCGGATGGCCAGCAGAGAAAAATAGTATATGGTGATTATGCCGGGGCATTGCTGAACAATGCCCCGGTTTTTGCCGCTATGCCGGTTTGCGCTATGTTATCTTCAGATCGCCGTTTCTTCTTGACTCAGGGCTGTTCAAGCAATAGAAAATATGCTATTATATTTAGCATATGATGAGAGAACGGCGACCGATATTTCCACCGGATAATGATCCAGCTGCTCCAGACGGCAATTTACTGACTCCCTGGCAGCTATGGCAGCCTTTTGCCGTATTGTTGCTTGCCTTTTTAGCTGCTGATTTGCTGCCCTTGGCGGTAAAGGGTTGGCTCAGCCCGCTCCATGTCAGCTGCTTTAGTTTATTAGTGCAGGATCTTATTTTCTTCGGCGGGCCGCTTTTGATTGTTTGCGGCTATTACCGCAGCCCGGGTTCTTTTTTGGGTTTAGGGCGTATTTCCTGGCGTCAGCTGTTTTCCGTGGGTGTCCCAGCGGGCCTATGCTTATACGCGCTTAATTTAGCCGCTTCATTTATTATCAATTTATTGTTTCCCGGCAGGATTGCCGAGTCGCAGAATATTATTGCGCTATTTGGCTTAAGCGGCAGTTTGGCCGATACGATTATTTTGGTTGCATTGATCTGTATCGTTGCTCCACTGGCAGAGGAAATGTTGTTCCGGGCTTTTCTCTATCCGCCGCTGAAACGGTTATGCGGACGGGTATGGGGCATCATTTTCAGTGGTGCGCTGTTCGCTTTGATTCATATGAATGTCTGGACTTTTATCCCTCTTTGCATCGGAGGTATTGGGTTTACCTGGCTTTATGACCGTTATGGTAGTTTATGGCTCAATTTTTGCGCGCATTTAATCTGGAACGGGATAGTATTATTGTTTTACTTTATCGTTTAATCTATTGCATCTAAAGCTATTATTGGAGGAGTTAACTATGATTGTTATTGAAATGGACAATGGTAAGAAAATAGAGATTCAGCTTAACCCACAGGCTGCGCCTAATACAGTTAAGAATTTTCTTTATCTGGCCAATCAGGGCTTTTATGACGGCTTGATTTTTCACCGGGTGATCAAGGGCTTTATGATCCAGGGCGGCTGCCCCGAAGGCAGCGGCATGGGCGGACCGGGATATTCGATTAGAGGCGAATTCGCCAGCAACGGTTTTCGCAACCCCTTGCGTCATCAAAGAGGCGTGATCTCGATGGCCCGCACATCTGCCCCAAATAGCGCGGGCAGCCAATTTTTCATCATGCATCAGGATGGCTTTTTCCTTGATGGCGATTATGCTGCTTTCGGCGAAGTTGTCAATGGTATGGATGTGGTAGACGAGATCGCCGCTACAGCTACAGACCGTAATGACAGGCCGCTTCAGGAACAAAAGATCAAGCGCATTACCATTATTGACGAAGGCGAGATCGGTGAGCCGGAGAAGATGTAATGAAGCAGGTAAAAGCAGTTTGTGATCAGCTGATTAAAAATAAGGAGAGATGGCCATGGTATTAAAAGGAAACGCTATTGTTGCCCAAAGCGGCGGCCCTTCGCCGGTAATTAATAATAGTATTTGCGGTGTGATTCAGACATGGTTTAAGGAAGCTGATTTCGGCACTATTTATGCCGGCATCAGCGGTATCAAAGGAATTTTAGAGGGTAATATTATTGATCTGAAAGAGCAGTGCCCAGAGGATATCGCCGGTTTGCGCTATACTCCCGGCGCCGGGATTTTTTCTTGCCGCTATAAGGTGAGCGATGATGATCAGCTGAAACTGGTCAAGATTCTCCAGCAGCATAATATCCGCTATTTTTTCTACAATGGCGGCAATGACAGCATGGATACCGCGCATAAAACTTATTTGGCTGCGCAGGAAGCAGGATGGGATATGCGGGTAATCGGCGTTCCCAAAACGATCGATAATGACCTGCCGTTCTGCGATCATTCACCTGGCTACGGCTCAGCGGCTAAATATATCGCCGCTACCGTTAGGGAAACTGGAATTGACCTGGAGAGTGTTTCCACCAAAAATAAAGTTACTATCCTCGAGGCTATGGGCCGCGATGCCGGCTGGCTTACTGCTGCCGCTGCTTTGGCAAAACGTTATGATAATGAGGCGCCGCATTTAATCTACTTGCCGGAAGTTGCTTTCTCGAAAGAACGCTTCTTGAGTGATGTTGAAGCAGTTTATAAGGATCTGGGTTATTGTTATGTGGTAGTTTCAGAAGGCATTACTAATGAAAAAGGCGAGTACTGCTTTACCTCTGGTTCGGTAGATGCTTTCGGCCATAAACAGCTCTCGGGTGTCGGCATCGCTTTAAAAGAAATGGTAGAAAATGAGATTGGCATCAATGCCCGCTGCAATACTTTAGGGACGGCTCAGCGCTCGGCGATGCATTTCGCTTCCAAAACTGATGCCGACGAGGCCTATATGGTCGGCGCTGAAGCGGTGCATTATGCTCTGGCTGATAAAAGCGGGGTTATGGTCACATTGGAACGTACTAGTGACGCCCCATATCAATGCATCTGCGGCGAGGTTGCTCTGGATCTGGTCGCCAACAATGAGCAGAAAGTACCCTTGTCTTGGATTACCAAACAGGCCAATTATGTGACCGATGAGTTTATCAAATATGCGCGGCCTTTGATTATGGGCGAGGTTGAAGTGCCGATGAAGGACGGCTTGCCGGATTATGTCCGGCTGGATTTCACCAAAGGACGCATTTGATGCCTGCCGGATATAGCCAAAATAAATAAAGGAGCAGCTCTATTCAACAGAGCTGCTCCTTTTGCATACGGCATATTCGTATCGTCAGGATAGGGAAAAATCCAAGCTAAGAACGGTATGCAGATCAACGATATCGACGACAGTGATGCCGTCCTGCCGGCAGATATACAGCCATTCGTCCACGAACAGCCCGCGGGTTTCATCATACCAGCCTTCTTCGCCGGCAGTAAAGCTGCCGCGCAAATAAAACCCTTCGCTATCATTGTAACCATATACCAAATACTGATTACTATCGGCAGGGAAGGCGATTAAGTCTTTTTCTTCAGAAACCAAAATAGCTTTGTGATTGTAGAGAGCCGATGAATAGCTGCTGTCTAATATCAGCGTATGCTTTTCCTGAACATCGCGTGGATTGCTGGTATCGAACATAGTTAGCTTCAGAGGTCCGGTAATGCCGCTTTGCTCATCGGCATCCTGGCCTAGACCCAGTAGACGACCGCTGCTGTAGTGGTGCAGATATTCCGAAAAGCCGGGAAGTTTGAGCTCAGATAAAATTTGCGGCGAGTACGGATCAGTCAGATCCACGGCGAATAATGGGTCAACCTGGTGGAAGGTTACGAAATAGCCGATATCGCCGGCAAAGCGTACAGAGTAGACCTGCTCACCTGGCGCGAGATCTTCGAGGCTGCTGGTTATTTCCAGCTGTTCATCGAGAATCCATAGAGCGTTGGTAGTAGTAGAATCATCCCATTGATAATTCTCCCAGCCGTGTTCTTCGTCCGTATAGAGCCTATAGTGGGAATTATTGATGGTGGTTACTGCACGCAGATAGCCGTTGAATTCGTCTAGTGCGAATTGATTATCCAGAAAACCGCTGATTTGTCCGGTAGCAGCCAGAGCGATCTCATTATCGGCCAGGGAAAAACGCATCAGCTCGGTGATAGCGTATTCTTCCCGCTCCACTACGCTGTATTGATCTTCGCTATAAGGAGCGCTTTCTTCTACACGGTAACTGCCGCAAGCAAGATAGAGATTATCATGATTCATGTAGATGGTATCACTGCCGCCTAAAACGCTGATTTGGTCAGCGATTTTTTGTTTGGACAGATCAATGGAGGTGATTACGGTATAGGCACTGTTTTCACTATGCGGCAGCAGACAAATATCGTGTGCGGCCAGCAAGTCTCGCTGCCCGTCATTGTAGATGCCGGGGATGAAAGTGTCTGGAGCATCTTCGTCAATATTGCTGTATACGATATATTGGCTGATCAAATAAAGTGTGTCGCCAATCAGGCGCGAGCTGATATAAGAGCCGTCTTGGCCGAAGCTTGCCACCGCTTGCGGGGAGGACGGATCACTGATATCGTAGATCAATATCTCGGTTATCATATCGGCAGACAAGGCGTCAATAGCAATATTCTCGATCATGACAGCAGCGTTGCCGGACGGCTCTCCGCAGATAAAAGGCTGGCTTTTAGCAGTGATAACCGCCAGATAGCTGCCGGATAGATAGAGCTCGGTCGGGTATTGATAGCTTTCGCCATATGATAGCTCTTCTGCAGACGGCGTCAGCTGGGTACGGGAGAGAACGGTACTGTTTGCGCCCTTGGCGCTGCTGATGATTAGTTCATTATCACGCAGCAGGTAGATGTTATTTCCGTCGGTTTTGGCGATATCGCCTTCATCGACACCATCAACCTGGTTATTGGTCTGAGAATAGTTATTATCTATGCTATCCTCAGTTATGGCCTGTTCACTGTTTTCCAGATCGTCGGCAGCATTAGTCACCGGTGTCGATAAGCTATCGCTATTAACGATCTCGCCAGAACCATTGCTGCTGTTATTACTCATTAAGGCTTGGTATATCTCACTGTAGTCACTGGCTGCATAAGCTATATCGCTGCAGAAGGGTTGCGATGGGGAGGTCGTTATATTGGGAACGATCGCCGCCCCCATGAGTAATAGCAGGCAGGCAGCCAGCAGAGCCGCCCATTTGCCGTTATTTTTGGGCCGGCGCGGCTGGCGTGGCTGCACCCGACGCCAGGTGCGGCGCACTTCTTGATGGGCGGCAGCCGGTTGTCCGGCGAGTTGACTGAGATATTGGTCAAAGTCTTTATTCATAGAGAAGCCCTCTTTTCTGGAGTGTTTGACGTAGTTTAAGTTTGCTTTGATAGAGGCGGTTGCTAATTTGCTTTTCGCTCATCTGCATTTTTGCAGCGATTTCTTTGACCGGTTCGCCTAGGAAATGCCGACGGACAAAAATTTCCCTCTCCGGCTCAGGTAAAAGATTGATCGCCTGCTGCAGCTGCTCATTGTCCTCCTGGGCTAGCAGACGGTCGAGACTATCCGTCTGCGCATAGTCAAGCGCGTCCTTTAGATAGCCTTCATTAGCGCGGGTTAGCTTGTGCAGGCGGTTGATTGCTTGATGGCGGGCTGTGATGATGAGCAATCCTTTGAGCGAGCCACGACTGGGATCGAGCTGCTCAGTCTTTTGCCAGATCTGGATAAAAGTATCTGCGATCACTTCATCGATATCTTGTTGATGTCCGGAGAGAATATTGGCGCAAATTTTGCCGACGAGTCCGCGGTACGCGCAGATCAACTGATAGAGACCCTGTTGCGGATTATTGCGCAATAATTCAATAATGGCGATATCGTCCATCATATGCTCCTTAGTTATAGGAAAGATCTTTCACTTATATATACAGAGGAAATAGCTGTTTTTCTTAAACAAATTTTTCTCCGCAATAAATTATTGAGTCCGGCGGTAAACACCGCCGGACTCCTGTTTTATCGTAAAGTAACAAAAATAAACAGGCCGATAACCAGAGCAACCAGCAACCCGATAATAGTATCGATAATCGAAAATTCCGAGACGCTCTCCAAAAAACTGGACTTAAAAATATCATTAAAAGTGCTAATCTGAATTATATTGACGATGATTTGGACAGCTATTCTACCATTTGGGAAGGCGAAGTGACCAAAACTAATAATAGCGACCATAAACGAGTTGTCACTGCTTTGAAGAATATCGCCGAGGGAATTGATTTAGCCACTTATATGGATATTGATAATCTTCTCCGCTATATGGCTGTTCATGTTTTTTCCGTTAATGAGGATAGCTTATCCGGCATGATGGCGCATAATTACTATCTATACGAGTCGGACGGATGTTTGAACATTATTCCTTGGGATTATAATCTCGCTCTCGGCGGGATGAGCGGCAATGATGCGACGAGTGTAGTTAACGAAGCTATCGATGAGGCGTTTGCTGGCACGAACTTTTTTTATACACTGATGGACGATGAGCAGTATCATGCGCAATATTATAATTATTTGCAGCAACTGGTAGAAGAATATATTTTCGGTGGTGGATTTGATGAGTTTTATGAGCGTACACGCAGTCAGATTGATTCATTGGTAGAGGCCGACCCTAATGCATTTTACAGCTATGATGAGTATCTCACTGCTGTAGAGACGCTTTATGAGGTAGTGCAGCTCCGTGGCGAGTCGATTCGCGGGCAGCTTGATGGCACGATACCGTCTTTGTCCAGTGAGCAGCGCAGTTCAGATGCGCTGATCGACGCTTCCCATATTGATTTGAGCGTTATGGGCAGTATGAGCATGGGAGACGGTCTGTGGAATGTAGGGACTGACGACAGTGCAGGTGGGGGGTCTACGCTTGATAACGGGAATGAGATAGTTCAACCAAATAGTGCTACTATGCCTAGCTCTCAGTCAGTTGGTGAGGAAATGCCCGAAGATATTGATTTTTCGCAGATCAGCGGTGGCGAGCTGCCGGAGAACTTTGATCCATCGCAGTTCGGCAGCAGCTCAGCTTGGGCGACGGATGACTTTGCATCTGAAGAAAACTCCCAGGAAGACACGGAAGCTTTTACGGAAAATCTGCCCAACAGCGGGTCTTCAGCTGGCGGAAACGCAATGGGAGGTATGCTGAATTGGGATCCCGGAGCCGGTTCGTCTACTTCAGAAGCAGATAATTTTATATTGTACGGAGCATGTTTTGCGGTTTTGCTTGTGGCTTTGCTGTTTGCCAAATTATACCGTAGAAAACCAAAAAGACGCTAGAGCTCGGTCAATGCTCTGTTTTCCCGCTGAAGCGTATTCGTTTGGTAGACATCAGCATGGAGGTTATGCCGCTGCGGTTGATTTAAGTGATGAGCATAGATAAACACAACCGCGATCTTTAGCTAAAGATCGCGGTTGTGTTTATTAGCATTAATCTATTTACAACACGTCTTGATGTTTGTTGAAGACCTCAACAATATCCCTGCGGCATCAGGTGCCTTTGGGATTTTTGTTTTTGCAGTCGCAATGCGTCATCGCTCCGGTAGCTGCAATGACTTTATCGACAGTATCTGCCCCTGCCCGCATAGCTGCTACGATATCATCTTCCGTAACCTCATCGCAGTAACAGATATATTGTCCCAGCTGGTATGGTGATGTCATTTGCTTCACGTCCTTTCCGGTTTTACAGCAGAACAGAAGAAGTATATTCTACCTTGATTTCATTATCTTTGGTGCGGGCCAATTTGGCTTTATTGCCGCGCCCGTCCTCCAAAGTCATTTTTTCGAGCTTATGAATATTAAAAAAATTGACTACTTCGCTTTCCACAAAAGCAGACCAATTTTTCCTTTGGCTTTGCTCTGGCGCTAAAGCCTCTGCTAATGTTTCTGGGGTAGAGTATTGATTCATTTTTAGGACCTCCTGGGATAGTGGAATAACGATTCCCAGTATAACATGGAGCAATAACAAAAGTAAAGATGAAAAAAGCAGACGCTTTCTGACAAAATAATCCAGTCTAAGGGCACGGTTGCTTATTAAATAACGAGCAAACGGAGCATAATAACCATAAAGTAATTATGCAGATCAAAGGTGGGGCGCTACATGAAACAAAGAGTTGCTGTTTACCGCCGGATAATTAATCCCGTTCTAAATGAGGGATGCGCCGGCTGCTGGCCGCGCTGTCCTTATTGCGGAGCAGTGAATGAAAGCGGAGTAGACTATTGTCATCGCTGTGGCAAAAGTTGTTAAAAGCGGGGCGGCTTGACTAGAACTGATGTTCGATGTATGATGAAATAAATAAATCTCTTATGGATTAATTTTGCTATTACTAAGCAAGGGGTTGGTTCGGTGGCTACCAATACGGTCGTTTGCCATATTGATGTTAATAGCGCTTTTTTATCTTGGACTGCAGTTGACCGGCTGCGGCGGCAGCCGGATTGCTGCGATATTCGCCGCATCCCGGCGGTGATAGGCGGCGATCAGTCCGCCCGCCGCGGCATCGTTTTAGCCAGCAGTATCCCTGCTAAAGCCAGTGGCGTCCGCACCGGCGAGCCGTTGTTTCAAGCGCAGCGCAAATGCCCCGGTCTGGCTGTTTATGCTCCTGATTATGATCTTTATGTGCGTTATTCATCACGGCTGATGTCTTTGCTGCGGCAAGTATCGCCGGTGGTAGAGCAATATTCTATCGATGAGGCCTGGATTGATTTGACCGGTACGGATCGTTTATATGGAGAAGCGGAAACTATCGCGCGTAACTTGAAAGACCGTATCCGTGATGAGCTGGGTTTTACTGTTAATATCGGGGTGTCGGTTAATAAATTGCTGGCAAAAATGGCCAGTGATTTTACCAAACCAGACCGGATGCATACGTTGTATCCGGAGGAATTGACAGATAAACTGTGGCCGTTGCCGGTAGGAAAGTTGTTTTTTGTGGGGCCGGCCACAGAGAAGAAATTGCTGGCAATGGGTATTAAAACTATTGGCGATCTAGCTAGTGCTGATGTGCGTTATCTGCGCGCGCGGCTGCATAAACACGGCGAAATTATTTGGCATTACGCAAATGGCCGCTGTTTTGATGAGGTCAGCGACCAGTCGACACTTAATAAGGGATATGGAAATTCTACCACTACGGCCGATGATATCACGGATCTGCAGTCTGCTCATCAGGTGCTGCTCTCATTATGCGAAACAGTAGCTGCGCGGATGCGGCGCGATCATCAATATGGTTCTTGTCTGACGATACATTTGCGCAGCAGCCAGTTTCAGAATTTTTCGCACCAGATAGCGCTTCCTTGTCCGACCAACCTAACTCTGGAGCTGTATCAGGCGGCTTGTCAGGCTTTCGATCAGCTATGGGATCGGCGTACTCCGCTGCGGCAGCTAGGCGTATATATGAGCAAGATGGATCGTTGCGGTCTGCGCCAGGGTAATCTCTTTGCGGCCGATAATTCACCTAAGCTTGCGCAGGTTGATCAAACTGTCGATCAAATCCGCGCCAAGTTTGGCAAAGGGGCGATTTTTCGTGCCCGTTTGGCGGAAAAGCATTTAAGCCCGATGAGCGGCGGGCCGCTATCGACGCCATTTCGGCAGCAGCTGGAAACGGACGATGAATAGGGAATTATTGGCGGTCTGCGTCTCATGCCGAAAAAAGACAGCTGATGGAAGCTGTCTTTTTTATTTTGACCATAGTATAAACGGCGTGCTTTGCGGCAATAATTGAGTCATAAGCGTTAACTCCGAGGAGTGAATAGCTTGCTCAATAAAGTGGAAATCTG
>CALXQC010000073.1 GCA_944390435.1 uncultured Clostridia bacterium
CTGTGCGGTTTTTTCCAGCCGCGAGCTTGCCGGCTATCCTTTTGCCGCGGATATTACTGTGCGGCTGCAGCGGAGTCTGAATTCGTCGCTCCAGGCCTATCAACGGCTATTGCAGCAGGCGGAGCAGCTGGACGATAGATGGGTAAAAGTGCTGCAAGAGGATCAGCAGCAATTAGCGGCTGCCCGGGAGCTGAACGATCCGGCAGCGCTGCTGCGGGCCTTGGCGCAGCTCAGTTTTGGCCGGCTGCCGGCGCTGCGTTCTGCCGATCCACAGCTGCGCGAGCAGATTAAGGGCGAGCGCGACCGGATCAAGGAGCAGGTCCGCAAGCTCAAGGAGAAATATACCGCTGTGCCGCTGGCGCAGCAGCTGGAGGAACTGCATCAGCTGGAGCCGCTGATGGCAGCGCTGTACCGCTTGATGGAAGGCTTTGAGCAGGCTCTGACTGCGGAAAAACGCCGCCGGGGCTGGGTGGATTTTTCCGATATGGAGCATCTGACTCTGGAGCTGCTGGAGGACGGGCAGCTGCGCAGTGAATTAGCGCAGCAGTACCGGGAAATTCTCGTCGATGAATATCAGGACATTAATGAGCTGCAGGAGGCGATTATCCGCCGGGTATGCAGCCGGGATAATCTGTTTGCTGTCGGCGATGTCAAGCAGAGCATTTACCGCTTCCGCCTGGCTGAACCGCAGCTCTTTTTGACGAAATATAATAATTACGGCTCGGCTCAGGGCGGCCGGCGGATCGATCTGAATTGTAATTACCGTTCGGAAACAGCGGTAATCGACGGAGTCAATTTTATTTTCCGCCAGCTGATGCGCGGCGATATTGCCGAGATCGACTATGATGAGGACGCGCAGCTGCATACGGAAAAGACCGCGCCTTCCGCAGCGCCGGAATTTTGGCTGCTTGATCTCGAGGCTGAAGCTGACGGCGCGGATGACGATGACGAGCCGGTAGATCAGGAAGCAGAGGCGCTGTCGCAGATCGCCTACGAAGCGCGTCTGATCGGCCAGCGGATCCGCGAGCTGGCTGATCAGGGCTATGAATATCGGGATATGGCCGTATTGCTGCGGGTTGCCCGCGGCCGCGAGCCGGTGGTGATGGCGGAGCTGACCCGCCAGGGTATTCCTGCGCTCTCCGGCGGTGAGCAGGGCTATCTGGAAGCGCCGGAAATTTCGTTGATGCTCTCGGCGCTGCGGGTGATTGATAATCCTCATCAGGATATTCCATTGGCGGCGGTGCTGCGTTCGCCCTTGACTGATTTTACCCCCGAGGAATTGGTGGAGATTCGCCTTGCCGCCGGGGAAGGCGATCTCTATGCCGCTATCCAGGCGGCCGCTGCAGATTCTCAACGTCCTTGGGGCAGCAAATGCGCCGTCTTTTTACAGACTTTGGAACGCTGGCGGCAGCTGGCCGGCGGGCACAGTGTTTCTTCGCTGATCGCCGCCCTTTATCGGGAAAACGGCTATTATCAACTAGTTGGCGCGATGAGCGGCGGCGCGCTGCGCCAGGCTAACTTGCAGCTGCTGCTGCAGGAGGCGCGCGCCTATGAACAGCATAATTATGCCGGTCTGTTCCGCTTTATCAATTATTTAAGCCAGGTAGAAGAACGCCAGCTGCGCTGCGCCGCCGCGCGTTTGAGCGGCAGGGGCGATAATGCGGTGCGGGTGATGAGTATTCACCGCAGCAAGGGGCTGGAATTCCCCGTGGTTTTTATCGCCGGGTTGGGCGGCAGATTCAACTTTCTCGAAGAGCGGCGCGACATCATCTGGGAGCGTGACGCCGGGTTGGGCGCGCGGATCGCTGACCGTTCCCAGCGGCGCAAATATCCCTCCTTGGCTCATACCGCTGTGGCCGACCGCCTGCGGGAGCTTTCTTTGGCGGAGGAGATCCGCATTTATTATGTCGCCTTCACCCGGGCGCGGGAACGGCTGATTCTCTGCGCCGCGCAGAAAGATTTGGTTAAGCAGATGCGTAAATGGACGCGCGGCTGGGAGGGCGGACGGCTGAACCCGCAGTATATTTTAAGCGCGCAGCATCCGCTGGCCTGGCTGGGCGCGGCATTGCTGCGGCATCCCGACGCCGCCGCCTGGCGCGAGCTGGCGGAGGCGGATCCGCAGGAGCAGCTTCCGGCCGCTGCGCATTGGCAGCTGCATTATCTGCCGGTATCACAGTTGGCGGATGCCGGGACGCAGTCCCATGACTGCCGGTCCTGTCAGCCCGCGCAGCTGGTTTCGCCGGATGTGGCCGCCGCTCTTTCCTGGAGCTATCCTTATGCCGGGATCGCCGGCGCGCCGGGCAAGTGGACGGTGACTGAGCTGTCCCGATTGGGCGCTGCCGATGATTTTGCTCATACCGCTGCCTATGCGGCGGAAGCCCCAACAGCCCCGGTGGTTGATTATGCCCGCCGCGGCACTGCTTATCACCGGCTGCTAGAGCGTTTGGATCTAGCTGCTGCGCCGGACGAGGTAGCCCGGCAGCTATCGGAGCTGGTGGAATACGGTCAGCTGGCAGCAGAGGATGCGGTGCTGATCGATCCGCTGCGTATCGTCCGCTTTCTTGAGAGCCCGCTGGGGGTGCGGCTGCGCGCTGCCGAACGGGTGCTGCGCGAGCAGCAGTTTACCTTTCTGACCGACGGGCCGCAGGGGGAGCAGATCATGGTGCAGGGTATGCTCGATCTGGCTTTTTGGGAGGAGGACGGCTGGGTGCTGGTGGATTATAAAACCGGCGGCTATGGCCGCAGCGAGCAGCAGATCCGCGAGACATATGCGCCGCAGCTGGCTTATTACCGCCAGGCAATGGAGCGTCTGGTCGGCGGACCGGTACGCGAGTCCTGGCTGGTGATGCTCGATCTGGAACAGCTGATCGCATTATGACTGCCGCAGCGTCATATCGAGATAAAAAGCCCCGCTTAAGGAAGCGGGGCTTTTTGCTGAGCTTATGGGCGGTATTTTAGAGCATCTTTTCCAGAAAAGCGCGGATGCGGGGATGCTCGGGATTATCAAAAAATTCCTGCGGTGAGGCATTGGCGACGATTTGCTGTCCATCGATGAAAATTACCCGATCTGCAACCTCGCGGGCGAAGCTCATTTCATGGGTGACGATCAGCATCGTCATATTTTCCTCCGCTAGGCGGCGGATAACCTCCAGCACCTCGCCGACCAGCTCGGGATCGAGCGCAGAAGTCGGTTCATCAAAGAGCATGACATCCGGGTCCATCGCCAGCGCCCGGGCGATCGCCACCCGCTGTTTCTGGCCGCCGGAGAGATGCGAGGGATAAGCGTCCGCCTTATCTGCCAGGCCGACCCGGGCCAGCTGTTTTTCACCGATTTTGATTGCTTCAGCCTTGTTCATTTTTTTTACGGTCAGCAGCGCCTCGATGACATTACCCATCGCTGTTTTATGCGGAAAGAGATTGAAGCTCTGAAAGACCATGCCGGTCTTGGCCAGCGCGGCCTTGACTTCATGCTTATGGGCTACGCTGTAGCCGGGCTCATCCTTGGCGGCGATTACTGTGCCTTCGATCTCGATCGCGCCCTTGTCAATGGTCTCCAGCTTATTGATGCAGCGCAGCAGGGTGCTTTTGCCGGCGCCGGAAGGGCCGATGATAGCGATGCTTTCGCCCTTATGCACCTTGAGATTGACTCCGGAGAGCACGGGGTGGTCGCCGAAAGATTTATGGATATCGATCATTTTGATCATGGTCTGATTCATCGGTATTTCACTCCTTGGCCTAGCTTATATGCTGGCGGGATAACGTTTTTCTAGTTTGCTGAAGATCAACGTCAGAATACTGGCGATGATCAAGTAGAGGATCAGGGCGACTACATAGGCGTCGATGCGGAAATCAGAAGTCACTAAGCTGGTAGCATGACGCAAGAGATCGAATTCGCCTACCGCGGCAATCAAGGTCGTGTCTTTAATAAGGATGATTGCTTCAGAGCAGGTAGTGGGCAAAACTTTACGTACTGCTTGAGGAGCTATGATTCGTCGCATAATCTGTACGCGGCTCATGCCTAGCGCTTTGGCCGCTTCATATTGTCCGTTCTCAATACCCGCCATTCCTCCGCGGATCACTTCTGATTCATAGGCGGTGACAGACAGTACATAAACGATCAAAATCACTAAATTGTCCGAGAGAACTACGCCGATAGTTGGCAAAGCATAGTAAACCAGAACCAGCTGCAATAATAACGGTGTACCGCGGAATATCCAGGTATAGACTCCTAATACCCGGCGCAACCATTTGGGACCGATCGTTTTCAATGAAGCCACGATGATCGAAAGCGGAAAGCCGATAGCAACTACTACGGCAAAGATGATCAGTGTAGATATCAAGCCATCTAGGAGCAGTGGTAGTGCTTCAAGGAAATATTCACCAATAGTGGTCATAGCTAGTACCACACTCCTTTATTGTTCATGCCGGCTGAAGCGTTTTTCTAGACGATTGAAGATAAAGACTAAAACGCTAGTTAATAGCAGATAAATACAGAAAGCTTCAACGTAGACGATGAGATTTTTGTCTCGGACAAAGATTTGCGTGGTAACATTAGTAATATCTTGCAGGCTGATCAGGCTGATGATAGCGGTATCCTTGATCATATTGATAGCCTCTGAACACGCTGACGGCAGAGCAATACGGAAAGCCTGCGGCAAGACAATACGGAACATGGTTGTCCAATAAGGAATCCCTAGCGCTTTGGCTGCTTCATATTGCCCACGGTCGATTGATTGAATGGCGCCGCGCATGATTTCCGTAACATAAGCCGAAGTATTAAGCGCAAAGACCAAAGCCGCTCCATAGAATTCTGGTATATTGATGCCAAGAACCGGCAGACCGAATTTTACTATCATCAGCTGCAGCAGCAGCGGGGTGCCGCGCCAAGCCCAGGTGTAGATATTAAGCAGCCAGCGCAATGGCTTAGGCCCTGCAACTTTGCCAATGGCAAAGAGAACGCCCAGCGGTAGCACCGGCAGAATAGCGAGGAAATATATTTTTATCGTATTGAGTACGCCTACCCACATTTGGGGCAAGATCGAAATGGCGTATTCCATAATGAAGTCTTCCTTAGATATATTTTAGCAATAGAAAATTTTTTGCAGTTAAAAAGAAACCGGCCCCGCAGGGTCGGTTCAAAAGGGAGCATTCTGGTTTAAATAGATAAACCAGAATGCTCCTGTAAATTCAATCAGATAACAAGATCCTCGCCAAACCATTTCATGCTGATCTCAGTAGCTTTGCCGCTATCTTTGACAGCCTGCAAGGCTTCATTGAGTTTCTCTCTTAAAGCATCCGCACCTTTTTTAACGCCAACAGCATATTGTTCAGGAGTGAATTCACCCTCCAGGACTTTATAAGCATCAGGATTGTTAGGCTGGAAATCACCATAGAAAGCAACGCTGTCGATGATAACAGCATCAATACGGCCGATCTCCAAATCAGTCATGGCCTCCACATAAGTAGAATATTGTCTGAGTTCGGCGAAAGATTCTACCACTTCCGGTTCTTTTTCAACAGATTCCAGTGCCGAACTTTCAGCCTGGATGCCTACGGTTGCACCAGCTAAATCGTCTTTAGTTGCCAGTTCGCTGTCAGCTAGGGTGACAATAATCGGAGTGCTGTTCGTGTAAGGATCAGTAAAATCGATAGCTTCCAGACGCTCCGGGGTGATGCTGGTGCCGTTCCAGGCTACGTCAATTTCACCAGTGTTGATGCTCATGGTCATTGTAGACCATTCAATTGGCTTTTTAGTAAGAGTAATACCTAGATATTCGCAAACAGCCTCAGCTAAATCGATATCAAAACCGACGATCTCATTGTTCTCATCGCGGAAACCCATCGGCGGGAAAGAATCGTCCAAGCCGAGGATCAATTCGCCGCGCGCTTCAACTTTGCTCCAGGAATCATCAACCGTTTCGGTCGGTTCCTGCGTATCGGGATCTGCCGGTTCTTCGGCATTGGTGCAGGCAGCGCCGACCAAAGCCACAGCTAGGATAGCGATCGCTATCAGTAACCAAGATTTTTTCATGTTTCCCCCTCCAAATAACTTTATTTGACTTTTTTTCTAATATGCTTTCATGCGAGAGCACTGATACATTATATCTCTACTAGACTAAAATGTCAAGATGTTTCTGCGCCGCCGCATATTCGCGGTCAAATCGGTCATAATAGCCGGAGAAAGGAGCAGAAATATGAAAAAAATGATCTTCATGGCCGCTGCGGCGCTGCTGCTGGTGCTGTGGCCAGCCTCCGCTGCTTTAGCCGGCGGCAGCTATTATATTGCCTGCGAGCAGGAGACAGTCGCCTCGATCGCGGAGACCTATGGCCTGGATAGCGAGCTGCTGGCGCTGATGAACGATGTCGCAGCTGCGGAGCCGTTGGCCGAAGGGACGGTGTTGCGCCTGCCGGAGACGCCTTGCTTCAGCGTTACGGTATCCCGCGGCGACACCCTCTCTTCTCTGGCGCGCCGCTATGCGGTGGATATCGCCGAGATTACCCGGGTCAATGAGCTGGATTCCCAGGGGCGTCTTTATCCCGGCCAGACGCTGCTGATCCCCTTTGGCGAGGAGATTTCCGTCAGCGCGGTGGCAAGCGTCGAAGCGCCGGAGCTGGCTGTCTACGCGTCGCGTTCGGCTCTGGCATATATTTGGCCGGTGGACGGCTTTATCAGCTCGCCCTATGGCGAGCGCTGGGGCAGTTTTCATTGGGGTTTGGATATCGCGGCCGATAATCTGAGCGAGATCGGCGCTGCGGCAGCCGGAGTGGTAGTGGAGGCCGGCTGGAAAAACGACGCCTATGGTTATGCGGTGGTGATCGACCATGGCGGCGGCCGCCAGACATTGTATGGGCACTGCTCGTCTGTGGTGGCGCAAGTCGGCGATCAGGTGCGCACCGGCGAGACGGTGGCTCTGGTCGGCAGTACCGGCAACAGCACCGGCCCGCATCTGCATTTTGAGATCCGTGAGAACGGCGTCTGCGTTGATCCGCTGCTTTATCTGCCGGTTAATGAAAGTGCTGGCAGCAGCAAATAAGCCGCCACAAGGCGGCTGGACAAGACAGCAAAAGATGAGGGGGAAACATTTATGAACAAATTACCACGCAGTAAATTTTGGCTGACCGGCTGCCTGCTGGCAGCCGTCGTTGCGGCGATGCTCACTGCCGCGGCCTGCGGCAACCGCTCCCAGCAGGAAGACCAGGTGGCCGGAGCCAGTCAGAGTATTTTTTATGGCTATGTTAAGGAAGTTAATCAGCAGGCGCGGGTGGCGCTGATCGATGCAGTGGAATTGATTCCCGCCACTGACAGCGAGCGTATCTCCCAGCTGCAGCTGACGACAGCGCTGCCAGGCGGCTCGTATCTCTATAACAGCTCGGCGGTAGCGCGGCTCTATCCGCTGGCAGATAGCGTAGAACTGGTTTTGAGCGATTTTGATTATCAAGACAGCGGCGCCTACCGTCTGCTATGGCCGGTAGCAGAGCAGCGGCCGACGGTAGAAGGCGGCTTTCTGGATAGCGAACCAGGCGATGACGAGCTGGATGATTTGCAGGGCGAGGCGATGATCGAAGAACTTAGCGAGCATGATCAGGCTAATGCCCAGGAGCGTGATGCCGCTTCCAGCAGCAATGAGCGTCCGCATAGCGGAAAGTATTCCGGCAGCGAGCTGAGCCGCTTGAGCGAACGGATCAGCGCTTATGACCATATCATCTTCCTGATCACTGAGGAGAACGGCCGGATCACCAAAATCGAAGAGCTGGCGGAACTGTATTATTGATTGGCTGCGCCGTTATCCTGGCGCGGCTGCTCCGGCGGGAAAATCTGTGCCGCAGTAGCTAGGGCAAAGCTATCAGTCATGCCGGCGATATAGTCGCAGACCGCATCCAGATGCGGCTCCCGCTGATATTCCGGAGGCAGAAGCTCGAAATGTTCCATATAGTAGCGATAGAACCGCTCGATCATGGAACTGAGCTTCTGCTCTTCTTCCAGCCGCTCGGGATGGAAATAAACGTGTTCGAACATAAAACTGCGCAGCTCGTCCATGGCGGAGGCGACGGGTGGCGACATCCTGATTTCGGCGCGGCTGGAGCTTTGCTCAATGATGTCGGCGACCATGGTATTGATCCGCTGGCTGTGGCGTGAACCAAGCACCGCAATCACCCGCGGCGGCAGGCTGTCGGCCGAGAGAAAACCGCTGCGGATTGCATCGTCAATATCATGATTGAGATAGGCGATGCGGTCGCAGTAGCGGATCAGCATTCCTTCCAAGGTCGAAGGCAGCTCTGGGCCGCTGTGATGCAGCACCCCGTCGCGGACTTCCATAGTCAGGTTGAGCCCCCGGCCGTCGTTTTCGATCATATCGATTTGGCGCAGGCTTTGACGGCAATGGTTGAACTGCGGATTGAGCCGCATCAGCGCGCGCTCTCCGGCATGTCCGAAGGGAGTATGTCCCAGATCATGCCCGAGGGCGATCGCCTCTGTCAAATCCTCGTTGAGCCGCAGCGCTCGCGCCAAGGTGCGCGAAATCTGCGCCACCTCCAGGGTATGGGTCAGCCGGGTACGGAAATGATCGCCGCGCGGATTGATAAAGACCTGCGTCTTATGCTTGAGGCGGCGGAATGATTTAGAATGAATGATCCGGTCGCGGTCACGCTGCCAGACCGTGCGGATCGGACATTCCGGCTCGGGGCGCAGCCGTCCGGCCGACGCATTGCTGTGCGCGGCATAGGGAGCCAGATAAATAGCTTCGATGTTTTGCCAGTCTTCTCGCATCTGCTTATGCTGCCTCCAGCCGGCGGTCTCATAATTTGGCCGCGGCTAAATATCTTTCCAGCTCCTCATCGGGGATGATAAAGCGGCGGCCGCATTTTACCGCATGGAGCCGTCCTTGCTTGATTTCATCGATGATAAAGGCGTAGGAGAGCGGGAGGATCGCCATGATTTCTTTAATGGTGCGGCCTTTGATCGCTGCCAGCTGCCTTTTGGCGGCGGCATAATGCTCCGCCTCCGGCACGGCGATAAAATATTTCCGGCCGACTTTATAAGCCGGCAGCAGGCCTTTGTCGACATCCCGCTTCACCGTAGCGTATGGGGTCGCGGTCAGCGCCGCTGTTTCCTTGAGTGTGAGATACTGCTTGATGCGCTCATGCTTTTCCATCAGTGATACCTCCATCTTCTTGATAGATAAAGGTATGCGGGAAATGGCGAAGAGATGAATAATTCCGCGGCGGTCCGCGCCGCCTGGATCAATAACTGCTTGATCCATAGCGAAATGATCCGCGGTGCGGATCATTGGCGGGCGCTTTATTCGTTAAAAACGGCGGATAGTCTTTGGAGTATCGTTGCTACCTGAGCTCTGGTGGCATTGGTATCGGGAGAGAAAATATTGCCCGGCATACCGGTGATCAGGCCGTTATAGGAGCAGTAAGATACCGCGGTCTGCGCCCATTGCGGAACAGCGGCCGAGTCGCTGAAGGAAAGCGCTGTTTCCTCGTAAATATCGATATTACGTCCCGTGTAGGCGGCGAAATTGGCGATGATGAGCGCCATCTGCGCTCTGGTAACATCATCATTGGGGCCGAAGCGCCCGTCGCCGTAGCCGGTGACGATGCCGTTTTCGGCAGCCCAGTCCAGGAATTGGACATAGTAGGCGTCGGGCTGAATATCGTTGAATTGGCTTTCCCCGCCGGCGGTGATGGTTTCGCCGCTCATCTCCTGGTAGAGACGGCCGATTACCGTGATGAACATAGCTCTGGTCATTGTCTGGTCCGGAGCGAAGGTAGTATTGTTGATGCCGGAGAAGAGACCGTTGGCCACGCAGTAGGTGATGGCTGATTGCGCCCAGTGCCCGTCCAGATCATTAAAGGAGGCGGGGTGGCTACCGAACATCAGATAAGCGTTGAATTCTACGCTGACATTGCCGCCGGTAGCCTGGTAGCTTTTTTCGTCCAGCTCGGTTAGGGGGATCTCATTGCAAAAGATGTAGCGCCGCTCTGAGCTGATATTGGCGAAATAATCCCAGCGGATAAACTTCTGGGTATTGCCGTTAGCGTCTTCATAGGTGTAGGTGAAGGTAGGGTCAGCCATGATCCAGCCAATCTGTGGTAAATAGAATTCTACCCAGGTATGAGCCAGGTTATTGAGCATAATCCTCCCGTTGACGCTGTCGACATACTCCGGCGTGGTATGCTCCTGCGGCATATATAGATAGCCGCTCTGTTGCCGTGCCGGAACACCGGCTGCCCGCAGGCAGGCCAGGTATAGATTCGTATAACCATGGCAGGAGGCGGTGCCGCGCGCCAGAACGGCGGTGGCGGACTGATCGGCCTCCGCGGCGTCATAATCAAGATAGAGATTGACCGCTGAGAAGAGCGCCCGCGCTTTTTGATAGGGGTCGGTGAGGTTGCCGACAGCAGCCTGGGTAAAGGCGATAATATCCGGGTCGTCGGCAGGCACGTCGCTGCTGGCCAGCAGATAATAGCCGATGCTGTCCAGCTCGGCGTCGGAATATTCGTCCGCTACATTAGCTTGGTCAAAAGTATAGCTGAGGGTAGCGTTTTGGACGATATAGCGCATCGAGATGGTTACGCTCTGATTGCCGTAGAGATAGGGGATAGTATAATGCGCTGTCCGGTGACCGTTCTCATCGGTGGTGATTTGATCCGGCTGAGGGCTGAGCACCTCATTGTTCATGATGGAATACAGCGGGGTGGCCTCGTCCATCAGCGGAATATCTACGGTGATATTGAAGGCCATCGAGCGGCTGTTGTTGGTGATCACGACTTCGTGGATCAGGGTATTGATCCAGGTGCCGCTGTAGCTATAATAATCGCTGCTGACCGAGGTTCCGCCCTGCTGCGGATCATCCTGATCTGGGCCTTCCAGCGGAGCGACCGCCGGCTCTGCCTCGCCGTTGACCTCATCCGCCCAGGCAGGCAGGGAGAGACAGCAGACGGCGGCGATCACGATTAACAGTATGAGAAAATGATGACGCATGATATTCTCCATAAATATTAGCACCTAAATATTAGCATCTGTGAACAGCGGCGGCTGAGCCGGGAATAGCGGCAGCGCCGTTTGCTCCAGGCAGGCAGCGGCGGATCAACGCCGGGTTCGGCGGCGCAGCCTGCCCGAAGAACAATCTAAAGAATTCTCGCTCCAATAGTATTATCCTTTTTTACAAATATCGCCAGGCAGAGCTATTGTTGGACAAAACCCGGATGATGTAGTATATTAGAAATAAGCGAGCAGCATCCCGGCGGCTTGATGCGCCGGAACGGAAAACAATTAGGGGGAACAAAGATGAAAATTGCTGTTTATGCAGGAACTTTCGATCCGATTACTAATGGACATCTCGATATTGCCCGCCGCGCGGCCTGTTTATTCGACCGCATCATCATCGCGGTTGCCCGGGAAAATTATAAAAATACGCTGTTTAGCCTGGAAGAGCGCTGCCAGCTGGTGAGCCAGGCAGTGGCTGATCTGCCGACGATCGCCGTCGAGCCGTTTGACGGCTTATTGGTGGATTTTTGCCGCAGCCAGGGCGCGACCTCGATTATCCGCGGCCTGCGCGCGGTCTCGGATTTTGATAAGGAGTTTCAGATGGCGCTGCTCAACCGCCGCCTCAACGGCGGCATTGAGACCGTCTTTTTGATGAGCGACGCCAAATATCTCTATATCAGCAGCAGCGTGATTCGGAATTCTGCAGTGCTGGGCGGGGATATTCAGGATCTGGTGCCGCCATGCGTAGCGGAAGCCTTAAAGAAAAAATTGGCTAAGTAGCTGCAGGGACGATTCTCCGGAGGAAATGAGCCGGGGGAATGAATGATGAAAAGCTTGCCGCTTGTCTTGCTGCTGCGGCGACAATTCCCGCTAGGCGATAGCTTATGATGCTCCGCCCCGCGGTATTTCATAGAGCTATTAAAAGACACCCCAGGGAAAGGGTGTCTTTTAGTTTGGCCTTTATTTGCTGATGGTCATCGAGCGCGTTGCGCCGTCCCATTCTACCGTATAGCCGATATTACGCAGGAAACCGGCCGGCAGGTAGACGGTATTATCCCGCACCTCCACTGTGCCGCGGTATTTGCCGCTGAGGATCTCCCGCTCGGAGAGATCGATAATCATTCTCCTGATGCCGTCGAAGGCATACCAATTACCCTGGTAAAAAGAGAAATCCCAGCCCATGCGCCGCAGCGCCTCTCCTGCCGGCAGATAAGACGCGCCATCCTTGAGGAAGGGGCTGTGCGCCAGGTAGAACGACTCGCCGCCTGCCTGAGCCTGATGGCTGCCGATGTTAAAGCCGAAGCTCTCCGGCAGCGCTTGCTGCGTATGCAGCCATTCCAGCGCAGTCTGATATTGTTCTCCGGCCTCACGCACCAGCACGTCGGGGGTGATCCCTCCCAGCTGTTCGATATCCTGATAACCGCGGGAGACATATTTGCCGGTGGTCATATAGAGAGCTGCTCCGGAGGGCAGGCGCAGTACTGATTGATAAACGCCTTTGCCATAGGTGGGCATACCGATCACCGTCGCCCGGGCGGTATCCTGGAGCACTGCAGTCAGCATTTCCGCTGCGGAGGCGGTTTGCTCGTTGACCAGGACGGCGATAGGGATAGTCAGCGGCTGTTCATTGACCGGACTGACGAAAAAGCCCTCGTAGCCGTCGCGGCCGACATTAAAGTAAATCGGCCCTCCCTCGCCCAGGGAAGCTGCGGTCTGCGCAGCGGCCTGCATCACGCCGCCGGGACAGTCGCGCAGATCAAGCAGCAGCGATTTCATTCCCAAGCCGCTCAGATATTCGATCGCCGCCTCAATATGCTCGCCGGTATGGAGATCAAATTGCTCGATCTGCATATAGGCCACTTCCTGATCGATCATCCAGTAGTAGACGGAGGGAGCGGTCATTTCCCGCCGCGCCATCTCGTATTTGCTGATATAGCCGTTGCGCTTGATTTCGACGGTCAGCAGCTCGCGCAGATCTCCTTGCAGCATCGCTCCGACCTCTGCCACTGATTTCCCGGCGGTGAGCACGCCGTTCACCGAGTGGATGACATCGCCGGGGAGAAAGCCGGCGCTGGCGGCGACCGTATCGGCAAATACTACTTTGATCGCGATTTCTCCAGCCTCGTTAGCAGTCAGCACTACGCCGATTCCGTTATAGACCGGATCATAGCTGTTGTTGAGCGCCGCGAATTCTTCAGCGGTCAGATAGCGGGAATAGGGATCGATCTTGGCCAATGCGGCGGCCAGGCTTTCCATATCCTCAGCTTCGGTCACTGTCTCGTCAATCTGATAGTAGGAGTAGAGGCCGACGTACATTTTGGCCAGCCCCAGATCGCTGAACTGCACATCGTCGGCAGCCTGCGCCGCCGGGGAGAAGAGCAGGGCGAAGGCCAGCGCCATTAGCCAGGCGGGGAAACGTAATATTTTTTTCATAGCGGTATCCTTATCTTTATTTATTCGCATCAACATCATGATCTTTATCCGGCGGCTGCCGTCTGCCGGTGATAGGCGCATAAAGCTGCCAGCGGGCAGCGCTCGCAGGAAGGATTGCGGGCGGAGCAGATTTTGCGGCCATGCCAGATCAGCCAATGATGCGCGTCGGCCCATTTTTCTTGCGGGATGATCGCGCACAGCGCCGCCTCGGTCTGCTCCGGGGTTTTGGTCTGCGCCAGTCCCAGCCGGTTGGCTACGCGGAAAACATGGGTATCCACCGCCAGCGCCGGAATGCCGAAGCCGACGGCCAGGATTACATTGGCAGTTTTGCCGCCGACGCCGGGCAGCGCGGTCAGCTCTTCCTTGTTGCGGGGCACTTCGCCGCCGTAGCGTTCCATCAGCAGCCGCGAGGTCGCGATGATATTCTTGGCCTTGTTCTTGTAGAGGCCGCAGGAGCTGATCAGCGGCTCCAATTGCTCCGGAGTCAGTTCAGCGAAGGCTGCTGCATCGGGATAGCGGCGGAACAGCTCCGCGGTGATCTTATTGACCTGATTGTCATTAGTTTGGGCGGAGAGAATTACCGCTACCAGCAGTTGAAATACCGAATCGAAGCGCAGCGCCGAGACGCTGCCCCGGTAAGTATCTTCTAAAATAGCGAGAATCGCCCGGGTCTCTTGCTCTTTGTTCATCGTTTTTCCTCATTAATAGATGGATACTGCGCGCCGCTGCAGCGCGGCGGACAAATTTATTTT
>CALXQC010000074.1 GCA_944390435.1 uncultured Clostridia bacterium
ATTACCCATGCTCATTATTACCGCGGGCGCAAACTGAGGGGAGAAATCTCATGATCTCTTTTGTACGCGGCAAGGTCGCTGATCTCGGCAGCGATTCTTTGGTCATTGATTTGGGCGGAGTCGGGCTGGAAGTTTACGCTCCTCTGGCCATGCTCCAACCTGCGCCGGTGCTCGGCGAGGAAATTTTGCTGTATACTCATTTGCAGGTGCGTGAGGATAGCTGGCAGCTTTACGGCTTTATCGATAAGGATCAGCTGACCGCGTTCCGGCTGCTGCTGTCGGTGTCCGGCGTCGGCGCTAAGATCGCCCTGGCGGTCATCAATCAGCTATCGGTACAGCGTTTTGCCGCCGCTATCGCCGCCAAAGACAGCAAGCCCTTTACCGCGGTCAGCGGCGTGGGCAAAAAAACCGGCGAGCGGATCATCTTGGAGCTCAAGGATAAATTCCCGCTATTGGCAGGCGGCGAAGAACAGCTGGCGGAGCAGCCGGTTGCTGAAATGACGCTCAACGCCGATTTGCTGGCAGCTCTGAAGCAGCTGGGATACAGCGCTACCGAGTCGCGCGCTTTCGCCTTGAAGGCGCAGGCGGCGCTGGGCGAGGACGCCTCTGCTGAAGAATTGCTGCATGAGGCGATGAAAATTATCATGCGCTCGTAAGCGCAGAGCATGAGGCTGAACTATGGATGAAGAACGTTTGATCGTACCGGAGCATTTGTGGGAGGACGGCGAGGAGACGGTGATCCGTCCCCGTTATTTCCATGAATATACCGGCCAGGATCAGGTGAAGGAAAATCTGGAAATATTCGTCAAGGCCGCCTTAGGACGCGGCGAGGCGCTGGATCATGTACTGCTGTACGGCCCTCCGGGACTGGGCAAAACAACTTTGGCGGCGGTGATTGCCAATGAGCTGGGCGTTAATCTGCGCATCACCTCGGGGCCGGCTATTACCCGCGCCGGCGATCTGGCGGCGATTATTTCTTCTCTGGAGGAGCGGGATATTCTTTTTATCGACGAAATCCATCGCATCAACCGCGCGGTGGAAGAAGTGCTGTACCCGGCGATGGAAGATTATTGTATCGATATTATGACCGGCAAAGGCCCGGGAGCTAAAAGCATCCGCTTCGCCCTGCCGCCTTTTACTCTGATCGGCGCCACTACCCGCGCCGGTATGCTGGCAGCGCCGCTGCGCGATCGCTTCGGCGTTATCTGCCGGCTGGAATATTATGATGAGCAGGAGCTGCTGCATATCATTCGCCGTTCAGCCAAGATCTTCGACGTGCCGATCGACGAGGGCGGCGCGCTGGAGATCAGCCGCCGCAGCCGCGGCACTCCGCGTATTGCCAACCGCTTACTGCGGCGGCTGCGCGACTTCGCCGAGGTGAAGGGCAACGGCGTTATCACTAAGGAGATCGCCGACGACGGCTTGAACCGTTTAGGCATCGACGAGCGCGGGCTGGATCAGGTAGACCGCAAGGTGATGCTGGCGATGCTGGAAAAATACGGCGGCGGTCCGGTCGGCCCGGATACCATCGCTGCGACGATCTCTGAAAGCATCAATACCATCGAGGAGGTCTGCGAGCCTTATCTGATGAAGATCGGCTTTTTGCAGCGGACGCCGCGGGGACGGGTTGCCACTCAGCTGGCCTGGGATTATTTCGGGCTGACGCGTCCTGCTGGCGAAGGGAGTCTGTTTTAATGAAGCTATTGCTGCATTGCTGCTGCGGCCCTTGCGCCACCGGCTCGCTGCCGCAGTTTGAAGAGCGCGGTTATCAACCCTTCGGCTATTTTTATAATCCTAATATCCATCCCTTTCAGGAGCATAAGGCGCGGCGGCTGTCTTTTATCGCCTTGATGGAAAGCCGCGGCCTGCCTTATGCGGCGGTCAAGGATTATCCTCTGGAAGAGTGGCTGCGCCAGGTAGCCCAGCAGCCGGAACAGCGCTGCGCTTATTGCTACCGCAGCCGGCTTGAAGCTGCGGCGGATTTCGCCCTGGCCAATGGTTTTGAGCGTTTTTCCACGACTCTGCTGATCAGCCCCTATCAGCAGCATCAGCTGATCCGTGCCACCGGCGAGCAGGTTGCCGCCGAGCGGGGGCTGGAATTTGTCTATCTGGATCTGCGCGGCGGTTTCCGCCAGGGGCAGGAGCAGGCCAGGGAAATGGGCCTTTATATGCAGAAATATTGCGGCTGCATTTATAGCGAGAAGGAACGCTATCAAAAGAAGAAAAAGCCTCAGTCAAAGCAATAACAAAGGAGCTGAACTATGAAAAAAGCGAGTAAACTATGCCTGACGGCGCTGTTATCATGCGCGCTGCTGTTTTGCGCGCTGCCGGCAGAAGCCTCATCCGGCCGCTATGACCGTTTGGACGGCGTGGAAGTGCGGGTGATGCTGACCGGTTCCAGCAGCGCATCGTCATATTCGATCACCGTGAACGGAGATTATGAACTGGTTAGCGCTGAGGATCCGGATTATGTTTATGCGGAAATCAGCTCCGGCGAGCGGATCGTTTTTTCCTCCGGCGGCTCCCGGGATTACCGCTGTGAAGCTGCGGGAGAGAGCTTCAGCTCGTCCTCGCCGTTTATGGCGGTGCCGGAGCGGGCGGACGATTATTTCACCTATAACGGCTCCTCCTACCGCGGCTGTTTCAAGGCCATGCACAGCGGCAGCTACTATTATGCTATCAATCAGATCAATATTGAGCTCTATCTTTACGGCGTGGTCGGCCGGGAATTAGGCTACGGCTATAATGAGGACGCGACCATGGCGCAGGCAGTGGCGGCGCGCTCCTATGCGCTGGCGAATTACAGCGACAGCAATGTCTACTATGATCTCACCACCACCACTTCTTCGCAGGTCTACGGCGGCATGAGCGCCGAGACCCAGAGCATCATCGATGCGGTGGACGGCACCTGCGGCATGATCCTCGAGTACCGCGGCGAGCCGGTGCAGACCTATTACAGCTCGAATATGGGCGGCCATACCGAGAATATTGAGAATGTTTGGGTCAGCGATGCTATTCCGATCCGCGGCGTGCCTTCGCCGCATGACGCCCTAGCGGGCAATTACAGCAGTTACGGCGCTTCTACTTATTCCTGGACTGTGGAATATACTCCGGCTGAGTTGGTCGCCCTGGCTAATTCCTACGGCGATACCGATATCGGCGATTATCGAGGTATCAGCTATTCTACCACCTTAAACGGCCAGACCAGCGTTTCCGGACGGGCGATGACGGTAACTATCAGCGGCAGCCGCGGCAGCGTTACCGCGACCAAAGATAATATCCGCAGTCTGCTCGATCTGAAAAGCACTTTGATCACGATCAGCGACGGCAGCTCCGGGGGAGATGTTTATGTCAAGGGCGCCGACGGTCAGACGGTCAGCCTGGATTCGCTGGACGATCTTTATGCTGTCAGCAGCGGCGGCGGCACGATGAAGGCTAATGGCGGCAGCTCGGTGCTCTATGTGGCCGGCAGCAGCGGCGTAGTCTCCGAACTGCGCGAAGGCGGCGCCGGCAGCGGCAATATCGTCATCAGCGGCCGCGGTTACGGCCATGGGGTCGGATTGAGCCAGTTCGGTGCAATCGCTATGGGCGACGACGGCTATACCTGGGATGAGATCATTGAACATTATTTTTGCAGCGATAACGGCATCGAACTGGTCGAGGCCTACTGATCGCTGGCGGGAACAAATTTGCTGAGGAGCTATCATGCGAGTAGAGGATTTTGATTATCAATTACCTGAGGAACTGATTGCTCAGGATCCGATCGAGCCGCGAGACGCCTCGCGGCTCCTCATTATGGATAAGCGCACTGGCGCTCTGCGCCACAGCGTATTTAACCAGCTGGGAAAGGAGCTGCGCCCCGGCGATATGCTGGTGATTAATGATACCAAGGTGCTGCCGGCGCGGCTGTTCGCCACTAAAGAAAGCGGCGCGGCAATCGAATTGCTGTTGCTCAAGCAGGTAGAGCTCAATCTCTGGCAATGCTTAGTGCGTCCGGGGCGCAAGGCGCTGCCCGGGGTCAAGCTGCGCTTTGCTCTGCCGGAGCTGACCGCGCAGATTGAGGATTTCAGCGACGAGGGGACGCGGCTGATCCGCTTTTTCCCCGAAGGTGATTTTTACGCAGTGCTGGACCGCCTCGGTACAATGCCGCTGCCGCCTTATATTAAAAAACCGTTGCAAGATCAGGAACGTTATCAGCCGATATATGCCCGGGAGCGCGGTTCGGCCGCTGCGCCGACAGCGGGTCTGCATTTTACGCCGCAGCTGATGGATTCTTTGCGCGAGCAAGGGATTTTATTCACCAAGATCATGCTTCATGTGGGGCTGGGTACCTTTCGTCCGGTTAAGTCGGAGACAGTCGAAGGCCATACTATGCACAGCGAGTTTTATCGCGTTTCCGCTGAGGCGGCGGAGGCGGTCAATGCTGCCCGCGCTGCCGGCGGCCGCATCATCGCGGTAGGTACCACTGCGGTGCGCACCCTGGAGACCGTGGCTGATGAAGACGGTACGCTCCGGGCCGAGGAGGGCTGGACTCAGAAATATATCTATCCCGGCTACCGCTTTAAACTCGTCGACGGCATGATTACGAATTTCCATCTGCCGAAGAGCACGCTGATCATGCTGGTTTCGGCGATGGGCGGACGGGAAAGCGTGCTCCGCGCCTATCAGACCGCTATTGAAGAGCGCTACCGCTTTTACAGCTTCGGCGATGCGATGCTCTTGCTTTAGACTGATAAGCTAATAAGCGGCATACTAAACAGCCCTGCCTTGATGAAGGCAGGGCTGTTGATGTGTTGCGGTTAGCGGTTGTCCGCTTACAGGGTCAGCGAAGGCGCGCTGTAGGCGCGGGCGGCTAATTCCTGATCGAGCAGGTAGAGGCCTTTGGCGACAGAGCCGAAGATTTCCATCTTCTTGATCATATCGGAAGCATTGGTTTCTTCCTCTCCCTGTTCCTTGACGAACCAATCCAGGAACTGCATGGTGCGGAAGTCCTTGATTTCATAGGCTGCGTCATAGATAGTATGGATCAGGCTGGTGACATATTGCTCATGCTTGAGGCCGGCCTGGAGCGGATCCATGTTGTTTTTCAGCGGGATATTCGGCTTGTCAATAGCCTCGAGAGTGACCGGCATATCATTGTTCTGCAGGTATTTGACGAACAGCAGCGCATGGTCGCGCTCTTCCTGGGCCTGTACCTGATACCAGTTGGCAAAGCCGTTGAGGCCTTGTTCTACATAGAAATTAGCAAAATCAAGATACAGATAAGCGGAATAAAATTCCTTGTTGACCTGGGTATTGAGCAGATCGGCAACTTTTTTGTCCAACATTGTAAATAACTTCCTTTCTATAGAAATATTGTTTTGCTGCCAAAATAGATGTAGTAAACGATTAATTATTGAGAATTATTACTATTAATATAACATATTTGCCTAGGGAAAGCAAGCTCTTTTTCAGACTATCCCTGACTATTATTATCTGCTTTTTGCCGAGGTTAATCAAGTAAAAAATTTTTTATTTTTAGCTTGACAGCTGCGCCGGAGAGAGCTATAATGTTTTTAGTTAGTTATGACTAACTAATGCGACCGTGCATTATTTTTTTTGATAGTGAGTTAGTTGCAACTAACTAGATTGGGAACAGGACTATGTCACCCGGCTATTACAGTAGAACTCATTCCTAGTGCTAGGGAACCTCCGCTGCTGATAATAGCGCCCGCTAATGCGCATACTAGTTATAAGCAGTGCCTG
>CALXQC010000075.1 GCA_944390435.1 uncultured Clostridia bacterium
CGCTGTCGTTGGCTGTGGCGAGATCCAGAGAATCCGCCAGTTCCAGCGTCCAGGACAGCGCCTCCGCTACCGCCGCACCGAAGGGCGCGCCGGCTCCGGCAGGAGCGGCCTCAACGCTGGGTATCGCCAGCAGCTGCAGCAGCTGCTGTTCCAGCTGCGGATATAATTGTTCCAGCCTGCGGTCTACCTGGGTGAAATCGATTGCCGCTGCGCCCATTGCCGGCGTCCTTCCTCTCCGGGGATATTCTAATCTTATATATTTCTCTTTCAGCAGCGCTCTTCCTTTTTTTAACCGGCATTTCCCGGGGACTGTCAGCCCGGCCTCCTGGCTGATGGCACGGCAAAAGAGGGTTTTGCTGCCCTTCACGCGAAAAGATAAATCATGAAAAAATCCGTATTGATTTTTGTAATCTTTATCATATTGCTGCTGGTCGCTTTGATTGTGGTCAAATGCGTCCAGGACGGCGCTTCAGAGCCCGACCCCTATCAGAGCCGTCAGCCGGTAGTCAGCAGCGGTGAGAAAACCTCGGTGACGGTGTATTACCTAAGCGCCGACCAGCTCTACCTGCTGCCCTTGACTATGGATATCCCCGCGACTACCGCGCCGGCTCAGGTGGCGATGGAGCGCCTGCTGGCCGGTTCTCCGGTTGCCGGTGCGGTGGATCTTTTTCCTAATGACACCAAGCTGATCAATCTGTTCAGCATCGGCGACACTGTTTATCTGGATCTGACCGCCGATTTTCTGCTGATGACCGATGCGGAGATTCTTAATGCGGCGCTGGCTATCTCCGCCACAGTGATGCCGCTGACCGATTGCGGCGACTTTGTTATCCTGGTGGAAGGAGAGAACCTGCCGGAAGATCTGCAGCTGAACGGCCTTTCCCTCTCCGGCGCAATCCCCTATCTGCCGGTGGTCAATCTCTCCGAATCATCGCGTCGGCTGCTGAGCGGGCATGATTTCAGCTTGGAAGGGCTGACGCTGCTGCGCTACTATCTGCCGGAGGCCTCGGGGCAATATCTGCTGCCGCTGACTACGCTGCTGGAGGACGCTACGGAGTATAGCGCCGCGGAGATGGCGCAGCTTGCTGTCAATGAGCTGCTGAGTCCTCCGGAGGGCGGCGGAGTTTATCTGCTGCCGGTCGCTAATCTGGGCGTGCCGCGGATAGAGGTGCGCGACGGAGTGGCTTATTGTGATTTTGGCGAGAGTTTGCTGACCTCTTACGGCCAGATGATCGAACAATTGCTGATCCAGTGCCTGGTGCGGACCATCACCGCCCAGGAAGGGATCGAGGCAGTGCAGTTTACCGTCAACGGCGAGATCGTCGGACAGACTGCCTCGGGTATCGACCTGAGCCGGCCGCTGACTGCCGATCCGGCGCTTAATCCAGTGCAGGTAAATTAGCCGCAGCTCGCGGGCGGTAACAGGAGAAAATAGTTCAGCGCCCCGGCAGGGACGCTGTTTAGGAGTGCTTATGAGCGAAATCATTAGTGGTAAAAACGCTGTTCTGGAAGCGATCAAATCCGGCATGACTATCAATAGGGTGATGGTCGCCGAGCATATCGACGAGCATTTTGCCGGCGCGGTGCTGCGGCTGTGCCGGGAACGGCAGATCCCCGTGCGCCGCTTGCCCCGGCAGAAGCTCAATCAGCTCGCCGGCCCGGATAACCGCGGCATTGCAGCGGAAATCGCTTCCGCCAGCTATGCCGAGGTGGAAGACATCCTGGAAGCAGCGGCTAGTCAGGGCGAACCGCCGCTGATCGTGATGCTCGACGGCATCGAAGATCCGCATAATTTAGGCGCGATTATCCGCAGCGCTTATTGCCTGGGCGCGCATGGCGTGGTGATCGGCAGCCGCCGTTCCGCCCAAGTCAATCAGACGGTGATGAAAACTTCCGCCGGCGCAGCGGCTTGCCTGCCGGTGGCGCGGGTGGCAAATCTTAATCAGACGCTGGAGCGGCTGCAAAAAGCCGGCTGCTGGGCGGCGGCCTGCGATATGGACGGCGCCAGCCTGTGGGAGAGCGATCTGAGCGGGCCCTTGGTGCTGGTGATGGGCAGCGAGGGCAGCGGTATCTCGCCGCTGCTGAAGAAGCATTGCGACCTGGTAGTCTCGATCCCGATGGCGGTTAATCAGGTCGGCTCGCTCAATGTCAGCAATGCCGCGGCGATTGTGCTCGCCGAGGCGGCGCATCAGCGGCGGGGCTAAACGGGCCGCCGCTAGGCAGGAAATAATAAAATTATATCTTGCTATCTGCTCCCTGTTGGGAGTATAATCAATATGTTAACTTTTTCAATTGTGCGATTTTTTATGTAATTTCCATCACTCTGTGAGAGGAGGTCCATTCTATGGATATCAAAATCACCAAAACCACTCATCCGAAAGCCAAACCCAACTGGGATGAGTTGAGCTTTGGTACGGTCTTTACCGACCATATGCTGATGATCGACTATTTGGAAGGCGAGGGATGGAAGGATGCCCGCATTATCCCGTATCAGGATATTTGCCTCGATCCTGCGGCCTGCGTCTTTCATTACGGCGTAGAAGTCTTTGAAGGCATGAAGGCCTATAATGCCCCGGATGGCCGCATTCTGCTGTTCCGTCCCGAGGCTAACGCCAACCGCCTCAATAATTCCGGCGCGCGGCTGCTGATTCCGGAGCTGCCGGTGGAGATGTTTATGGAAGGGCTGAAAACTTTAGTCTCTCTGGATCGCGACTGGATCCCCAAACGTCCTGACCAGAGCCTCTATATCCGTCCTTTCACCTTTGCCACTCAGCCGCATCTGGGCGTCTCGCGCTCTAATTCCTATACTTTCTGCATTATTCTTTCTCCGGTCGGCGCATACTATCCGGAAGGCCTTGACCCGGTGAAGATCTTTGTTGAAGACGATTTTGCCCGCTCGGTCAAGGGCGGCACCGGCTATATCAAATGCGGCGGCAATTATGCCGGCAGCCTGGCCGCTCAGTATAAAGCCAAGAAATTCGGCTATTCCCAGGTGCTGTGGTTGGACGGCGCGGAGAAGAAATATATCGATGAGGTCGGCACCATGAACGTGATGTTCGTGATCGGTGACGAAGTCTTGACTCCGGAGCTGACCGGCACCATTCTCCCCGGCATCACCCGCGACAGCGTCCTGACCCTGCTGCGCGATTGGGGCGTCAAAGCCACCGAGCGCCGCATCACTCTCGAGGAGTTGCTGGAAGCGGCGAAAAACGGCCAGCTGCGTGAGGCCTTCGGCGTCGGCACGGCGGCAGTCATTTCCCCGATCGGCGAGTTCAATATCCGCGGCGAGCGCTATAAAGTCGGCAATGGCGGCATCGGTCTGCTCTCGCAGAAGATCTATACCAGCCTGACCGATATCCAGTGGGGCCGCGCCGAGGACAAATACGGCTGGACCGTGGAGGTTAAATAAGCTTGGTCTGATTTGCGCCGCGCCTCTGGGCGCCGCAGACCGCCAACTGATAATAGACAAAGGGCAGATCGATCATGGGTCTGCCCTTTGTTGCTGTTAAAACAGACCCAGCAGCAAACAAGAGGCTATCTGAAACAGATAGCCTCTTGCTAGTATTTATCTATTGGGAGTTGGACGCGGCAGTTATTTGCCGAGGATATCCTTCATCGCGGCGATCACCCGGTCGACATTATACT
>CALXQC010000076.1 GCA_944390435.1 uncultured Clostridia bacterium
GCCTGGTTATAGCCGCGCTGGCGCAGCCGCGCCGGATGCAGCGGCACCGGCAGCACAGCATCGAACTCCAGCCCGGCATAACGGCCGGCATAGGCCTCCGCCAACAGGGCGGCCAGCGGACGGCGCAGCCCGGTGCGCTGCTGATACTTGAAGGCGATCAGCAGCTGGCGCAGCCGTCCCTCATAGGGCAGGGCAGCGGCCGCCGCGGCAAAAGAGGGGCGGCGGTGACGGCAGTCGGGGCAGAGATAGCGCTCGCTCTCAGTAGCTGCGATAAAGCTGGCGCAATGTGGGCAATGCCGCAGCCGCTGACGCAGCTGCTCGCAGTCATCGCATAGCGGACGCCCGGGAGACAGGCGGCCGCAGTTCAGGCAGAGCCGCTGGGGGAAGAACACCGCTGCCGCAGCCTTCTGCCATTGATATAAGCTCATCGCTACTGCTCCTTTCGCGCTATTTTCCTTCCGCGCCTTCCGTCCTCCGAAGAGGGGGCTGCGGGCGGCTGATCCGTCTTCATTATAACACAAGCCGCCGCGCCGCAACAGCCGCCGGGGAACATTCGCCGCCGCGGCGGCGTCATATGAAAGTCGGCTGCGCCGCTTTTAGTCATATTATTAAGGAAGTATCGGTCACAAGCTGCGGCAGTGTTTTTATCCACAGGAAAAATGTGAATTATTTGTGGATAAGCAGGAAACCAGCGTTTTTTGTAGAAACAAGGCCAGTAAAATAACTTTTTGGAGTAGAAGATGCTGATACAGACGATCAATCTGGGCAAGACCTATAAAAACGGGATCACTGCCCTCGCCGATATTAATCTGTCGATCGATTTCGGCGAATTCGTTTTCTTGACCGGCGCTTCCGGCGCCGGCAAAAGCACCTTGATCCGGATGCTGTTCCGCGAGGAGCTGCCTACTGCCGGGCAGGTGCTGATCGGCGGCCGCAATGTCGCGCGGCTGACCACTCCGGAAATCGTCCGCCTGCGCCGCAACAGCGGCGTAGTCTTCCAGGATTTCCGCCTGATGGAACGCAATACCGTCTTTGAAAATGTCGCTTTTGCCCTGCGGGCAGTGGAGCGCCCTTTCTCCGAGATCAAGATGCGTGTACCGGCGATGCTGGAGCGCGTCGGCCTGGCCGGACGCGAGAACGACAATGTCATGCACCTCTCCGGCGGCGAGCAGCAGCGCGTAGCCGTCGCCCGGGCGATCATCAACAATCCGCTGGTGCTGTTTGCTGATGAGCCGACCGGCGACCTGGACCCCAAGACCAGCGACGAGCTGATCCAGCTGTTTGCCGACATCAATGCCGAGGGTACGACCCTGGTGATGGCGACCCATGACCAAATCATCGTCAATAAGATGCAAAAGCGCGTCATCACGCTGGATCACGGCCGGATGATCGGCGATACGATCGGGGGGTGGCAGCTATGAAAATGTATTCTTTCCGCTATATTTTTCCGCAGGCTTTTAAGTCAATGAAAAACAACGGCTGGCTGACCGCCGCCGCGATCATGACCATTACCATTTCGCTGTTCCTGTGCGCTTTCTTCTGGATGATCATCGTCAATCTCAATGTCAACGCCACAGAGATCGAAGACGATGTGCGGGTGATGGCCTATATCGATTTCGACGTTCCCTCCACCGACTATGATGAGCTGGAGGAGGAGCTGCGTAATATCGACGGCGTGCAGGACGTCGATTTCGTCAGCAAGGACGAGGGCCTGCTGACCCTGGAAGACCGCTTCAACGATACTGATCTGCTGGAGACTCTGGCCGGAGATAATCCGCTGCCCGATATGTTCTCGCTGACCGCTGTGGACAAGCAATATGTCGAGCAGATCGCCGAGCAGGTCTCCGAGATGGACGGCATCTACCATGTCCGCTACGGTGAAGGCACGGTAGAAAAGCTGTTCACCATGACCGATACTATCCGCAAGGCCAGCATCGTGGTAATGGCGCTGCTGGGCGTCGCGGCGGTGACGCTGATCGCCATGGCGATCCGCCTGACCATTCTCGGCCGCAAGAAAGAGATTATGGTGATGAAATGGTGCGGCGCGACCGACGCTTTTGTCCGCTGGCCGTTCTTCCTTGAGGGCATGATGCTGGGCATCTTCGGCTCGATCATCGCCCTGGCGCTGGCGCTGATCCTTTACAGCCAGGTCTTCGCCTATCTGACCGCCACCATCTCCTTCGCCACCATTGTTCCTTTGAGCCAGCTATGGCCGGGACTGACCCTGTTTATCATCGGTTCCGGCGTGGTTTTAGGCGCGATCGGCAGCCTGATCCCGCTGGCCCGCTTCCTCAAAGTATGATCCGCGGCAGCGCTGCCGCAATAATCCATTAAAGGGGGGCTATGATGACCGCTACCAAGACCAAACTGCCGCTGATCGTGCTGATCGCCGCGCTGATCTGCATCCCGCTGGCCTGCGCGCTGGCTGCGCCGGCCTCCGCCTCCGGCACCAATCTTTCCGACCTGGAGGATATCGTCAACAACAGCGACGACCCGCTGGAAGACCTGCGCGATAAGCAGGACGAAATCAATGCCGCGATCGACGAGCTCAAGGAAAAGATCGAGGAACAGAACCTCTTTATCGATCAGTATAATGACCAGATCTCCGACATCGAGTCGCAGATGCTTTCAGTGCAGCAGAAGCTGGATGCGATCCAGACCGGCATCGACGAGGCCAATGACCAGATCGTCGATGCGGAGCTGCAGATCATCGAAGCTGAAGAACGGATGGAGGAGCGCCAGGGCTACCTGGAAGAACGCCTGGTCAACCTCTACGTCTACGGCGATATCAGCATGATGGACGTCGTTTTCTCCACCGAGAATTTCGATGATTTCCTGATCCTCTTCGACATGGTCGAGCTGGTGATGAACCAGGACCAGGATCTGCTCAATGAAATCCTCAAAGAGAAAAACACCATCGAGCACAATAAGGCGCTGATGGAGAAAATGCGCGACGACCTGGAAGTAATGACCTATGAATACGAGGATATGAAGCTCGATCTGACCGCGCTCCAGGATGAAAAAATCGCCGCCATGCAGGAAGCCACCTCCACCAAGGAAGGCTATCAGGCCATGCTCGACGCCGAGCAGGCAGCCTCCGAGCAGGCCGCGGCGCTGATCAAGGAATACCTGCAGGCCAACGGCGACGATGAGCTCTCCTTCGGCGGTTCGATGATTTGGCCGCTGCCCTCGCAATGGGGCACCAACTGGATCACCTCGCCCTATGGCAACCGCTATCACCCGATCTCCGGCTCTTACTCCTTCCATACCGGCATCGATATCGGCGCTGACGGCGGCACGCCGATCTACGCCGCCGACGACGGCAAGATCATCTACCGCGACTGGCTGGGCGGCTACGGCAATACCGTTCAGATCTCCCACGGCGACGGCATCACTACCCTCTACGGGCATATGAGCGCCTACGGCAGCTACGGAGTGGGCGATTATGTGGCGGCCGGCGATATCATCGGCTATGTCGGCACTACCGGCAACAGCACCGGCAACCACCTCCATTTCGAGGTGCGGGTCAACGGCGACCACACCAGCCCCAACCCCTATCTGGGCATCTAAAGCCGCATATGCCTTGGATTCTGCGGAATCCAAGGCGGGACTCAGCATCACAGCAAGCAGCTCTCCCGCATCGGGAGGGCTGCTTTTTTATGGGCGGCGGCGCGGCGCTTTCTGAGCGGAAGATGAGCGCTAACTGAAATCTTAGTGACAAGCGGAGGAAAAGGCGGCTGCGGCGTCTAAACTGTGTTTACAGCTCTGGGCAGCGGATCAAGACAGCGGCTTCCGCTAGAGGGAGGCTGCGCCGCATCGCCGCTGATTAGACGCATTGGCAAAAGTTTTCTTGACATTTCCCTTTATTTTTTCGTCAGATTAAGTTATAATAAGCACAGTCTGACTAAGCGCCGGATCGGCCGTCCTGCTGGGGACAGCCGCTGCGCAGCAGTTTTCTTGATTCAGATATTAGTAATGCTGTTTTGAATATGCCGTCCCCGGCCGCCGCCAAAGGCAAACCAAGGAAGGAAACGAAGAGAAGGAGGATTATCATGGTTAAAAAGCAAGCAAAGCAGCTCCTGGTACAGGCGCTGATGGATCTGCTCAAAGAAGCGCCGCTGGATAAGATCGATGTCCGCGATATGACGGCCAAGGCGCAGCTGAGCCGGCAGACCTTTTACTACAACTTCAAAAACAAGCAGGATATGATCAACTGGATCTTTGCCAGAAACAATGAAAAGGCCAAGCTCTCCTTTACCAAAAAATATTCCCTGCACGACTACTTCGTCGCTTCGCTGAAAATCATTCAGCAATACCGCAATTTCTATACCAATGTGCTGCTCGGCAAATATTATCAGCGCACTATCCCCGGCCCCTTTGAAAACGGGCTGATCAATGCGGTGCAGGATATTGAGATGCATTATGCCTCGGGAAGGATGAATACCGAACAATGGGATTCCCTGCTCTTCTTCGCCTTCGGCGCCAAGGGCATGGTGATGCAGTGGCTGCTCGGCGAGATGCGGCTCAGCCCCGAGGAGATGACCAAGGTGATCCTGGCCAATATCCCACCCCAGCTCAAGGAATACATCGACAAATACCACAAATAAGCCCAGGAGGTCCTGTATGCTGCTGACCATGTTAGCGTCGAAAATCCACCGCGCCACCGTCACCGACGCTAATCTTAATTATACCGGAAGCATCACCATCGACAGCCGCCTGCTTGAGGCCGCGGCGATCCGCGAATTCCAGCAGGTGGAGGTGGTCAATATCAATAACGGCGCCCGCTTCGCTACCTATGCTATCAGCGGCGGCGAGGGCGAGATCTGCCTCAACGGCGCCGCCGCCCGGCTGGCGCAGCCGGGAGATCTGCTGATTATCATGTGCTATGCGCAGATGACCGAGGAGGAAGCGGCGCGGCATACGCCGCGGATCGTCCATGTCGATCAGCATAACTGCCTGTTGTAGGCCTATCCGCCGCAGCAATAGGCGGCAAAAAACAAATAAAACCCCGCCTGTTTGGCGGGGTTTTGCTATATTGCGTAATTTATTGCCTATTTAGCGCCAAATACGCGCTTTTTCTACTCTATTCTCCTTATTTCACGCCAAACAACAGCGGTTCAGGAGGGGGTTTCTTCCTGATAAATAGCTTTTTCCGGATAAACCGGATCGCAGGTGACATTGACGCCGAGCCGCCGCAGCATCGCCTCGTCATTGGCCTCCATCATCACCGAGCAATGCGCCTCGCAGCCCTGGAGATTAGTCAGCTGCTCCACCGCCATCGAAACGGTGGGATTGGTGGCCTCGCACAACGAGAGGGCGATCAGCACGTCCTCTAAGGTCAGCGAGCTGTCGCGGACATGGAGAATATCATGCTTCATCTTCATGATCGGCTCCAGCAGCGCCAGCGGCAGCAGCAGGATATGGTCGGAGATGCCGGCCAGCGCCTTGATGGCATTGATCACCCCTGAGGCCGGCGCGGACATCAGGAAAGAAGCGCGGCCGGTGGTAATGCGGCCGTCCGGCAGTTGGAAAGCGATCGCCGGCACCTGGCGCTGCGCCTGCTTATCGCGGGCGGCGGCCACGACCGGGCGGTCTTCCTCACGCAGGCCCAGCTGCTGCATAATCAGCTCGATCCGCTCGGGAATATCGGCGTCGATCAGCCCCTGGCGCGCATCGCAGCAGGCCTTGAAATAGCGGCGGATGATCTCCTGGCTGGCGGCGGCGCGCACCGTCTCGTCGTCGGTGATGGCATAGCCGGCCATATTGACCCCCATATCAGTGGGCGAATGATAGATTTCCTCGCCCAGCACCCGCGAGAGCACGGTCTTGACCACCGGGAAGGCTTCGATATCGCGGTTATAGTTGACCGTGGTCACGCCGTAAGTCTCCAGATGATAGGGATCGATCATATTGACGTCGCGCAGATCAGCCGTGGCAGCCTCATAGGCCAGATTGACCGGATGCTTGAGCGGCAGGTTCCAGATCGGGAAGGTTTCAAACTTAGCATAACCGGCGCTGACGCCGCGCTTGCTCTCATGATAGATCTGCGACAGGCAGGTGGAGAGCTTGCCCGAGCCGGGGCCGGGCGCGGTGACCACCACCAGCGGACGGCTAGTCTCGATATAGGGATTAGCGCCGTAACCCTCGTCGGAAAGGATAGTATCGACCTCGGTGGGATAACCCTTGGTCAGCCGGTGGAAATAGGTCTTGATGCCGCGGGA
>CALXQC010000077.1 GCA_944390435.1 uncultured Clostridia bacterium
GACATCGCCCTTGCGGCCGAGCGACTTGACATCCTGTACTAAAATTACTTTCATCAGCAGTTTCCTCCTCTACTTGTCCGCCAGCCTATGCAGTCAGGCCGCCGAATTTGCTTTAACATGGGGTTTAGGCGCTGCTGCAGCTTAGCGCCGGTATTTATCAGCTTTTTCCATCGCTTTGGTCATCCGGCCGCGGAAATCGAGGATCGGCTCAAATACCGCCAGAAACAGCAGCAGGAAGAACGTCGCCTGGAAGAAAAAGATCATCATTAGAATCAGCACCGTCTTAAGGATCGGCGAATAAACGGGCTGCTTAAACATCCAGATAACAAAGGCCAGTCCGCAGACCAACAGCACCGGACAAAAGACATAGAGGATATTCCAGCCCAGAGTCTCCAGCCATGGAACGGCAAAATGACTACCCGCCAAAGCGGCAGCCAGACCAGCGATTACGCCCCAAGAAAAACGCCAATCCATCCGCCAATCACGAAACGGCGGTACTTTCGCAATATCATAATGCAGATGCCGCAGCACCGCCGCGCTGACGCCGTAGGCAACCGCCGCCATCACCATCGAGCCGATAATCAGCAGCGCTGGGATCAGCCGGATCATCCAGGCGGTCATCTCTTCGACAAAGGCCTCCGTCGTCATATTACCGGGCATCAATGCCGCCATGCTGGGATTATTAAACAGCGCAAAATAGTCCTCTGCGAACAGGGTCAACTCCTCTGTCAGAGCGGAGAAAGGCAGACCAGCAATAAACAGCGAGAGCATCAGCCCGACCAGGGTGCCGCAGGCGGCAATCACTGTAGCAAAGCCGAGAGTAAAAAGCGGCTTTTTCTGCCGCCGGAAGCAATAGCCAAGGAAGATGCCCAGCAAGCCGTGCTCGATCATCATAATTACCGCGCTGGGCAATCCGAAGAACAGCGCCGCCAAAGCGAACAGTGCGGCCGTACCGATCAGCCCCACCTTCAGCCCGTTGCGGAATACCAGCACCGCCAAAGGCAGTGGGAATAACAGCAAGCCGATGATATTCAGCAGCGGCACATAGGAGCCGACTAGAGCCAGCACCAAGGAAAGCGCCACCATCAGCGCACATTCCATCAAAGAACGCACCGTCAGCTTATCCTGCTGCGGCAGCGGCCGGTAATGATCCTCCGGCTGCGGCGGAATCACCGGAGCGGGATCAGCGTATCCCGGATCGCCGTCATCACGGTTCGCCGACAGCGGCAACGAGACATCATCATCGTCCTCGCCATTATCGCTTCCGCTATCCGGAGCCTGGCGCTCCAGCGCTGCTGTGCGGCGATAGCCCTCCCGCGCCGCCGACAGCGGCAGCGAGACTTCGTCATCGTCCTCATCAACAGGATCCGGCTCGATAAGCTGCGCGGGGCGAAGCTGGTCATTATCTTGTTGCCTGTTTTTATCTGCGTCCACCCGGCGCCTCCCCGATAACTGATAGTCTTATCATATTCGCTGCCCGGGGAGCAAATCCCTTTATCAGGTCAGCTTGCCGCCGGAAGAGAAAGGCGGACCGGTTTTTGTCCCCGGTCCGCCGCAAAGGCTTATTTAACTGGCCTACGCACGATCAGCGGCGGCTGCAGCTGAGGCAAACCGGGATTAGGCATCCAAATCAGCTGCCGCGGATGCCGCGCCGCTGCGAGCGGCAGCCCGCTTTCATCGCACAGCTGGTCAACCGGCAGCGGGATATTGCGCCCGTCCGGGCAGATAATTTCCAGCTGATCGCCGGGTGCGAAATGATTGCGCTGCTCCAACAGCAACTGCTGCGCATTGATTTCACGGACAATCGCGGTAAAATCATAGCCGCGCACATAGCCGCCGTCGTCATAGCGCATCGATTCCGCGCCGGCTGCGCCTTCGGCAAAGGCTGCCGTATACTGGCGGTGGCTGATCTTGGCCAGCTCTTGCCGCCAAAGAGGGTCGCAGGCATAATGCTGCGGATCCGCGGCATAAGCGTCGATCGCCGCGCGGTAGATGCGTACAGCATTGGCTACATAATAAGCGCTTTTATTGCGGCCTTCGATTTTCAAACTGGCGAAACGCCCCGAACACAGCTCCGGGATATAGTCGATCAAGCACAGATCGCGGCTGTTCATGATATAGCTGCCGCGCTGATCTTCCTCAATAGGGAAAAATTCTCCCGGCCGTTTCTCCTCCATCAAAGTATAATGATAGCGGCAAGGATGACTGCAATTCCCCTGATTAGCCGAGCGCCCAGTCATAAAGCTGCTGAGCAGGCAGCGCCCGGAATAAGAAATACACATTGCGCCGTGAATAAAAATCTCCGTATCGATAGCCGCCTGTTCGCTGATTGCTCCGGCTTCTGCCAGCGACAGCTCGCGGGCTAAAATAACCCGTTGCGCCCCCTGATCCCGCCAAAAACGGGCGCTCAGCGCATTGGTAGTATTCTCCTGGGTGCTGATATGCAGCGGCAGCTGCGGCGCATAGCGCCGCGCCAGGGTCAACACAGCCGGATCGGAGATGATCAGCGCATCAGGAGCGATGTCAGCCAGGCGCGTCAAATACTCCGGCAACTCCGCCAAGTCCTGATCGCGCATATAGGCGTTCAGCGCCACATACAGCTTTTTATCCAGACGGCGTGCCAATGACACCGCCTCGCTGATCTGTTCCAGGCTAAAACCTGAATTAAGGCGCAGGGAATAAGCCCCTGCGCCAATATAAGCGGCATCTGCGCCGTAGCGGTATGCAAATAATAATTTCTCCGGGTCTCCTGCTGGAGCCAATAGTTCGGGCTTGAACAAAGGACTGCTCTCCTTAATTTCTCCGCTTACTGATCTCCTTCATGATACTCGGTATGCTCGGCAAAAGTCTCGCTGAAGCGGTGCGATCCGTCAGTCTTAGCGCGGAAGTAGAGATAATCTGATTCCGTGGGATTCAGCGCCGCCTCGATCGAAGCCCGGCCGGGGCAAGCGATCGGTCCCGGCGGCAGTCCGGGGTTTTGATAGGTATTATACGGGTTATCGATATTGAGATCCGCATAGGTCAAATCAACCTTCGGCTCGCCTAGGATGAACTGAATAGTCGCGCAGGATTCCAGATTCATCGGCGTGGAAAGATTGAGCCGGTTGTAGAAGACGCCGGCGATGATCGGCCGGTCGCTATCAATCTTGGCTTCTTTCTCCACGATCGAGGCCATGGTGATCACTTCATTAACAGTTTTACCCTGTTCGGCGGCCTGTTCATCAAATCCGTTGGTTTCCCAGACTGTGACGAACTGATCGAGCAGCATATTGAAGATCTCCTCTTCGCTCCAGGTGGGGTCGACCTGATAAGTATCGGGGAAGAGGAAGCCTTCCAGGCGGGTGGCCGGCTCCTGTTCGGTGCCTACTCCGGGGATAAAGGAATACTGGGAGAAATCGCCCTCCGCGGCGTATTCCAGATAATTATCAACCGTACCCAGACCCTTGTCCGCCAACAGTTCGGCGGTCTCGCGCACACTCAAGCCTTCGGGAATGGTGACGGTGAGTTCGCCGTCAGTGCTGACTCCGCCCAGGATCAGCATCTCGCAAACATCGCGGACGCTGTACGAGCCGGCCGGGAAATCATAGCGGCCAGCCTTGAGGCTGCTATCGATGCCGTTGCTTTGGGCGAAGATGCGGAAATAGGTGCTGTTTTTGATCACACCTGCCTCTTGCAGCGTCTCAGCGATCGCCGCCGTACCGCTGCCCTCCTCAATTACGACCTCGGTATCTTTTTCTATATTCATATCGGCGCTGACAATATTGACAACGATAATCAGCGCCAGGACTAGCACGACTAACACGGCTAAAATAATAATCAATGGTTTTTTCATCGGTCGCTCTCCTTTCTGCGGCCTATTATATCATATCCAAGCTGATTCGACAATCTTATCACTAGAAAATCACCCGGCGGCAGCTATTATTCCCCGGCGGCGGCTTGAATCCGCGCTGCAAACAAAAGCAGACGGCATCAGCGCTGATGCCGTCTGCTTTCTTCTTCATCATTGCGTCCGTACGGACTACTCGTTAGTGTAAGGCAGCAAAGCCACGATGCGCGCCCGCTTGATGGCCTCGGTCAGCTCACGCTGATGCTTAGCGCAGTTGCCGGAGATCCGGCGGGGCAGAATCTTGCCGCGCTCGGTGATATATTTACGGAGCTTAGCAGTATCCTTATAATCGATAAACTCGGCCTTATCTACGCAAAAGCTGCAAACACGGCGGCGTCCGCGGCGGTTGCCGCGATTGCCACGACCGGAGAAATCGCGATCGCCGCGATCCGCACGGTTGTTTTTATATTCAGCCATGATAAATCCTCTCTTTCACAATACTAGAAGGGCAAATCATCATCGCCGACCATATCGGCGTCATTGCCCGCGGCGAAGGGGCTGCTCTCAGGAGCCTCCCGATAGCCGCCTCCGTCTTTGGGGGAAAGAAAACGCACATCATCCGCCACGACCTCAGCGGCTTTTCTTCTGGTGCCGTCTTTAGCTTCATAGCTTCTGATCTGCAGGCTGCCGTCTACCGCGCACAGCTTACCCTTGCTCAGGTAATTGGCGCAGTTTTCCGCCTGCTGGCGCCAGACGACGATATCGATAAAATCGGTCTCCCTTTCACCCTCGGCGTTTTTATATCTGCGGTCTACTGCAAGGGTAAAGGAAGCCACTGCTATGCCGTTTTTCGTATACCGTAATTCCGGATCCTGCGTGAGTCTGCCTATTAATACGATGCGGTTTAGCATGGATGTTCCTCCTTATGCCCTCTTATTCTCCCATTCTGACGACCAAATAACGCATGATCTCATCTGCGATCTTAAAGTTGCGCTCCAGCTCGCGGGGCAATTCCGGCATGCCTTTGATTTTCATCAAGACATAATAACCTTCACGCAGCTTCTGGATCTCATAGGCGAGTCTTCTCTTACCCCAAGGCTCAACCTCGACGATCTCACCGCCATTGGCCTGGACTAGCGCTTTGTACTTTTCGATGATTTGCGTATACTGTTCTTCTTCCAGATTCGGCTTAACAATATACATGACTTCGTAATCGCGCAATCCTGACACCTCCTCCCTGTGGACTAACGGCCTTGTCTAGCTGGCGCTAAGCGCCCCGACAAGGCAGGGTTGTATGACAACTATCGTATTATATCATAAAGATATTTATTTAGCAAGATTTTTTTCATCCAGATCGATCACGCCGGTTTCGGCAAAAAAGCTCAGCGCCTGCTGCGCGGAAACCGCCACCCAGCCTTCGCTGTCTTTGGCTAAAACTTCCAGCGCAGAGATCGCCCGCTGGTCGCCGATCATGCCCAGCGATTTAGCGACAGCAGCACGCACATGCCAGTCCTTATCAGCCGCGCTGATCAGCAGCGGTTTGATACTGTCTTCGTTTTTGCTGGTGCCCAAGGCAGTGGCTGCAGCGACCCGCACTGCTGGATCGTGATGCGTCAGACAGGCGGCGACATTGGCAACCGGGTAGCTGGATTCGGTTTTAGCGATGGTTTCCAGCACCCGTACTTTATGTTTATCATTGACCTTCGGCAGCAGATAAGCCAGCAGCCTGGCGCTCTGCGGCCCCATCGCGGCCATCACCTCGGCGACGCGCGCCGGCAAAAAATGTTCCGGCCACATCAGCGCTGCGGTCAGCAGCGGCAGGCTCTTGGTCTCCTGCATTGCCGAGAGCAAGCGCGTTCCTGCCAGCTGTATCGATTCATCCTTGCTGGCCAGCATTTCGATGAAATCCTTGAGCGTATCCATATCAGGGAAGCGCGCCCAGGCCTCCAGCAGCACATTCTGCGGATATTCTTCGCGATTGAGGCGGCGGCTATATCTTTCCATCAGCCGCTCCTCTTTGACCAAGGTTTTCAGCTGCTCCTGAATCTCCGGCCGGCACTTATCATAAACCGCGACGATATCCTCCAGCGCCTGCGGTCCTTTATTCTTGATCTGCTCGATCACTTTCACTTCCAGCTCGCCTTCGGCGGCCAACAGCTTATCCTTCATCACCAGGTATTCGGCCTCGACCTCCGGCGCTTCTTTCTCTACCGGCAGGAAAGTCACATCCTCATGCTCCGGCTCGGGAGCTGCGGCGGCCTGTTTCCGCTTGGAACGGCGGACCAAAACAATAATCAACACGGCGATCAGCACAGCCGCCGCGGCGACGGTGACCCAAAACCACAGCTGATTCGCATAGATCAGCGCCAGCAGGCGATCCCAGAGAGTAGGCTGCTCCGCTCCGGCAGTCGCCGCAGCGGTCATGAAACTATATGGAATAGTCATTGCTATCCTCCTTCATTGATTAGCCGCCCGCTGCGCGGGCGGCGGCCCGGCCTAAAGCAGAGCCGCTAAAGATTGCATAAACGGCAGCAGCACCGTTGATTTATTAAAGAAAGCCGCAACTCCCTCGCCAAAGCCCATATCGATGCAGGCCGGCAAAACAATATCGGTAACGATGATAATCAGCGCAATCATCAGCACCAGGGAGAGAAAAGCGCCCAGCGCGCTATTGAGCTTGCCCAGCAAACCCCGGCCGAAAATACTGGTCACCGCATAAGCGATTTTACGTACCGCCCAGTTGACCAGAATAAACACGATGATAAAAACAATGATCTCCAACAGCCAGTTGGCTGCGCTGGAGGTATCGATGAACAGCGACAAAAACGACAACAGCGTCTCGCCGCCGCTGGACTCCTCTGTACCGCCGAAAGGCGGCAGCGCCTCCACCAGGCTGGCGGCAATCAGCGAGGAAACAGCGCGCGCTGTATAATAGGCCAAGACCAGAGAGCCTACTTTGGCCACGACATTGATCGTGCCCCAGCGCCAGCCATAGAGGATCGCCAGCACCAGCAGCGCCGCTAATACTAAATCCGCAATCGTGATACCCATGAGATTGATTATACACCCTTTGCTCGCTTCATTTCAAGCACCGACATTGCATTTAGGCTTATTCCGGCTGAGGCACGGACTGGGCATTGATCGCCGCCGCCATATAGCCGGCGCCGAAGCCATTGTCAATATTGACCACCGCCATCCCGGTGGCGCAGCTGTTAAGCATCGACAGCAGTGCGGAAATACCTCCGAAACTAGAGCCATAGCCGACGCTGGTCGGCACGGCGATCACCGGCGCGGCAGTCAATCCGCCGATCACTGAGGGCAGCGCGCCTTCCATACCGGCGGCAACCACGATCGCCAGAGCCTCCTGCAATACCGCCTCCTGAGCCAGCAGCCGGTGGATGCCGGAGACGCCGACATCGTAAACCCGGCGGACGGCAGCGCCCATCAGTTCGGCGGTCAGCGCAGCCTCCTCGGCTACCGGCAGATCAGAGGTGCCGGCACAGAACACCGCTACCAGGCCGATGCCGTGTTCCGGCTGATGATCATAAATAATCCGCGCGGTCTCGTCATAATGCAGCTGCGGCAGCTGCTGCGCTACCTGGCGGTATTTCTCCGCCGAACAGCGGGTGGCGAAGATCGGGCTGCGGCGGCCCTGCTGATCCGGCTCGTTTTTAGCGAGCAGGCGGCGGAAGATTTCTGCGATCTGCTCAGCGGTTTTGCCCTCGCCGTAGATAACCTCCGGCCAACCGCAGCGCCGCTTACGGTCATAATCAGGACGGACATAAACCTCCGGATCCGTTCCGGCGGACGCTTTATCTTGAAAGTCATTATTATCCATAAGCTCACCTCATTAATAATTTATAAATACTATGCCCTTGTCCATTTGTCCTTTTGGGATTATAATATTGAAGAGGCAAGAAATCATGAAGGGAGAACAGCCATGGCTTTATCCTGCGGCATCATCGGCCTGCCGATGACAGGCAAAACTACTTTCTTTAATCTGCTGACCGGCGAAGAAGCGGAAACCAGCGAATTTTTCACCGGCAAAACTGCGACCAATACCGGACATGCGGTAATTCCCGATGAGCGGGTGGATTATCTCGCCGCGATGTTCAAACCGAAAAAGACCACCTATGCCAGCGTCGAGGTGATCGACGTGCCAGGCTTAGTGCGCGGCTCCAGCCAAGGACAGGGCAGCGGCAATGAATTTCTCGCCGCAGTGCGCAATACCGATCTGCTGGCGCATATTGTCCGCGCTTTCAATAATGACGAGATCCTCCATGCCGAAGACAGCATCGATATCATGCGCGACATCGCCACGATTGATTCGGAGCTGCTGTTTGCTGATCTGCAGCTGATCGAGACCCGGCTCTCGCGCATCAACGGCGGACATAAGAAAAAACTTGAGCATCCGCTGGAAGAAGATACGCTGAAAAAATGCCAGGACTTCCTGATGGAGGAAAAGCCGCTTAAACTACTGGAGCTTTCTGCAGACGAACAGGAATCCGTCAAACATATTCCTTTCCTGACCAATAAGCCGATGCTGATCGTCATCAATATTGATGAAGACCAGCTGGCGGCAGACGATTATCCCCAAAAAGATCAGGTGACTGCCTACTGTGCCGATCAGGGATACGAGCTGCTGGCGGTCTGCGCCAAAACCGAGCAGGAAATAGCTCAGCTGCCGGAGGAAGACCGGCAGATGTTCATGGACGAACTGGGCATCAGCGAGCCAGGGGTCTCCCGCATCGCCAAAGCGATCTACGCCCAGCTAGGGCTGATTTCCTTCCTCACCGCCGGTGAAGATGAAGTCAAGGCCTGGACTATTCAGCGCGATCTGCCGGCCAAAAAAGCCGCCGGCAAAATCCATTCTGATATCGAACGCGGCTTTATCCGTGCCGAGACTGTGGCTTTTGCCGATCTTCAGTCCTGCGGATCAATGGCGGCAGCCCGCGATAAGGGCTGCTTCCGCCTGGAAGGCAAGGATTATCCGGTGCAGGACGGCGATATCATCAATTTCCGCTTTAATGTCTAAACTCAGACCTTTATCACCGTCAGCCAACAATAAAGGCCTCCCCTAAAGGGGAGGCCTTACGTATTTCTTCAGCTATTAAACCAAGGTATGCGTCCTCCAGCAGGAAATGCCTGCGGCAGACAAAGCGGCAATCGCCGCCTCTTCGCGCTGCCGATCCCCATCGCTAAGGGCAAAAACGCAGCTGCCGCTGCCGCTCATCAGCGCCGGCAGCCCCCAGCGGAGAAAAATATCTTTGGCAGCTGCGATCTGCGGACACAGCGGCAGCGCCGCCGGCTCCAGCATATTAACCAACTGCGCGGCGATAGCGGCGCGGTCTTGGGCCAGCAGCGCGGCCCGCAATTCCTCTGGATCCGGGATTACCGCAGCAGGCGGCAGCCGGTCGTATGCGGCGAACACCGCGGCAGTCGACAGCCCGGCAGCCGGAGCAGCGATCAGGAGCGGATATTCTGCCGCCGTCAGCGGCTGCACGGTCTCTCCAGCACCGCCAACCAGGGCGAAGCCGCCATGCACCAAAAACGGTACATCTGCGCCCAGCTGAAAGCCCAGTTCCGCCAGCTGGCTGCGGTTCAAATTCAGCTCGAATAGTTCATTAACGCCCCGCAGCACTGCCGCCGCATCGGCCGAACCGCCGCCCAGGCCGCCACCGGACGGGATCGCCTTGCGGATCTCGATCGCCAGGCCGCCCGGCAATGCGTAGCGACGGCGCATCAGCTCCCAGGCGCGCCAGGCTAAATTCTGTTGCGGCGGACAGGATACTTCCGGGCAGCAGCGGCAGCTGTCAGCAGCAGAGCGAGACAGCTCTACCTGATCGCAGAGACTGATCGTCTGCATCAGGCTCTGCAGCTGATGATAGCCGTCGCTGCGGCGTCCGCATACCGTTAGCGCCCAGTTGATCTTTGCCGGCGCGTTTAAGCGCAGTTTCTCTCTGGCCATCTAATTACCCCAGCAGTTGCTTTTTCAGCTGCAGGAACTGCCCGTCCCAATAACAAGCGCCCTGAACCTGCGGCGTACTCTCGCCAAACGGCTTCGTACTCAAGGCCAGCAGCGGCGGCGCCTGCACCCGCTTGGCCACGCCGGTTACCCGGTACATCCGCCACCAATATTCCATATCGGCGATAAAGGCATGCGCATCAGCAAACAGCTCTTTGACCAGCCCCGGCGCACAGCCGATTTGCTGTTCCAAGCTGCCGTCAGCATACGCGGCTAAAGTCTCACCGGGCAAACGTCCGTCCTCCACCCAAGATCTCAGCAGATAATCATGATAAGCATAGATCAGCGGATCTCCCAGTCCCTTGGTCACATCTTGCTGGTCAGAAAGCTCCGCCGAAGGCCGAATAGCCGCGATCTGCGAGAGCGGCGCCTCGGGGAACAGCTCCTGGAAACGCCGCGACGCAGCATAAACCTGATATTTCCATAGATCAGCCTGCGCGGCGAAGGCGCCGGCCAGATCGCCGTAAAAAGTTGCATAGCCTACGCTCAGCTCGGCCTTATTGCCGTTGCAGGTAAAAATCGCGCCTAGTCCGGCGGCGGCTGCCGCTAATATCCGCGCCCGTTCTCGCACCATAATATTTTCCTTTACACTGCCGGGCAGCGGCACCGCAGTAGCGGTCCCGTTCGGAGCAATAAAAGCATCATGGGCAAAACTATCATAAAACAGCGTTAAACCGGCTTCTATCGGCATGGTCAGGAAATTAAGCCCTAACCCCTCCGCCATGCCCTGGGCCAGAGATTTAGTTGCGGTGCTGTTGAAGCGGCTGGGCATCGAGATCAGATAAACATTATCCGCGCCCAAGGCCTGGCGGTAAACGCAGGCAGCCAAAGCGGAATCGATACCGCCGGAAATGCCGATCACCGCGCGGGCAGCATGAATCGAAGCGCAAAATTCTCCCGCTCCAGCGACCAGAGCATCGGCCAGCAGCGCCTCTCCCGTGGCTGCGGCGGCTATCTCCCCGCCTGTTTCTTGCCAGATATACAAGCCCTCGGCAAAACGCTCCCCTGCAGCAAGCAGGCTTCCCTGCCCATCATAGAAGCAGCTGCGGCCGGAGAGCAGATAATTGGTTTTGCCCAAGCTGACCAGACCCACGCCGCCTACTTGAATCAATGGCAGCTCAGTCTGCGGCCGCGGAGCACGGCAGTCGTTCAGCGCCAGCGGCTGCGGTGAGAGAGCGATCACTAATTCCGCATCGCTCCTGGGCAAAAGCTGCTCCCGCCAATCGCCCAGCAGCAGCAAAACCCGGTGTTCCCGTCCGTCCCAGTGCAGCGTCAGCGTCTGCCCTGCGCTCTGGCTGGCCTGGGGCAGCAACGCGCTGCCGAAATAATTATCCGCCGCCAAAGCCGGCGCAACCAGCAGCTCTCCGTCCCGCGCCAGCCAAATGCGGCTATAATTGCGGCCGCCGTCATGCTCCAGCGAGCCGAAAATCACTTCTATCCCCACTGCAGATGCGGCAATTTGCCGC
>CALXQC010000078.1 GCA_944390435.1 uncultured Clostridia bacterium
AACAGAATTTTTAATAGCTTCGGTATCGTGCATTTCAGCGATAATATTGAGCTTGTCGGAGAAATTATGCTCAGCTAGATATTTTTCAAATTCTTGTCTAGTGCCGGAGCTGCTGGAGCGGCAAATAAATGGCTCTTTGAGCAATTGCGTCAGTGGATTATTCAGAGCGGCAATTTGCTGGAAATGCTCGTTGTTAGGGGTAATGATCACCATTTTATCTGTAGCGATCGGGGAATGGCGATAGCTATCCGTATTGCTGGCAGTACCGCTAAAACCGATCTTGACAGCGCCTTTTTTGAGCTCCTCGTAAACCGTGGCGCTGTCGCATGGAATAATATTGAAGCTGATCGCAGGATGCTCGCGGCAGAAGGCGGAGATCAGCGATGGCAGAATATGCTTGGCCGGTATCGTTGAGGCGGCGATAGTAATAATGCCCTCGTCGGAAGCGGTATGGGCATTGACTGCTTCTAGCGCTTCATCACGCAGCCGAATAAGCCGACAAGCATAATCATAGAGCTTTTGCCCGGCTTCCGAGGTATAAACTTCGCGGGTATTACGAATTAGCAGCGGTACGCCCAACTCTTTTTCCAGCGAGCTGATATGGGCGCTCACTGTCGGCTGACTCAAATAGAGCTTTTCGCCGGCTTTAGAAAAGCTGGAAAGTTCTACTACCGCAATAAAGACTTCTAATTGCCTGAACTCCATATTATTCCTCCAAAATATTTCTTTAATTATTATAACAAATATTCAAGAATTTGTCATCATTCTTGATATTTTGTTATAATATTGATATTTGAGTCTGTGCAGTATATAATGGTAATAGCTAGCGCAAACTGGTTCATTGCAGATAAGGAGTTTATCATGACTGAAGAAATGCACCGATTGACACAAATGACTTCTGCCGCTGGCTGAGCGGCGAAAATAGGACCGGGAGTCCTATCGGAAATTTTAGCCAGCTTGCCTAAATTTAGTGATGACAACTTAATTATCGGCTTTGATAGCAGTGACGATGCTTGTGTATACCGGATCAATGAACATTTGGCTTTAGTGCAAACGGTGGATTTTTTCCCGCCGATGGTTGATGATCCTTATTTGTTCGGGCAGATCGCTGCTGCTAATGCGCTTTCCGACGTCTATGCGATGGGCTCGCGGCCGGTAGTGGCGATGAATTTGCTCTGCTTCCCTAATTGCCTTAATCCAGAAGAAGTGGGACGTATTTTAGAGGGCGGCTATTCCAAGGTAGCTGAGGCCGGGGCGATTATTGCCGGCGGACACAGCATTTCGGATCCTGAACCTAAGTATGGATTATGCGTGACCGGCTTTATCGATCCGGATAAGATTCTTAAAAATAATGGCGCTCAGATCGGCGATAAGCTGATTTTGACTAAACCACTGGGAAGCGGCATTATGGTTACCGCTGCTAAAGGCGAAATGATCAGTGCTGAAGATTTGCGGCCGACGATCGAGACGATGGCTACATTGAACCGCAGAGCAGCAGAAATTGCCGCCGCCTATTCTCTTCATGCCTGCACGGATATTACCGGCTTCGGCCTTTTGGGACATGCGGTGGAAATGTTGGGCGACGCTGCGCAGGGTTTGATTATCGATAGCGCTTCCTTGCCGCTGTTAGATGGCGCCTATGAGATGGCGGAGATGGGGTTGGTACCGGCAGGCGCTTATACTAATCGCAATTATGTGGGCGATCGTGTTCGCTTTGAGGAGAGTGTGCCGCTGCCAATCAGTGATATTCTCTGCGATCCGCAGACCTCCGGCGGTTTGCTGTTTGCTGTTCCTAATACTCAAGCTGATGCACTGCTCCGCGACTTGCAGCAGGAAATACCTGCAGCAAGTATGATTGGCGAAGTTGTCGCAGATCATGGCATTGTAGTTAGATAAGGCGTTTTAGTTTGCATTAAGTAAACTATTTATCGGGCTGCCTGGGTGTTAGACCAGGCAGCTTCTTATTATTAGCTGCTGGGTTTTATCGGGTATTCCATTATATCGGCTATGGCAGCGGCAACAGGTTCGCCGGCAACAGCTGCCAGAAGCCGTAAGGCGACCGGTAGTGCGGTCGCCGGTCCGCTGCTGGTGATAATTGCCCCGTCCTGGCACAGCAGCTGGCGGGAAATAATAGCCCCGCTTTCAGCTAGCTGATCCAGCCAGCGTCCGCCTTCTCCTTGATAGGTGGTTGCTCGCCGCTGATGCAAGAGCCCTGCTCGTCCTAAGAGTATGGCTCCTGTGCATACTGCAGCTATTGGCTTGCCGGCCGCTGCAAAATTTTGTAGTAGCCGGATAAAATCGGCGTTGTCGGCTGCAGCATAATAGCCATAGCGGGCGAAACCGCCTGGTAAAGCCAGTGCGCTGAAATCGTTGCAGTTGATCTCAGCAAAACGCCGCTCGGCGGTAACGCAATGCCCGAAGCTGCTTTTAACTATATTTTGCGCACCGGCAGTTATCAATTGGGTGTTGTGGTCGCCAGCCACCATGTTCCACCCGAATACATCGGTGAAGGCGGCCGCCTCCAGTAGTTCGAAACCATCAGGCAAGAGCAGTAAAATCTGGTTCATCTTAGAAGCCCCTTCTCGTCAATGCGGCGGTTGTAGCCACGGCGGTCCGCTCCTTGTTTCTCGGGCAGAGGAGTGTTATAATATAACCATGAATAAACCTACTCACACTCCGGATCAAGGACATAGGCATCAGCATCACCATTCCCCTGAACATCTCAAGGCGGTGGCTAACCGCTTAGCCAGGGCGATCGGCCATTTAGAGTCGATCAAGCGTATGGTAGAGGAGGATCGGGATTGCAGTGAGATCCTCATTCAGTTGATGGCAGTAAAAGCAGCGCTCAATAATACCGGCAAAGTGATCCTCAAAGAACATATGGAGCATTGTTTGGTTCATGCGATCGAGGAAGGCGATACGCAAGCGATTGAGGAATTCAATAAGGCTATTGAGCAGTTTTTATAATTGTCAGCCGCCATAAGGCTGATAAATATGCTACCTAACGAATAAATAAGAGCGCAAAAATAAGATCGGTTACTGCATTAAGCAGCGGCCGATCTTATTTTTGGTATGCTTATTTTATTTTAGCGAGAACATTTTCCTTAAAGAAAGTTCGCGCCTGCGAGGGATCAATATTGAAACTTTCATTATCAACCGCTACTGCTACGCCGGGCTTATCGCATCTTTTCATGCAAAAAGTGCCTTTGAAATCAACTTCATTGTGCAAGTTGTTTTCCTCAATCATTTGCTGGAAGGTTTGGATAACATTATAAGAACCTTTGATATGGCAGGAACTCCCAATACAGACGCTCAGTTCGATCATTTTACTTTACCTCCCCTTTGAGATAGTTGACATGCAGCAGTTCATGTACTTTATTTTTCAGCAAACCGTTATAGAGCGGCATCATCAGCGGATTTTCTTCAGAACGCTTAATATTGCATAGCTTATCCGCTGCATAGAGCCCATCGCCACGTTTGCTTTTTGCTTTTTCGGAGGCAAACGGCTGTCCCGCTCCGCTGACACAGCCGCCTGGGCAGGCCATAACTTCGACTAAGTCATAATGCTCGCCGGCTTTGATTTTTTCGATCAAATTGGAGGCATTGTTTAGCCCGCTGACTACTGCTACTTTGATCTCCCGGTCGCCGTATTCGATTGCAGCTTCTTTAACCCCTTCCATACCGCGAATACCCTGGTAGGCGATGGTTGCCAAAGCGGCGCGTGATTTATCCGCATAGACGCGGCGCAAGACGGCTTCGGTAACGCCGCCGGTTACGCCGAAAATCATTCCGGCGCCGGTTGCCGTGCCAAAAGGCATATCGACTGCTTCCGGATCGATTTCGTCAAAAACGATGCCGGATTCTTTAATCATTTGGATCAATTCCTGCGTGGTGATCACAGCGTCTACCGGATGCTTGCCGTCTAATGCCAGTTCGCTGCGGTTGGCTTCAAATTTTTTAGCGGTGCAGGGCATAATGCCTACATGAAAATGTTTGCGGGAAGAATTAAGATTTTCTTCATGCAGCAGGGAAGCAAACATATGCATTGGCGAACGGCAGGTGGAAACATGAGGCAGCAGTTCAGGGTAATTTTTTTCGCAGAACTGAACCCAGGCGGGACAGCAGGAAGTGAACAGCGGCATTCCGCTTTCGTTTTCCTCCAACCGCTTGATCAGTTCATTGGCTTCCTCCAGTACGGTCAAATCAGCACCGGTAGAAGTATCATAGACCTCATCAAAGCCCAT
>CALXQC010000079.1 GCA_944390435.1 uncultured Clostridia bacterium
AATGGAGGTTTTACCATGAAAAAGAGCAAAAACAGCCAACAGCACAAAAATGCCGCGCAGCAGAACCACAACGATGTTCAGCCGCAGCAGCAGCAATGTCCTAACGAGCAGCAGTAAGCTAAACTAAAAGAGAGCGCTCCAGCGAGCGCTCTCTTTTAGTTTAATATATTAGGAAGAAGTTATCTGGCAAAATCAGCGATCAGCGCAGCTACTTGCGCGGCAATCGCCTGGCTGTCCCAATGAGTATTATGGCTGGCGCCTTCGATCTCATGGAACTGCACCTCAGCCGCGTTGGTCAAACCGTCTTGCAGTGCCTGCTCATCCTCGGCGCTGAAAATGACGTCGGCGGTGCCCCAGATGATCTGTACCGGGCAGGTGATCTCCGCTAATCTGCCGGTATTGTCAAAATCCATCGCCCCGCCAAAAATATAAGCCCAGACCGGATAAGGCAAGGCCGCGGCATGGAGATAAATGCCTTCATTGAAATCGGCATCCTCATTAGTGCAGGCGGTCCACTCGCGGATAAAAGATTCCGGCAGCGCCTGCTCGGCGTCATAGCCATGAACGCCTAAATACTCGCTGCCATCTCCGTCATAGACCCAAGCCAGGGTTTCATTGCCCACCGCCGAGGCTCCGGAAGCAATCAGAGTAATGCTGGAGACCCGCTCCGGCGCAGTGATTGCCAAATCCTGCGCGATCATCGAGCCGAGTGAATGACCGGCGATATTCGCCTGGTCAATGCCTGCGGCATCCATGAAAGCGATAATATCTGCGGTATGCTCGGCTACGGTATATTTGCCGTCCACAGCCTCCGGTTTATCGGTCTTGCCGTGTCCGCGCAGCTCCGGCACATAGACGCGGTAAGTATCCGAAAGATCCGGGACGATCTGCGCCCAGGAGAGACGGCTGTCGGTAGCGCCGTGAATAAGAATGATCGGCGTTCCGTCTTCTGGCCCGGCGACCATATAAGTCATATTGATGCCGGTCGATAAAGCCGCGCTATTCTCTGTCCAGTCCACATCTACCATCTCCCACCATTCGCGAGTATCCTGTTCGCTCAGATTCGGGTCTTCCGGATCGTCAGCGAGCGGATCTTCCTGGGTAGCGCAGGCACTCAGCGCCAGCGCTGCCGCTAACAGTATAATCAGCAACAGCAACCAAGATTTGCCTTTCATCTTGATACCCCCTTTGACTTATGAGCGCCGCTTCCCCGCAGCGCCGCAACCTCCCTACTGAATCCGCCTTTATCATATCACTATTCAGCCGTCATGACTAGAGGGAATTTTCAAATAATTAAAAATTTTTCTGCGAATATTGCCGCTCTCTGCCGCATACAAAAACGGCGTCCTGACGGACGCCGTTCAAACAACCGGAACCAACAACAGCGGCACTGCGCCGGCGCGGCTGGACAAGGACAGCGATATTAATCCCATTTACTGCCGGAGCGGTAAGCCTTGCCGGTGATCTGCTCGACATCGATGCGAATGATCTGTGTTTTTTCGTATGCGCCATGGATAAAATGCTCGCCAGCCTCCTGGCGGCCGGGGGCGAAACGATCGATGAAAGTATGCAAAACAGCAGTTTTCTCCTCGCCGTCATCAACGAAAGAGGCGCGGCCGAAGGCGATGACGCTCTCAAAAGCAGCGGTGAATTTCTCCGGGATAATCTGCGCGTTGAGGATCGCGGTGAAGCAAACTTTATCATTCTGCTGCAGGGCGTCGATCTTATAGCCGTATTTCGCGGAATGAATATAGATCTTGCCGTCGCAATACACATAATTGACCGGTACGGCATAAGGATAGCCGTCGTCGCCGTTCACTGCAAGAATGCCATGATGACCTTTGGTAAAGAGCTCCTGGGTTTCCTCCGCCGAGAGCTGCCGCTTTTCTTTGTACATTTTTCTTTCCATAGGTAGATCTCCTCCCTTGACTTGATGGCCTAATTATAGCACAATAGAAGCAGCCTTACTTGTTGCAAAAGGCACAAATGGAAATTTATCGCTAAAAAACGAGGGATGATCTATGGAACGCTATCTTCCGCTGCTACGGCAAACAGCGCTCTTTGCCGGAGTCGGCAGCGAGCAGCTGCCGCTGATGCTCAACTGCCTTGGCGCTTACCGCAAAAGCTACCGCCGCGGCGACTATATTTTTCATCAGGAGGAGCGGCTCTCTACCCTCTGCATCGTGCTGCAGGGCAGCGTCTTTTTGCTCCGCGACGATTATGCCGGCAACCGCGAAATCATCGCCGCTTTCCGCCCCGGGCAGCTCTTTGGCGAGGCTTTCGCCTGCCTGCCGCAGCAGCCGCTACATTGCGATGCTATCGCCCAAAAGCCGACGGAACTGCTGTTTCTTGAGATCCGCAAGGTGCTGACCGTCTGCAGCTCAGCCTGCGAATTTCATCACCGGGTGATTGAAAACCTGCTCTATCTGCTAGCGGAGCAAAACCTTCGTCTCAATCTCAAGCTCGAGCATCTCAGCCACCGCACCACCCGGGAAAAGCTGCTCTCCTATCTGCATGAACAAAGCCGCGGCAGCCGCTCCTTCACCATCCCCTTCAACCGGCAGCAGCTGGCTGATTATCTCGCGGTAGACCGCAGCGCTATGTGCAGGGAACTATCGCGGCTGCAGCGCGAAGGCCTTATCAACTATCACAAAAACGTTTTCTGCCTCCAGGATGCAGAGGAATAGCCAATAGCCTCAAGACAGCAAAACAGAGCCGGCCAATCAGCCGGCTCTGTTTGATGATTATTATTGCCGTTCGCGCTAACGGTCGGTTTACAGACCGTATTTCTTTTTGAATTTATCTACGCGGCCGCCCTGCTCGACCAGAAGTCTTTTAGAACCGGTGTAGAAAGGATGGCAGGCCGAGCATACCTCAACCTTGATCTCTTTTTTAGTAGAACCGGTTTTAAATCTATTGCCGCATGCGCAGATGACTTCCGCCTCATAATAATCAGGATGGATACCTTTTTTCATTCTGGTCACCTCTTTTTTATACATTACTGACATTACCGTATAAATATCAGCCATAGTATTTTATCATAGCCAAATATTTTTGTAAAGGTTTTTTTTAACGAATCCTATCCCGCGCGCCTTAATGCTGCGTCCCGGCGGAAAGCTGCTCGGATTCCTCCATCAGCTCCAGGATCTCGTTCTCCAGACGGTCGCGTTCAGCGACGAATTCCGCCAAAAGCAAATAATCCTCTGGAGCGCAGGCATCGATCTGATCGTTGACCGTCTCCAGTTCTTCTTCCAGCTGAGCGATGCTCTGCTTCAGCCGCTCGCGCTTTTTCTCGATGCGTCGGGCTTCCGCCTGGACCTCTTTGCGGCGGCGGTATTCCTGCGCTGCGGAGGGAACCGGCGGCTCCGGCTCGGGCTCGGCTGCCGGCTCGGGAGGTGGCGTCTCCGCCGGCGGCGATGCGCCCTGATTGACCTGTTCCAGATAATCATCATAATTACCCAGATATTCTTCCAAGCCCTGCGGCGTCAACAGATAAAGCCGGTCGGCCAGGCGGTTGATCAGATAACGGTCATGGGAGACCACCAGCATCGCCCCGGGATAGGCTAGCAGCGCCTCCTCCACCGCCTCTCGGCTGGCGATATCCAGATGGTTGGACGGCTCGTCCAGCAGCAGCAGATTAGCCGGGTAGAGGATCAGCTTCATCAGCTCTAAGCGGGCGCGTTCGCCGCCGGAGAGATCATTGATGCTCTTTTCCACGCTCTCGCCGGGAAAAAGAAAGCTGCCCAGCATCGTTCTCAGCTGCGTCTGAGTCAGCCGCGGATAACAGTTAGTCAAATGCTCTAAAATGCTTTCCGGCCCTTTCAGCCGGGTCTGCAGCTGGTCATAATAGGCAGGAATAATATTAGCTCCCAGCTTGACCAGGCCGCTGTCTGCCGCCTCCTGCCCCATGATAATCCGCATCAGCGTGGTCTTGCCGCAGCCGTTAGGGCCCAGCAAAAAGATCCGTTCGCCCTTTTGCACATGCATACTGACATCGGCAAAGAGCCGCTTGCCGCCGAAACTTTTCGCCACCTGATGCAGTTCAAGAACATCATTACCGCCGGGCGGCGGTGCGGAAAAGCTAAATCCGAGCGTCCTGGCAGCGGCCTCCGGCGGCTGCAGCTCGGCCTTGATCCGTTCGATTTGTTTTTGCTTGCTGGCGATAGTAACATAATTACGCGCCTGATTAAAGCGCTTCTGTTGGGCGATGATCGCCTCGATGCGGCGGATCTCGCGCAGCTGATTCTGATAACGGCGCAGCTGCGACGCATCTTCGCTCTCTTTTTTCTCCAGATGCTGGCTGTAATTGCCCTTAAAGCAGCGCAGCCGTCCGTGTTCCAGCTCCCAGGTCTCATTAGTCACCCGATCGAGAAAATAGCGGTCATGGGAAATAATAACGAAGGCGCCGCGGTAATTGGTCAAATAATTTTCCAGCCATTCGATACTGGCGATATCCAGATGATTGGTCGGCTCATCCAGCAGCAGCAGATTAGCATCGCTCAGCAGCACTTTGGCCAGCGCGGCCTTGGAACGCTGCCCGCCGGAAAGAGCGCGTACCGGCAGGGTCAGATCGCGCTCGGCAAAGCCCAGTCCCAGCAGCGTAGAGCGCAGCCGCGAACGGTAGGTATATCCGCCGGCGTCGGCATACTGCTCCTGCAGCCGCTGCTGTTCTGCCAGCAAGGCCGAAGTCGGCTCAGCCTCCAGCTGGTCATTGATCTCAGCCAGCCGCCGCTCGATCTCCGCTAAAGCAGCAAACACCTGTTCAACGGCCTGATAAAGGCTCATCCCCTCATCTGCGAGCAAAAACTGCTCCATATAAGCCAGCCTGGTTTCACGGCTGTAAGCCATGCTGCCGCTATCCGGCTGCAGCAGGCCGCACATCATCTTGACTAGGGTGGTTTTACCGCAGCCGTTCATGCCCACTAAGCCGATATGAGCGCCGCTGCTGATCGTGAAATCCACTCCGGAAAACAGCTCCCTGGCGGCAAAGGAAACGCTTAAATCATGCCCGGCCGCTACCTGCATCGTTCCGGCCCGCCTTGTCGCTTAATTTCGCTGTCTATCTGTCTGCTGGTCATCTTGATCTTCCCCTAGTTCCGGAGTGCTTTTTATTCTTTCTTTTTCTTTTCTTATTCGTTCTTTTGCCCGATCCTGTGTGCTGCTTCTTCCTGGCTGCGGCGTCTGGCTGCCCCGGCCCGCCTGCCTTTGCGGGAGTAGGCTGCTCCGGCGGTACGGCGGCAGCGGGGGATTTCCGTTCCGCTGCCGGCTGGGAGCGCAGCCATGCGCTTATCCGCTGCGGCAAGCGGCGCAAAGCCGGCACTGCCTGTCCGCGGCACCAAGCTGCTGCCTGCTTGAATACTGCGGCGCAGCCGGCCATGCTCCGGCGCAGTGCAGCGATGAACTTAGTCCATAATGCCGTCTGCTGCGGCTGCCCGAGCGATTCTTCCGGCTCGGGAGCTGCCGGCAGCGTTTCCTGACCGGCAGACTGCGGCGGAATCGTGCTCTCGCCGGCGCTTAGAGCGGCCTGACGGCGGGCTTCCTCCAGGCGCTGCCATTGCTGCAGCTGCCGTTGCTGGCGCACATCCAGCCCAGCCTCGCGCCAGGCTTGCTCCTGTTCTTGCCGCTGCAGTTTGGCCTGCTGATGCTGCCGCCGCGCTGCTTCACGGCGCTCAGCCTCCCGCTGTTTCCGGGAGCGACAGGAAAAGAGTACCGCCAAAAATATCAGCGCGCCGAGAAAGCCGACCACGATAAACATGGTCCGGCCCAAAGCAGTCAGGCTGATGCCCTCCGGCATCCATGAGGACAAATCGACGCCTACAGCAGCCAGCAGCCCGATCAGCAAAAAACAGGCGGGAATAACCAATCCCCAGCCGCGGCTCATCCGCCAGGCAATAAACGCCTGCAGCAGAGCAAACAGCAGCATAATGATGATTATAGCGGCAATGGTCAATCCTTGAACTAACATTGACTGCGACTCCTTTCCCGTCCCCAAAGTATAGCAGAAATAGCGAAAAAAATAAAGACCGCCGGGCGGCTAATATTGTCTGAAAAGAAATTTAGTGATAAAATCTTAATATCGCGATGGGAGGTGCAGTGTTTGGACGCCTTTTTGTTTAGTTTTAATTCGGTTTTCCCGATTTTTCTGGTAATGGCTCTAGGCTATTTCCTCAAACATATCGGCGTGATCAACGACGCTTTTATCAATATCGGCACCAAGATCACCTTTACCGTAGCGATCCCCTGCATGGTTTTCCCCAGTATCCTTAATGCGCATCTTGAGGATACCTTTGATCTCAACCTGATCATCTACGCCGTTGCCGCCACTATCGCGGCGCTGCTGCTGCTGCGGTTGATCGTTCCGCGTTTTATCAAAGACGCCGCCAGCTGGAGCGCTTTTATCCAGGGCGCCTTCCGCAGCAATTTTATCATCATCGGCTTCGCCCTGGCCAGCAGCCTCGGCGGCGAACCGGCTCTGGCCAAGACCGCGATGATGCTGGTTTTTATCGGCCCGCTGTATAATATACTCAGCGTCTTTGTCCTCGCGGAAGCAGACA
>CALXQC010000080.1 GCA_944390435.1 uncultured Clostridia bacterium
TTGCTTGACATCCGCAACTATAGCATTCGCAAAAGGCGGATGATTTCTCATGGGAATTGCCGGACATTTTTTGCCGTATTTTAGGATAAAGTATAGTTAGGTGCGTTTATTTCCCTTTTTTCGCAGCAGGAAAGGAATCGGCTTAACCAGAAATTTCCGTCAAAGCCTGTTGCTCAAGAGGATAAAAATGGAAATTATCAGCAAACTAAAAAAATATCATAACCAGGAATGGCTCTACTTGCAGCCGCATGGCGAGCTGGATATGGCCTGTGCCGAGGAATTTAAAGCTGCCATCATTACCGGACAGCAAAAAAGCGGCAGTCGTCTCTTATGGCTGGATTTTTCACAAATTACTTTTATCGATAGCTCCGGGCTCGGCGTTATTCTCGGCCGTTATCGATATTTGGAGCCGCTGGGAGGCAAAATTATGATTACCCATCCTAGCGAGCAGGTCTACCGCCTGCTGATTGCCTCCGGGCTGCACCGGATCATCAATATCGACCGGCCGACTGCCGCTCAACATATCAAGGAGGGAATGTGATGAAAGAACAATACTCCCCCAAGGCCAGCTGCGAACTGGCCGAAAATGCTGGAAATCAGGCTCGCCAGCCGAATCGGATCCAGCTGGGATTCAAAAGCCGCAGCGAAAATGTTGCAATGGCGCGCCTGCTGGCTTCAGCAATCGTCTCCGAACATGATCTAACCTTAGCCGAATTAGATGAGATCAAAGTAGCGGTATCGGAGGCCGTCTCTAATGCGATCATCCATGGTTACCAAAATGATCCCGAGCGCTGGGTAACGATGGCGCTGGAGCTAACAGGACAAGAGCTGCGTATCACTATACATGACGACGGGGTGGGCATTGCCGATATCGAAGAAGCGATGAAGCCGCATTTCTCGCAAACAGAAGACCGAATGGGGCTGGGTTTCGCTTTCATGCATTCATTTATGGATCAAGTCACGGTCACTAGCGCATTACAACAAGGCACTACCGTTGTCCTGACCAAAAAGCTTTCTTAAAAGCTATGAATACCGCTCATGCTTATCAACCAATAGCGGAAGACGAATTGCACCGCCTGATCAGCGCCGCACAAAACGGGGATTTCTCCGCTAAGGAACAGCTAGTCGCTAATAATATGGCCTTAGTACATAGTATTGTGCGGCGTTTTGCTGATTTGGGACATGATCGGGAGGATCTTTTTCAAGTAGGCTGCATCGGCTTGCTTAAAGCTATTGAAAAATTTGATTTTTCCTACGGAGTTTGTTTTTCCACCTATGCCGTCCCCTTGATCATGGGTGAAATCAAACGTTTTCTTCGTGATGATCAGCCGATCAAAGTCAGCAGAACCCTTAAGGAACAAGCGCTGAGCATTGAACGCAAACGTCGTGAACTGCGGCAAAAACTCGGACAAGAACCGGATATACTCCGCTTAGCCCAAGAATGCCATCTGGCCGCGGAGCAGCTGCTGGCAGCCACAGAAGCAGCGCATCCTATCGTCTCGATCAGTGATATTCTGCTCGACCGGCGCAATGGCCGGCAGCGCTCAGAAGATAGCCTACCGGCGCTGGCTGTCGATGACAGCGATAAAATGCTCGAGCGGCTCAATATGGCAAAAATGCTGGAAGAATTGCCAGACCGTCTAGCATATATCGTCCGGGGACGCTATTTTGAAGAAAAAACCCAGGCGGCATTGGCGCAAGAATTATCGGTATCTCAAGTGCAAATCTCGCGCCTTGAAAAAAAGGCTTTAGCCATCATCAAAGAAAAATTAACCGCATCATAATAAAGCCGGCTTGCAAGCCGGCCTTTTCTTATACTACACTCCGCCGGACCGCCCTCTTGGCGCTAGACAACCTTTATTGTCAAGTGAGCGCGATTCTGATATAATAAAAAAATAATATCCCCAGGGAGGTTATATGTTCCTCAATTTCGATTTAGAGCGGCTTATCTATGTTATACCGGCGATTATCATCGCCTTGGTTTTCCATGAATATGCCCATGCGCGGATCGCTTATGCCTTTGGTGATCCAACGGCCAAAAGCGCCGGGCGCATGACGCTTAATCCGCTAAAGCATCTCGATCCAATCGGCACCCTACTGCTAATTTTTGCTGGTTTCGGTTGGGCCAAACCAGTACCAGTCAATCCTTTTTATTTCCAGGGCAACCGCAAAGGCAAAATGCTGCTGGTATCGTTAGGCGGACCGCTGATGAATTTAGCGGAGGCTGTGGTCGGCGCGCTCTGCTTTGCCCTAATCTTTAATTTTGCGCCCTATAACGGCGTTAGCGACTATTTCCTGCACTTTTTCCTATATTTTCTGCAAATTAACGTTGTGCTGGCGGTATTCAATATTTTACCGATTCCGCCGCTGGACGGTTCAAAAATATTAGGCGCGCTACTGCCAGATAAATGCTTTAGATTTATTCTAGCAATAGAAAAATACGGCTTCCTGATCTTACTGGCGCTGGTACTATTCGGGCTAACAGAGAAAATACTCATGCCGCCGGTGAACTTTCTGGTTAATCTGCTGTTACAGATCACAACATTATTTTGATCTTTAATATTTATATATACAAACCTTAACATAAAAAATACAAATCAATATTTTTAATTAAAGAAAAGAGGAAACATTATGGCAGAAAAGCAAAGAGTCTTGAGCGGAATGCGCCCGACCGGTCGGCTGCACCTGGGGCATCAAAGAGTCATCGAGTATTGGTCTACCCTCTGCGACCAGTATGAATCGTTTTATTTCACTGCCGACTGGCACGCTATCACCACCCAGTTTGACGATACCGGGCATCTGCGCGACAATAAGCGCGAGATCGTTATTGACTGGCTGTCCGCCGGTCTGGATCCGGAAAAATGCCATATCTTCCACCAATCAGACATTAAGGAACATGCCGAACTGCATTTACTGTTCTCGATGATCACTCCGCTGTCTTGGCTGGAGCGGGTACCTACTTATAAAGGGCAGTTAGCCGCTTTTGCTGAGAAAGGCAAGGATATCGCCACCTATGGTTTCTTAGGCTATCCGCTATTGATGGCGGCGGATATTTTGATGTACCGTCCGGTTGGCGTGCCGGTGGGACAAGATCAGCTGCCGCATGTAGAATTCTGCCGGGAATTAGTACGCCGTTTTCATCATCTCTATGAAGTAGAAATTTTTCCGGAGCCGGCCCCAATCTTCTCCCAGATTGCCATTCTGCCTGGCACTGATAACCGAAAAATGAGTAAGAGCTACAATAACTATATCAATCTATCCGACTCCCCGGAAGTAATCAAGCAAAAAGTTTGGGGTATGGTAACTGATCCGGCAAGAATCAGAAAAACCGATCCGGGGCACCCAGAAGTTTGCGCCGTCTATGCCTATCAAGGTTTCTATAATAAGGATAAACAGGCAGAGATCTGTGCCAACTGCGCCAAGGGCTGCATTGGCTGCGGTGAATGCAAAAAAATGCTGACAGATAAGATCAATGAATTCCTCGATCCCATCCGGGAAAAACGCGCTTATTATGAAAACCACCCGCAAGTACTCGATGAGATCGTCGATGACGGCAACCACGCCGCCCGCAAGGTTGCCTGCGAAACAATGGAAATGGTGCGCGAGGCAATAAAAATTTAGCAGCGGAGCTGAATTATGGACTATCAAATCCATTTACCGGTCTTTGAAGGACCGTTCGACCTCTTGCTCCATCTGATTCGGCAAAATCAAGTTGATATTTATGATATCCCGATCGCGCTGATTACCGATCAGTATCTTGATTATCTCAACCAAATGAAACAGATGGATTTAGAGATCGCCTCCTCTTTTCTGGTTATGGCCTCAACGCTGCTGGCGATCAAGGCCAAAATGCTTTTGCCTGCGCCACCCGGAGAGGATGAAGAGGGAATTGAGGATGCGCGAGAATCCCTGGTGCGAGATCTGGTCGAGTATATTAAATTCAAAGATATGGCACAAATGATGTGCCGGATGGCAGAGCAGCGGCAACAGCGCTTTGCCCGGCCCAATCGCGAAGAGGAGTTTCTCAATCTTTTTTCCGAGGAAAACCCGCTGACCGGCAAAACCCTTGATGATTTGCGTGCCGCTTTCTCCATAGTGCTCAAAAAAGCCGAAGACACCGGCATGGTCATGCATATCGATAAGGAACGCATCACGCTCAAAGACCGACTGGCGCATCTGCGACGGCTGATGCGGGAGCATCCCCAAGGGATAGCTTTTTCCGCCGCATTCAGCCAATGCCGCAGCAAAATGGCCTTGATAGTCACTTTCCTTGCTTTGCTGGAACTAATCCGCCAGTCCACGATCAAAATCTCACAAAGCAGCGCTTTTAGCGAAATATATCTGTATCCAGGAGAGGTGCCCACAAATGAATAATAATCAGCAGCTGGAAGACAGACTGCCGCTTCGCAATATTCTTGAATGCCTCTTCTTTGTCGCCTCAGAACCGCTGAGCATTAAACAGCTGGCGGATCTTAGCGAGTATTCGGAGGCGGAAGTGCAGCAAGCCGTGCAAGAGCTGGCCGCCGATTACCAGGATCGGGGTTTTCAATTGCGGCAAATTGCCGGCGGCTGGCAATTTATGACTGGAGAAAATTATGCTCCGCTCATTGAGCGGCTTTACCGTCCCAAATTTCATCAGTTGTCCTTGCCGGCGATGGAAACCTTGGCCATCATCGCCTACCGGCAACCGATCACCAGAGCCGAAATCAGCGAGATTCGTCAGGTAGATGCCGACAGCGTTATCGCTACCCTCCTTGACAAGCGGCTGATCTGTGAAGTCGGACGTCTTGATGTGCCGGGAAGGCCCATCCTTTACGGCACCTCGGAACAATTTCTCAACTTTTTTGGCATCAACAGCCTGGAAGATCTGCCGCCGATGGAGAATGGAGACAGTATAGAAAATATTGCGAATTCAGCCGAACCGTCAGAGCATTAAGGCATTCCCTATAATTCAACCGGCAAGTTCTTCAATGTCTAAATGTTTATTGTAGTTATAAATCAACAGGCGGGAGATACCGCAAGGTATCTCCCGCCTGTTTTATATCTGCCTATTTGTCAGCCAAAAGCTAATAAATAAATTCGATATTCAAATCTACCAGCTCTCTAATTCCGGCAACAGTTCCGGAAGAAGAATACTGCCAAATATCAAAGCCATAATAAAACTCCGGATAGGTAGTATACCCGGCGAACCAGAAGGGATACTCGGTCAACCGGCTGAGATCCAAGGTTCGCAGAGACAAATCTTTATTAGCGTAGATCATCGCGTCATATCCGGCGTCCTCAATCGTTTCACAAAAGGCGATCGCACAATTAGTCAAGACCGTGCCATCCATATTATTGGTGCGGGCGCTGGCGCTCCCCACGGTCTCCCAGTCAAAAACTACCGGGTAATTAATATCATAATTCCGCAAATACTCGATGCACATCTGCGCCTCAGCAATCGCTTCCTGCTCATTAATTGCCTGGGAGAAGAAATAAACCCCAACATCCAAGCCGCTATCTAGGGCACCTTCGATATTATCGAAGAACTGGACGTCCAAATTTAGCAAGCCTTCAGTATAGCCGCGATACCCTAAGCGAATGATGGCAAAATCAATCCCATCTCCAGCGACTCGATCCCAATCAATATCCCCCTGCCACTCAGAAACATCGATACCGCTACGGGTAGTCACCGCCGGATCGGTATAGATCGTGCGCCCATTTTCGTGAGCAAAATACTGCGCTGACAAATTATTTTCCGCGACATTAGTCAAAATAGGAATCTCATAATCGCCGAAGTAGAAGCTGGAAACCGGCGCGCTGTCTTGATCCAGCACCACCAATTCCGTATCGCCGGCAGTCAGGATGCTGCCGTTGATAACGCAATTATCAACCACCACCCGTTCCGCGCCACCGCCGACGACCAGATTGCCGCCGATATAGCAATTATGCAGATATACTTTATCCGCGCTGACCAAAGCGCCGCCTTCAATATAATCACAATACAGGCCGCTGCTGCGCCACATATGATCAACAATATTATCTAAGGTGGCGACTACTTCCGCTCTAGTAATATTAGTATCCGGCTTAAAGGTCTCCGTGCCTGTCCAATCGATATAATTATTCCCATACATAATAGTGATAGCCGACATTGCCCAAGAAGAAATATCTCCGGCGTCAATATAGGGCAGACTCGTGCCGTATACCAACTGCTCGATGCCAAAGGCGCGGGCGATCATCACCAGAGCTTCCTCCCTAATAATCGGATCCAGCGGACGCATATTAGTGCCATCGCCCAACATAACGCCGGCAGCATTCGCCTTCAAGACATCATCTATATACCAGGCATTGCTATCCAAATCGGCAAAAGTATTAGCCGCTGTCTCATCATAGCGCATGATCCGGTTTAAGATCGCAGACATCTCCGCGCGGGTGATGCTATCGTCCGGGCGGAAATTGCCATTGTAGCCTTTCAGTACATCCTCACCGCTCCATTCGCTGATCGCATCCTCAGCCCAGTGCCCGACGGTATCGGCATAGACATCATCCGCCAAAGCCGCAGCCGAACAGCCGCATATCAATAGTACTGCTACAATAAGACCGAGAAACAATTTTTTCGCCATTATATGTATCCCCTTTTGTAAAATAATTTTGTTTATTATAACACAAGAATAGCTATTGTGCCGCTAAATTTTAACCCGGCGCTACAACTCCGCAGCAGCGCCGCTATCGCGCCGTCCGAAGGCTACTGTTTAGAGGCCAACACATACTCATCATTAAACTGATAATACGGGCAGGTACGCAGCGTTCCCTGCAAAAAATGCGCCATATCGTCCTCATCCATTTCCAAGGCCAATGCGCATTGGTAATCATCATAAATTTCGTCATAAATATAATTGCTGCATGATTCGCAATTAATAAACCCGCTCATTAACTATCTACTCCTTTGCTCAATCAAGCTGTCTGATACAATTGCCGCATATTGATATTATACCACCCGAAGCATTTTTTGTGCAATAATGGGAGCATCAACGTGCTATGGCAAAAATTGACTTTGCTGCAGCCCATAACCCCCGGGGAGGCTTGTGCGGACGCGAAAAGACTTTATACTAAATATTAGCAGCATTAGCGGCATTATGAAATGCGGATATATCTAAGCAAGGATAGCAACTGATGAAAAAACCCTTAATACTTTTAATTGTTATTTTTTCCCTCGCCGCCCTTACTGCCTGTTCCGGGCAGGAGGAGAATGAGCAAAATCCTGCTACGGCAGAGACTAAAGTAATCGTCGATGCGCTGGGGCGGGAAGTAACTATTCCCCAAGAAATTAATTCGATCGTACCGCTGGGCAATACTCCGCGTATGGTCGCTTATCTAGGCTTGGCAGACAAAGTCTCCGCTATCAGCGGCTTTGACGCCGACGACGTCACACCTCTGACCGCTTATGCCTATGCCAATAAAGAACTATGGGCTGAACTGCCGTCAGCCGGCACCGATTCTTTTGGCAACACCGATTATTACCCTGAAGTGATCGTCAGTGTAAAACCGGATGTGATCTTCTGCACTTATCCGGCGGATATTGTTGCAGATATCGAAGCCAAAACGCATCTGCCGGTTATCGCCGTCTCTTCCGGAACCCTCTTCGGCGATGATTATCAGCAATCGCTACGCATCATTGCCGAAGCCTGCGGCGTCGCCGAACGCGCAGAGGAAATAATCAATTATATCGACGATGCGCTCGCCGATTTAGCTCACCGCACAGCTGGGATTTCTGCAGCGGAGCGGCCCCAGGTTTTATCTGCGGCCGCCACCTTCAAGGGAGCGCATGGTATCGAAGGGGTCAGAATCAGCGATCCACTGCTTCAAGCAGTCAATGCCGATAATGTAGCCTCCGGCAGCTTTTCCGGCACAGCCGAAGCCGTAGAAATTGACCGGGAACAAATTTTGCTGTGGGATCCAGACTATATTTTTTGCGACGCCGGAGGAGTGGCGTTGGTGCAGCATGATATGCATCAGAACCCACAGTATTACCGCCAGCTGACCGCCTATAACGACGGCCATATTTACCAATATCCCAGTTCTACCAATTATTTTGCTAATGTAGAGCTATCTTTGGCTAATTGTTATTTTATCGGCGCAACGCTCTACCCACAGCGCTTTTCCGACATCGACCTTCGTGATAAGGTCAATGAGATCTGCGCCTTTTTCCTCGGAGTAACCGATTATCTAACCGTACTCGATAATTATGGCGCCGGCTATGGCCCAGTGCAAATACCACAATAATTGTCTCTTGCTTAAAACACACCATTATCTATGAATAAAAACAAGACGAATCCACATCTGCAAGAATACCGCAGGGTCATTATCAAAAAAAGATTAGCCCTGGCACTAACTTTGATCCTTACCCTGATAGCTGCGCTCATTTCCCTGAGTTTAGGCTCAGTACAGTTGCCGCTGGGAGAAGTAATCCAGTCGCTGGCCGGAGCTGGCGACGAGCTCAGCAGCACTGTGCTGTTCGATATCCGGATGCCGCGAATTCTCGCTGCAATTATCGTAGGCGCAATTCTGGCAACAGCCGGAGCGGT
>CALXQC010000081.1 GCA_944390435.1 uncultured Clostridia bacterium
AAAGAGTTTTATTAAAGATATATTTGTTAGATTGCGATCATATGCAGCTGTTTTATGAATAATGTGTAAAGAGGCAATTTTTTGTCAATTATCGATAAAAATTTTTGCTGCTTAATGAGTCATGAAAACAACCGCATTTTATTCGAATCTTCACTGTTAAATGATTTTTCTGATAATTTACGTTAAAAAAATATTTTTCCGGGATAACTGTAATAAAGCTAATTAAAGTTTTAACTGCAAATAAAAACAAGAGAGTATAGTAACCCCTCTTGTTCATAATCAAATAAATTTATTGATAGATGTATTGGTATTTTTTACAATGGCATAGTCATCGGTCCCCGTGAGGACATAGGTGCAGCGTATTCTTCTCCGGCAATTTTTATGATTATTTTGCGCAGTTGTGCCGTGCGCAAAATTATTTATATAATTGTATTCAAGCGATGCCATTTAAGGCCTCCTAAAGACGTTGCGGTCTTTATAGAAATAAAACTATTTTGAGTACAACATACATTAACCAAAATAATTGCGAAGAATTATTTGGTCGGGGTGAGAGGATTTGAACCTCCGGCCTCTGCGTCCCGAACGCAGCGCTCTACCAAGCTGAGCCACACCCCGTAATATATTACATCGCTATTTTAGCTTAATGAAGGGTGTTTGTCAAGGCTTTTTCAGGAAAAGTATAATTGTTTTTTGTTTCCTATTAAATTATAATATTTATTCAAAATTTGTAATGATTGGTAGCAGATTTATCAGCGCTTTTGTCCGGCACACAAGGATGCTTGCGGCTGCTTTTCATGCTGGTTTTGATGTGTTAAAATAGCTACAGAAATGATCATGGAGAGATTGTTGCGGATGAACATCGAATTCTCTATTTTAGACTGGATTCAAACTTATCTAGTATGCCCAGCGCTGGACTTGCTAATGGTTTTTCTCTCCCGTATGGGCGATAGCGGTTTCATTTGGATAATAATTACAGTAATATTACTGATACCGCGCCGCACCAGAAGATACGGACTGACTAGCGCGGCGGCGTTGCTTTTTTCGTTGCTGATCTGTAATCTAGGGCTCAAACCTTTAGTTATGCGTGAGCGGCCGTTTGTCGGCAGGGAAATAGATTTATTGGTAGAAGCGCCGCAGGACTATTCTTTCCCATCGGGGCACACTTCGTCGTCTTTTGCTTCTGCTACAGCATTAGCCTCCCATGGACGCTCCTGGGGGATTGCGGCCTATATCTTGGCGGCGCTGATTGCATTCTCGCGGTTATATTTGTATGTCCATTTCCCCAGTGATGTTGCGGCCGGCATGCTGATCGGGCTTTTGTGCGGTGCCTTGGCACGGCTGCTAGTGGGCAAAATCGTTCAACTGACTAGGAGATGAAATCCCGGCGGCTAGATATGAAATTTCAAGCGAAAAAATTGAGGAAAAGATTGATATTTGTTTGATAGGTGTTATAATAAAAAAGATATTGTCCAAGCCGTACCTATCCGACTAGACAAAAGACCTATAATTGATTGCGGAGGTGCTCTATATGACAAAGAAATTGCCCCGCGTGGCTGCTGTTCACGACATTTCCGGTTATGGCAAATGCGCATTGACCGTGGCTATGCCGATTATTTCTGCCGCCGGGGTGGAAGTGTGCCCGTTGCCCACAGCGGTGCTTTCTACTAATACTTTGTTCGATAACTTTACTTTTTTGGATTATACTCCTTATGTGGACGCCCATATTGATCATTGGAAAGCATTGGGCTTGGAGTTTGACAGTGTTTATAGTGGTTTTTTAGGCTCAGAACAGCAGATCGGTCAGGTAGAACGCCTGATTAAGGAATTTAATAGCGGCATTGCAGTGATCGATCCGGTCATGGGCGATAATGGTATCGTGATTAAGACGTATACTCCAGAGATGTGCCGCACTATGACTCATTTAGTTTCTATCGCCGATGTGGCGACGCCTAATATTACCGAAGCCTGCATTTTGACTGGACGCGAATATAAGGGCGAAGAACTGACGGAGCAGGAAAGTAAAGAAATCTGTGAACAGATCATCGCTATGGGTACCGGCAGTGTGGTTTTGACCGGCGTGCAGCGTGGGGATGGTAAGATTCATAACTGCGGCATTGAAAAAGACCGGGGTTATTTTGACCTAACTATCGATATGCTGCCATATCATATGCACGGCACTGGAGATGTTTTTACTAGTGTAGTTGTTGCAGCTTTAATGAGGGGCTATGATTTGCAGGCCGGTGTAGATAGCGCTGCTAAATTCGTTTATGACGCTATGGAATACGGCAAAGATATTAAGGATATTTTCGACCGCGGCGTAGCTTTTGAGCCTCTGGCTTACAAATTAGGCTCCGGCGTTTACATCAGATAATCTATTAAGTTGCAAAAGATAAACAGGAAAGCGCCTACCGATTGGTAGGCGCTTTCTTAGTGTCGTTCGAGTGGCCGCACTTTCTAGTTTATGCAGCATATCATAAAGATATATTGATTGCACGGGGGTGCGGTGGTGAAGAAAATTGTTTTTTGTGGCGGCGATAAACGGGAAATAATGGTTATGCAAGCGTTGCGGGATAAAAAGTATCAGGTTGCAGCTTATGGTTTTCCCGAAGAACGTTTGCCGGATGGCGTTGCGCTGATCCAGGATTTGCCTTTAGCACTATCCGGAGCCGATGTCTGTATTTTGCCGCAGCCGCCGGTCAAACAAGACGGCCAGCTTCTCAGTTTGTGCCCGGAAGCAGCGCGCCTGTCCGAGGCCAATTTGCGCGCTTTGCCTCCAGGCACTCCGATATTATGTGGTGCGGCATCACCATATTTACGCAATAATGCTCCGCAGTGCAGAATTTTTGAATTAGCGGAAGACGACCGCCTCGCAGTACCGCTGGCTGCCGCTAGCGCCGAAGGAGCGATCGCGGAAGCGATCGCATTATCCGATAATTTGTTATGCGGTGCCGAGGCGCTGATTTTAGGCTTTGGCCGTATTGGGCGGGAAATCGCCTGGCGTTTAGACGGCTTAGGCATGGAGGTGACAGTGCTCAACAGAGGGAAGCAGCGTCGTGATGCCGCTGAGGAACAGGGATATCGGACGGTTACCCGGCCGCAGCTGATCGAGGCATCTTTAGCTGCGGATTATATTTTCAATACAGTGCCGGCAATGCTTTTAGATGAAATTATTATTGGTTTTTTGCATCGGGAGACCTGCATTATAGATTTAGCTGCCTATCCTGGCGGCACTGATTTTGCTGCGGCGAGCAGGCGAGGTATTAGAGCTGTTCATGCTGGTGGTATGCCAGGGAAATATGCTTCCGCTTATGCCGGTATGATTATGGCGGAATTTTACCCAGCTTTTATTGCGGATTTATTGGCTAAGGAGGGACGATAAAATGGTTCCAAGTATTTTGAACGGTAAAACAGTAGCCTTTGCCTTAAGCGGATCCTTTTGTACTTTAGCTGCGGCGGTCGCGCAGATGAGGGTGCTGCGTGAATTAGGAGCTAAAATTTTGCCGGTAATCTCGCATCATGTACGGGATATGGACAGCCGTTTTGGCACAGCTGAATATTGGCGCCGGCAGATTTTGGAAGCTTCGGGAGCAGAGAAAATAATCGATAATATTCCTGATGCCGAACCGATTGGGCCTAAACATTTATGTGATATTATGATCATTGCGCCTTGCACCGGCAATAGTATTTCTAAGTTGGCAAACGGCGTTATTGACACACCGGTTTTACTGGCGGCTAAATCTCATTTGCGCAACGCCGGGCCGTTAGTTATTGCTGTGGCCACTAATGACGGCTTGTCTGCTAATGCCAGAAATATCGGCAAACTGCTGAATGATAAACATATTTATTTTGTCCCCTTTGGTCAAGACAATCCTTCAGGAAAACCTAATTCCTTGGTGGCGCAGATGGATCAAATCCCCCATACCCTGGAGTTGGCCTGGCAGGGACAACAAATTCAACCAATATTGACTTGCCAAGCTCCGGCATAGGTAGTATAATGATATTTACCAATCAGAGTAACGGGGGGATAGTCATGAAGACTTATAATATCGCTATTGTGGGCGCCAGCGGTGCTGTCGGTCATGAGTTTTTGAAGATTTTGGCAGAGCGCAATTTCCCGGTCGGAGATCTGCGTCTTTTGGCCACCGAACGCTCTGAAGGTAAAAAAATCACTTTCAAGGGACAGGAATATACTGTAGAGCGCACCACCGAGCAGAGCTTTAAGGGTATGGATATCGCCTTGTTCGCTGGCGGCAGCGCTAGTAAAACTTATGCCCCGGCTGCAGTAAAAGCCGGTGCGGTTGTGATCGATAACAGCAGCACTTACCGCTATGATCCGGAAGTGCCGCTGGTAGTGCCAGAAGTGAATCCGGAGGATGTCAGGTGGCATAAAGGCATTATTGCTAACCCGAATTGCTCTACGATTATTATGGTTGTAGCGCTGAAACCACTTCATGACGCGGCGAAAATTAAGAGAATTGTTGTTTCTACTTACCAGGCTGTTTCTGGTATTGGTCTGCCCGGTATTGCGGAGCTGAAAAAACAAACAGAAGATATCGTCAATGGGCGGCCAGTGGAAGTCGATGCCTTTAAGTATCAGATCGCTTTCAATGTTATTCCCCAGATTGACGTGCTGAAAGATGACGATTACTATAAAGAAGAAATGAAAATGGTTTGGGAAACGCAGAAGATGTTCCATGATCCCGAACTGAAGGTGTGCGCCACTGCAGTGAGAGTTCCTGTTTACCGCAGCCATAGCGAATCGATCAATATCGAAACTGAAAAACCGCTCTCTCCTGATGAAGCAAGAGCAGTTCTGGCTAAGGCGCCAGGTGTTATTTTGGTGGACGATCCTGCTAATAGCAAATATCCGATGCCGCTCTTTTCCAGTGATACCGATGAGGTTTATGTTGGCCGCATCCGCAAAGATATCTCTTGCAACGGCAATGGCTTATGTTTGTTTATCGCGGCTGATCAGATCCGCAAAGGCGCTGCGACCAATACGATACAAATCGCTGAGTTATTGATCAAAGAAGGATTGATCTAAGCGATAGTTGTTGTATAAGGCCGAGGAATAATAATCAGGCATAGCCTTCTTGATTTGGGATAAGAGAAAGGAGCAGGCAAAATGGATTTTGGCAGAGTTATGACCGCAATGATCACCCCCATGCATGAGGATCTGAGCGTGAACTACGAGGCTGCGCAGAAACTGGCTGAGCATTTGCTGGATCATGGTTCCGACGCTTTGGTCGTATGCGGCACTACTGGTGAGAGCCCGACTTTAAGCAAGGACGAAAAACTCAAACTATTTGCCGCAATCCACGAAGTTACCAAAAACCGCGCCTTGATGGTTGCCGGAACTTCTTCATATGATACTGCGTCTTCCATCGAGATGTCGAAAAAGGCCGAGGCAGTAGGTGCTGACGCTATATTGGCCGTAACTCCATATTATAATAAACCGCCGCAAGAAGGATTGTACCGCCATTTTTCCGCTATTGCCGATGCAGTCAGCTTGCCGGTAATATTATATAATGTCCCCCCGCGTACCAGCGTCAATTTGGAAGCCGCTACGGTAGCCAGACTGGCGAAAATCGATAATATAGTAGCTGTCAAAGAAGCATCCGGCAATATGGAACAGGCCAGTCAGATTAGAGCTATGACAGCGGCTGATTTCATGATTTATAGCGGTGATGACAGCTTGACCTTGCCTTTGCTCTCTTTAGGCGCTTGCGGCATTATCAGTGTGGCCAGCCACTTAATCGGCATTCAGATCAATGAAATGGTGCAGGCCTTCGAGGAAGGCGATAATGCCAAAGCCCTCGAGCTGCATCAGGCTTATTATAACGTTTTTCGGAAAATTTTCATTTGCACTAGCCCGATTCCGATTAAATATTGTCTCAATCGCATCGGCATCGCGGCCGGTCCTTGCCGTTTGCCGCTGGTGGAAGCTAGCGAGGAACATAAGGCAATATTGGATCAAATGCTTAAGGATATCGGCCTGCTGTAAGCGTAGCGGCTATCACCCGACTTGCGTATATCTGTTAAGTCAAAGATTTAGGAGTTTATCCTCAGAATTATGAGGGCATAATAGATTTAGCGCTATTTGCTATTGCTGAATACTTATAACAAACGTCGTCAGAAGCGATGTGCTTTTGGCGTACGTTTGTTTGAGTTTGTCTAACTGTAGATTAAAACGAATAGGAGAATTATATGGCTGATGATAATAAAGTGAATAATAATGCGGATAAGGCAGTTATGCGTACTGCTGCCAGGTCGCAAAAAATCAAGGGCGTTGATGTAATGGTCAACAGAGCGATCGAAAAATTATTGGCAGCTGACGAGCCGGTCGGCGCACGCAAACCTAATAATGCTAGAAGTAGAGCTGCTGCTTCGCCAGAATCGGCCGGGGAAGGGAAAAAAACTGCGCCGCGGAAGCGTGCTAAAACTAATGCTGTGCCTAACAATGCCAAAGCTAAATC
>CALXQC010000082.1 GCA_944390435.1 uncultured Clostridia bacterium
CCGATAATGGTGCAGCCGGGCGGTCAGTCTATCGGTATCCTGCTGCAAACCGACGGCGTCAGCGTGGTCGGTTTTTCGCCAGTAATTCTTGAAGACGGCAGCTCTGTGAATCCGGCTGCTGATGCGGGCATGATCAGCGGGGATTTTATCACCAGCATCAATGGACAGAAGATCGATACCAATGCTCAAATCGCGTCGATTATCGATCAGGCTGGGAAAGCTGGCGAGAGCTGTGAGATTGTGTTTTTGCGCAACGGCATCCGTCATATTTTACAGCTTGAACCGCTTTTTTGTACTGATAGCCAAAGCTGGCGCATCGGTCTTTATGTTCGGGATAATACCGCGGGCATCGGTACTTTGAGCTTTTATGAGCCTAACTCAGGCGTTTACGGCGCCTTGGGCCATGAGGTTCCCGATTTGCTTTATGGCGTGAGCGGCGAGCACAAGGGCAGTATAGTGCGCGCGGCTGTACAGGGGATCAAAATTGGTTCTGCCGGCGACCCCGGGGAAAAATTGGGGGTGTTTCTCGACGAAGAGTGGCAGGGAGATATTCGCACCAATAGCACCTTTGGTATTTATGGGGTGCTGGAAAGTCCGCCGGAAATCAGCTATACCGATCAGTTGCTCCCGGTAGCGCTGGTTGATGAGGTGCAGACCGGACCAGCGGAGATTTATACTGTGCTCAATGGTGAAACGATTGAGTCGTTTAGTATTGAGATAGTTAAATTGATGCCGAATTATAAACTGACTGGTAAAGGTATGATTATCAAGGTAACTGATCCGCGGCTGCTGGAACAAACCGGCGGTATCGTCCAAGGTATGAGCGGCAGCCCAATTATCCAAAACGGCATGCTAGTAGGTGCGGTAACGCATGTCTTTATTAATGACCCAACACAGGGCTACGGCTGTTTTGCCGAATGGATGCTGGAAGACGCCGAATTGAAATGATTTCATTGTAATTGAGCAGACTCTTTACAACAGAGCAACAATTTCCGACAATAATACCCGAATTCTCGGGTATTATGTCGGAATAAAAACGAATATTACTGGCGCTTTACGGAAGGATTTGGAAAAAGCAAAGCGAAAATCTAAAAACATAAGGCCTTAGAAAACGTTCAATCATAAATTAAGCAAATAAGAAAAATCAAAGAGAAAGCGGGATGCATATGGAACAAAGCAAAAAGATTCTTATAGCTGATGATGACAGATTATTCGCCGAGGCTTTGCAGGAATATTTTTCTGATTTTGATACTTATCAAGTCTGCGGTATTGCTGACAACGGCCAGAAAACTCTGGAAATGATTGAGCAATACTTGCCGGACGTGGTGATTTTAGATTTAGTAATGCCTAATCTGGACGGTATCGGTGTTTTAGAAAAACTGAAAACTATGGATTTGGCAACTATGCCGCAGATAATCTTTATCACTTCTTTTGCCCAGCCTAATGTCACTAAAAAAGCGATGGAGCTGGGTGCGGCTTATTATATGATGAAACCTTTTGATCTGGATGTGCTGGAGCTGCGGATCAGGCAAATCAGTGAATTTCATGATGAAGTTGTCGGTTTGCCCAAGGCATCTACTTTAGAGTTGGATATCACCCGTATTTTGCATCAAATGGGCGTTCCTGCGCATGTCAAAGGTTATCAATATTTGCGCGATGCGATTGTTCTCGTCACCGAGGAGGCCAATTTGATGGGAGCGGTGACAAAAGAGCTTTATCCGCTGATTGCGGAAAAGCATAATACTACTGCTTCCCGGGTAGAACGCGCTATCCGTCATGCGATTGAATTAGCCTGGGATCGCGGCAATGTCGATTTGATGAATCGCTATTTTGGCTATACGATCAATATCGAAAGAGGCAAGCCGACCAATTCGGAATTTATCGCCATGATTTCTGATAAATTGCGGATGGGCGAAAAAATGGCTTAAATGCTATAAATATCCATAATAAGCATATCCAACTCTCCCGTTGTTTATTCTTAGCTTAATAGACGGCGGGGGAGTTTTAGCATTCAATTAAGGAAATTTTCCATGATTATCCCTGATAGCATTATTGACAAAAGGGCTGCGGCATAGTAAGATAAAATCAAACATTTGTTCTGTTAGGGCAAAGAACAACAGTCGAACAAGTCTAATAACAGGGCCTGTTTTTTGCTGAAAACAGGCCCTTGCTAACGTCAATAGAGGATAATGTATAATGAATAATGAAGAGCGGTTATTCCATTTATCTGCGCCATATCAGCCCACTGGCGACCAGCCGGCGGCGATCGACTCTCTATGCGGCGGAGTAGAGCGGGGCTGCCGGCACCAGGTGTTGCTGGGGGTAACTGGTTCCGGCAAGACTTTTACAATGGCTAATGTGATTGCGCGTCTAAACCGCCCCACTTTAGTGATTGCCCATAATAAAACGCTCGCGGCGCAATTATGCGGCGAGTTTAAGGAATTTTTCCCTGATAATGCGGTGGAGTACTTTGTCTCCTATTATGATTACTATCAGCCGGAGGCCTATATAGCTTCATCTGATACTTATATAGCCAAAGATAGCTCGATCAACGATGAGATAGAAAAGCTGCGTCATGCTGCGACCGAATCACTGCTGACGCGCAGAGATGTAATCATAGTAGCATCGGTATCGGCGATCTATGGCTTGGGCGATCCGGCCGATTATCTCGACCTTTCGCTAATCTTGTATCCTGATCAGGTTATTGAGCGGGAAGAGATTCTCCGTAAATTAGTTAATATGCAATATACCCGTAACGAGATGGACTTTCACCGCGGCACCTTCCGTGCCAGGGGCGATGTTATTGAGATTTTTACCGCTGGCGCTACTGATAAAGCGATGCGGGTCGAATTGTTCGGCGATACTGTAGAGCGCCTTTCAGTCATTGATACCCTGACCGGAGAGATCACAGATAATTTGCCTAAAATGTCTATTTTTCCGGCGAATCATTATGTTACCAAAGAGGCGAAAATGCAAAACGCTCTATCCTTGATCCGTGAGGAGCTGGCCGATCAGCTGCAGATTTTGCGCAGCCAAAATAAATTGCTGGAAGCGCAACGCCTGGAGCAGCGGACTAATTTTGATTTGGAGATGCTAGAAGAGATCGGCCATTGCAGCGGTATTGAAAATTACAGCCGTCATTTGACTAACCGCAAAGAGGGTGAACCGCCGTATACTCTGCTGGATTATTTTCCGCAAGACTATTTGATTATGATCGATGAGTCTCATGTGACTATTCCGCAGCTGCGCGGTATGTATGAAGGCGACCGCTCGCGCAAGGAGGAACTAGTCAAATATGGGTTCCGTTTGCCTTCCGCTAAGGATAACCGGCCGCTGCGTTTTGATGAGTTTGAGCAGAAGGCCGGGCAGTTGATCTATGTATCCGCTACTCCCGGACCATATGAATTGGCGCATCAGCAGAATATGGTGGAGCAGGTTCTGCGTCCTACCGGCCTGCTGGATCCTGAGGTGGAGGTGCGGCCGATCAAAGGCCAGATAGATGATCTGTTGGATGAGATCAAAGAGCGCGCCGCTAAGAATCAGCGCGTTTTGGTGACCACTTTAACCAAACGGATGGCGGAGGATTTGACCAAGTATTTGGATGAAGCCGGGGTCAAGGTGCGTTATTTGCATTCTGATGTCAAGACTTTGGAGCGGATGGCTATCGTACGCGATCTGCGTTTAGGCGTTTTTGATGTTTTGGTGGGCATTAATTTGCTGCGTGAGGGCCTTGATCTTCCGGAGGTAACTTTGGTCGCTATTTTAGATGCCGATAAGGAAGGCTTTTTGCGTTCTGAGCGCAGTCTGATTCAGACTATCGGCAGAGCAGCCCGTAATGCGGAAGGTAAGGTGATTATGTATGCCGATCACATTACCGATAGTATGGCGGCGGCTATTAATGAAACTAACCGTCGCCGTAAGAAGCAGATGGCCTATAATCAGGAACATGGTATCATACCTAAAACTATTGTTAAGGAAGTCAAGGATGTTATTGCCGCAGTGTTGCCCAACGGGCAGGCTTTCGAGGCGCGTCATGGCAAAGGCGCAGCAGCTTTTGGTCTCGGCGCCGCTGCGGTAGCTCCAGATAAAATGAAGAAAAGCGAGCGGGAACGGCTGCTGCGCTCTTTGGAGAAAGAGATGCGCGAGGCTGCGCGCAAGTTGGAATTTGAAGAAGCGGCTCAGCTGCGTGATGCTATTATGGAAATCAGGGCTAGCGCAGCCGCTAAATAATAATTGAACCATTCTTGGCTCGGCCTAAGATAAACGGTTAATGATAGAGGAGATCAATTAAGCATGACTCAGGATAGTATTATTATTAGAGGAGCCAGACAGCATAATCTTAAAAATATCAATGTTGAAATCCCACGCGATAAATTGGTTGTTATCACTGGTTTGTCCGGCAGCGGCAAAAGTTCTTTGGCTTTTGATACCATCTATGCTGAAGGACAGCGGAGATATGTGGAGTCGCTGTCTTCTTATGCGCGTCAGTTTTTGGGACAGATGAGTAAGCCGGATGTAGATCAAATAGACGGATTATCGCCGGCGATATCGATCGACCAAAAATCTACTAGTCATAATCCTCGTTCCACGGTTGGAACAGTTACCGAGATCCACGACTATCTGCGCTTATTGTATGCTCGGGTAGGCCATCCGCATTGTCCAAAATGCGGCCGTCCGATCAGCCGCCAGAGTATCGATCAGATGATCGATACGATAAAACTGTGGCCAGAAGGAACCAAGCTGCAATTAATGGCTCCTTTGGTTCGTGGGCGCAAAGGCGAATATCAGAAACTGTTTGCAGAGATGAAAAGCAAAGGCTTTGTTCGGATTCGTGTCGATGGGGAATTACATGAACTGGCGGAAGAAATCACGCTCAAAAAACAGGTCAAGCATGATATAGAGTTGGTGGTTGACCGCATTATCCTGCGTCCTAAAGGGGAAAAACGATTGGCTGATTCGCTGGAAATCTGCCTCAATATGGCCGATGGTCTGGCTCTGGTGGTAGCAGATCTGCCGGACGGACAGCATCAGGAAAGCCTTTTTTCGCAAAATTTTGCCTGCCCAGACTGCGGAATCAGCATGGAGGAATTGACTCCGCGGATGTTCTCTTTTAACAATCCTTTTGGCGCTTGTCCGGATTGTTTAGGTTTGGGCTTTTCCCAGCATATCGACGAGGAACTGATGGTGAATGATGATACCCTGTCGATTAGAGAAGGCGCGCTGGTGCCGGTGCATAGCAATAATTGGTATTTCCGCAATATTGAAGCGGTGGCGGCAGCCCACGGTTTTTCCGTGGATATGCCGCTGAAAGATTTGCCGCGTACGGCATTGGATGAGATTTTTTATGGCTGCGGCAGGGAAAAATTTGCCGTTCGTTACCTGGATGATAAGGGAGTGACGCGTACTTGGATGCATCACTGGGAAGGGCTGGTGAAAAATTTTGAGCGCCGCTATCACGAGACCAAATCAGATTTTATGAAAGAAGAATTTGAAAAGTATATTACTATTCAGCCATGCGAGACCTGCCATGGAGCACGCTTAAAACCAGAATCACTAGCAGTGACAGTGGGCGGAAAAAACATTCATGAGCTGAGCATGATGACTATTGCTGATGCTAAGGCCTTTTTGCACGGCCTGCACTTCACTGATCGCGAGCTGATGATCGCTAGCCGTATCCTTAAGGAGATTGACGAAAGATTAAGCTTTTTAATCCAAGTAGGTCTGGATTATCTTACATTGGCTCGGGGTGCGGCTACGCTTTCCGGCGGCGAGGCTCAGCGGATTCGTTTAGCCACCCAGATTGGTTCTCATTTAATGGGCGTGCTCTATATTTTGGACGAGCCCAGCATCGGTCTGCATCAGCGGGACAATACCCGCTTGATTGAAGCGCTCAAGGATTTGCGCGATTTAGGCAATACCGTGCTAGTAGTAGAGCACGATGAAGAGATGATGGAGAGTGCGGACTATATCATCGATATTGGACCTAGGGCTGGCGAGCATGGCGGAGAGGTAGTCGCCCATGGTACATTAGCTGATATTATCGCTACTCCAGAATCCATTACCGGGCAATATCTTTCTGGAGCGAAAAAGATTTCTTTGCCACAGGTACGACGCCAGAGTGATGGCCGTCAGCTAATTGTGCGCGGTGCACGCGCTAATAACCTAAAAAATATTGACGTTGCTTTTCCATTAGGGCAGTTTATCTGCGTTACCGGTGTTTCCGGCAGCGGCAAAAGCTCTCTGATTAATGAGATCCTCTATAAAAGCTGCGCCCGCAAGCTTAACCGCGCTCATACTGTACCGGGAGCGCATACCGATATCGAGGGGCTAGAGCACTTAGAAAAAGTGATTATGATTGATCAGTCGCCGATTGGCCGCACTCCGCGTTCTAATCCCGCTACCTATACCGGTGTTTTTGATCTGATCCGCGATCTGTATGCAATGACTCCGGACGCCAAAGCCAGAGGCTATAATAAGGGCCGCTTTAGCTTTAATGTCAAGGGCGGCCGCTGCGAAGCTTGTCAAGGCGATGGCATTATCAAAATAGAGATGCATTTTCTGCCCGATATCTATGTTCCTTGCGAAGTGTGCCGCGGCAAACGCTATAATAGAGAAACTTTAGATGTCTATTACAAAGGTAAAAATATTGCGGATATTCTTGATATGACTGTAGATGAGGCCGTCGAGTTTTTTGCCAATATCCCGCGTATCAAGAAGAAAATGACTACTCTCCAAGATGTGGGATTAGGCTATATCCGTTTAGGACAGAGCGCTACTACGTTATCCGGCGGCGAGGCTCAGCGGGTCAAATTGGCGACTGAACTATCGCGCCGCTCCAATGGCCGGAGTATTTATATTCTGGACGAGCCTACTACCGGATTGCATACCGACGATATTCGCTCTTTATTAGAAGTATTGCAACGTCTGGTTGATGCCGGCGATACTGTGGTGGTGATTGAACATAATTTAGATGTCATTAAAACCGCTGATTATATCGTCGATTTAGGTCCTGAAGGCGGCGATAGAGGCGGCCAGGTAGTGGCCTGCGGTACGCCAGAGGAAGTAGCGGCTTGCCCGCAAAGCTATACCGGCCAGTATTTGCAAAAGGTATTGGAGCATGAATGATAAAATCCGCCAAAAATTGAAACAGCTGCCTGATCTGCCCGGATGCTATCTGATGAAAGATAGCAGCGGTCAAATTATCTATGTCGGCAAGGCAGTCAATCTCAAAAATCGAGTTCGCTCTTATTTTCGCGGTGCTCATGACCCTAAAACCGAACGCCTGGTAGAAAAAATAGCTGATTTCGAAACGGTGATCGTTAAAAATGAAGCTGAAGCCCTGATTCTTGAGGCGAACCTAATCAAAGAGCATGATCCGCATTACAATATTCTGATGCGCGATGATAAGCATTATCCATATCTGCGCTTGACTTTAGACGAGGAGTTCCCGCGACTTTTGGTGGCGCGCCGCGCCAAGGCGGATGGCAGCAAATATTTCGGCCCTTATCCTTCGGTCGGCTCGATCGGCAGGGCACGGGAAATAGTTCACGATATTTTTCCTTTACGCACTTGCTCAGGACATACTTTTAAAAAGGGGCAACGAGCTTGTCTTAATGCCCATATCGGCCGTTGCTGTGCTCCCTGCGAGGGAAGGATTAGTGTTGCTGAATATGCCAAGATCGTAGAGCAGGTTTCTTTATTCTTGCAGGGAAAAATGCCCGCTTTGATTAAGGAACGGGAAAGAGAAATGGAAGTTGCCGCAACGGAACTACGCTTTGAAGACGCGGCCCGTCATCGGGATGTTTTGCAGGTATTAAAGGCCTTGGCTGATCAGCAGGAAATTGATAATAGCAGCGGTAAGGGCGATTATGATCTGATCGCTATTGCGGTTGCTGAGGAACTGGCTGTCGTGCAGCTATTTTTTGTCCGCAGCGGTACTGTTATCAGCCGGGCGAATTACCGTCTCAGCCGCGGCATGGAAGAAGATGAAAGCATTCTACTGCGCCATTTCTTGCAGGAGTATTATGGAGGCGGAGATCGCATTCCGCCCAAACTTTTGGTTGACCGCTTGCCGGAAGACGCAGCATTATTAGCTGAAACCTTTTCTGCACAGACTGGCCATAAGGTGCAGATAACTGTTCCCCAGCGAGGCGATAAGCTGCGGTTATTAAAATTAGTTAAGGAGAATGCCAAGGCTATCCTGACTAATTATCTCAATGCCAAAGACCGCCAGGAAGCAAAAAATGCCGCTGCCCTAGAAAAGCTGCGCCAGGTTTTAGGCCTCGAAGTTACTCCGGCAAGAATCGAGTGCTATGATATCAGCCATATTCAGGGTACTGATATGGTGGGGTCGATGGTGGTGTTTATTAACGGTGCTTCTTCACCGAAGCTTTACCGACATTTTCGGATTAAAACTTTAGATGGTTCTAATGACTTCGCGGCGCTGCAGGAAGTTTTGGAGCGGCGGTGGCGCCGCGGCTTGGCGGAACGGGCTGAAGGTAAAATGCCGTTGGATTTTGGCGATTTGCCGGATCTGATCGTTATCGACGGCGGCAAAGGCCAGCTTTCTTCCGTAGTCGCTCGCCTCAATGAGTTGCCAGGCAAGAAGCCGTATATTATTTCTTTGGCCAAACGTTTGGAGGAGATTTATCTGCCGGATCAAGAGCAACCCTTGCGATTACCGTATGAAGAGCCGGCTTTGCAGCTTTTACAAAGATTACGCGATGAGGCGCACCGCTTTGCCATTACCTATCATCGTCGTTTACGCAAAAAAAGACAGACCCGCTCGCTTTTAGACGATGCTCCGGGTATTGGTCCGCAACGGCAAAAAAGCCTGCGCCAATGTTTTGGCTCGCTCAAGGCTATTAAAGCGGCATCTATTGATGAATTAGCGGCTGCACCGGGTATGACTAAAGCGGCAGCAGCCAGTCTATATCATTTTTTGCATCAGGATAGTGAAGGAAAAGGACCTAGCTAAGCGAAACTTGTAGGTGGCTAATAAAAATAAGGAGATGGGAGCATGGCCGATCAAAGTCAAGATTCCCTGACCAATTCAGCAGCAAAACAAAAGGGGAAAGTGCTGATTATTACCGGCATGAGCGGCGCTGGTAAATCACAGGTTATTATGGCCCTGGAGGATATGGGCTTTTTCTGCGTGGATAATTTGCCGCCGGCGCTTTTCTCCAAGATTATCGAAGGTATGACCTTGGCCAATAATAATAATTTGCCCAAGATGGCCATTGTCGCTGACGTGCGTGCCGGGGTGGAGGTCATTCCGCAGATTGAGACAGCGCTGAATGAATTGCGCGCAGCGGGCGTCGATTTTCAGGTGATCTTTATGGAAGCATCGGATAAGGTGATCCTGGCCCGCTATAAGGAAAATCGCCGACCGCACCCGCTTAGCCGCCGCGGCCAAAGCACTCTGCAATGTGTACAGGAAGAACGCCAGCTTATGGAAGGCCTGCGCGGTTGCGCCGATATCATTATCGATACTACCGAGTATACTAATCAGATGCTGAACAAGCATTTGGGCCAGCTCTTTGTTGATGACAATACCGTCGGAATAACGGTTTCTGTTACCAGCTTTGGCTTTAAATACGGGATACCGATCGATGCTGATTTAGTGATGGACGTGCGCTTCTTACCTAATCCTTATTATATTAGCGAACTCAAAAATTTGAGCGGGTTGGAAAAACCAGTAGCCGAATATGTGATTAAGAATGATACTACTCGGGAGTTTTTGCGTTTATATATGAAGCTGTTACGGTATCTGCTGCCGCATTATCAAGCTGAAGGGAAAAAACATATCTCCATCGCTATTGGCTGCACTGGTGGGCGGCATCGCAGTGTTGCTTTAGCGGAGCATATCGGTAAAAGATTGCGTCGTTTGGGCTATAGCACGGCAGTTTCTCATCGGGATATGGAACGAAAAAGGGAAAGAGTATGAGCTTTTCAACACAAGTCAAGGATGATTTGACTCGAGTCATTTCCTCCAAACCATGCTGCCGCCGGGCGGAATTTATCGCCTTTTTCTTGATCAACGGTAATATTCGTATCGGCAACGGCAGAAGGCTTTCTTTTTTTATGCAGACTGAACATTCCGCCTCCGTACGGAAGATGTTCACTTTGGCGCGTGATTTTGCGTTGGAGCGGGAAATTACGGTACACCGCCGGACACAGCTGCATAAAAATCAAGTATTTACGCTCAATGTCCCGCCGCAGGAGCGCCTGACCGCTTTTTTGCATCAGCTGGGTATGGTGGATGATCGCGGCTGTTTACGCCTGGTTTTTCCTGAACAGATTCGTGAGCAAATCCTAGGGGCGGCATGCTGCCGGCGCGCCTATCTGCGCGGTGCTTTTTTGGCGAGCGGCTCCATCAGCGAACCGGAAGGCTCATATCATCTGGAATTCAGCTCATTGGAGCATCCCCAGGCGGATTTGCTAGTGGAGTTGCTGGCTGATTTTGGCCTTAATGGGAAAATCGTGCGGCGCAAGGATCTGGAAATTGTATACCTCAAAGGTGCGGAAGAAATCAGTCAGCTGCTTAACATCATGGGCAGTCACCGATCTTTGCTGGAATTTGAGAGTATTAGAGTGACCAAAGAGGTGCGTAACCAGGTTAACCGCCAGCGCAACTGTGATACTGCCAATATCAATAAGGTTGTCAATGCCGGAATGCGGCAGGTGCGGGATATCAATTATATCAACTCCACTATCGGTTTATCCCAGCTACCGCGCAATTTGCGTATTGCTGCGGAATTACGCTTAGATTATCCTGATTATTCTCTTGCTGATTTGAGCGAGATTTCTGCTTTAGGTCGCTCCGCTCTTAATCATCGTTTGCGCCGTTTAGCTGAGATCGCCGAGAATATCCGCGAATACGGCACTGAAGAATGGGATCGTTAACTGCTGGAAATTGTTTTTCTGGAAAAAGACTTATGAGCTAGGAGAGATAGATGAAACGTTTATTGCCATGTTTGTTGCTGACAACGCTCTTGCTGCTCGGCGGCTGTTCTGCCTTGGACTTTTTGCTTGACAGCACGCCGGATACCGTTACTGAGGGCGGCGGCGTATCTGACAGCGGTGAGCTGTATCAGGTGCTGCGGGTAGTGGACGGAGATACGATTGAGATCGATTATCATGGCGATAAAGAAAAAGTGCGCTTAATTGGTGTCGACACCCCGGAATCGGTTCACCCAGATGCAGAAAAAAATACCGATTATGGCAAAATTGCCGCTGAATTTACCAAAGAACAGCTCGAAGGACAGCTGGTGGCCCTGGAATTTGATGTTGAGCCGCGTGATAAGTATGGGCGTCTGTTAGCTTATGTTTATTTGGATGGGGAAATGTTCAATTCAACCTTGCTGCTGCAAGGCCATGCTATGGTCGCTACTTTCCCGCCAAATGTCAAATATGTGGATTTGTTTGTGAGCCAGCAGCAGGCAGCCCGCGAGGCGGCGGTGGGCTTATGGGCTAATGTATTGTCCAGCGGCGAGTATGTTGCCAGCTTGGGAAGTGATAAATACCATCTGGCTTCCTGTTCTAGCGCGCAGCGTATCAAAGAGGAAAATCGTATTTGGTTCAATGATCCGTCCGCCGCAGAATCGATAGGTTATGAACCATGCAGTATTTGTCATCCTGATGGCCAGTGATTGCTGTTTCCCGCCAAATCAGCCGTTTTACTGTTAATAAAAAATCTGGAACCAGATTGGCTCCAGATTTTTTTATGCTTGCTTGAAACTGTTTGGCTCGTTTATAGTTTATTGCTGCAAGAGTTTTTCCAAAGTGGCGAGCTTGACGGCGACGCAGAAGATATCCATGGTTTTGCGCAGTTCTTCCACAGAAGGGAATGTTGGAGCAATCCGAATATTGCTGTCCTGAGGATCTTGCCCATAGGGATAAGTCGCTCCTGCGGCTGTCAGTTCCACGCCGGCTTCCTTGCATAATGCGACGATTCTTTTAGCGCAGCCGGGCATAGCGAAGAAGGAGATAAAATATCCGCCTCTGGGGTTGTGCCAATGCGCAATACCGCAGGGAGCCACTTTTTCTTGCAGCGCGCCCAGTACTAGCTGGAATTTCGGCTTGATGCAGCTGGCATGTTTGGCCATCAGCTGTTCTACTGCCGCCAGATTGGGCAGATAACGGCTATGACGCAGCTGGTTAACATTATCATGGCAAATGGTTTGAATGGTTAACTGCTTTAATGTCCAGTCATAGTTAGCTTTGCTCATTGCCATAGCGCAAATTCCGGAACCCGCCATGGTGATTTTAGAAGTGGAGGCAAAGGTATAGAACTGGTCTTCAGTGCCGTTTTTGAGACATTCGTTGTAGAGATTAAGTAAATGGTCATGATCATTGGGGTCGAGATGATGTACGCAATAAGCATTATCCCAAAAAATGCGGAAATCAT
>CALXQC010000083.1 GCA_944390435.1 uncultured Clostridia bacterium
CAGCTAAAGCCTGAACGGCAGGGTTGTCTTCATTGCCTTCTTTGACGACCAGGACGTTGACATAGGTCTGCGCAACATCGGAGAAATCGTCTTCCTGAGCCAGACCGTCGGTGTTAGCGTTCAGCCCAGCCTGAAGGGCATAGTTGCCATTGATAACAGCAAAATCAACATCAGGCAGAGCGATAGTAATCTGAGCGGCTTCCATCTCTTCGATATTCAGATTCATTGGATTGTCAACGATATCGAGAACAGTGGCGGTGTGACCGACGCCTTCGGCGAGGGTGATCCAGCCGAGGTTCTGCAGCAGCAGCAGCGCGCGGCCTTCATTGGTGCCGTCGTTCGGCACGGCGATAGTAGCGCGGTCGGCGATTTCTTCTAAAGTAGCGGTTTTGCCAGGATAGATAGCATAGGGCTCATAATGGATAGAAGCTACTGAGACCAAATGAGTGCCCTGTTCGATATTGAACTGATCGAGATAAGCCTGATGCTGGAAGTAGTTAGCGTCCAGGCTGCCGTCTTCTACCGAAGTGTTGGGGATAACATAATCATTGAATTCCTCAATGATCAGTTCGATGCCCTGTTCTGCCAGGATATCTTTAGCAGCGGCCAGAATCTCCGCATGCGGAGTGGGGCTGGCGCCTACGGTCAGGGTGAGGGTTTCGTTTTCTGCGTTAGGATCATCGGTAGCCGGATCTTGCGCGCAGCCGGCGGCAAAAGCGACAACCATCGCCAATGCCAGTAAAATCAACAGTGCTTTTTTCATGATTCTTTCTCCTTTTGTTAATAAATATTTATCTAAACAGCCAACTTTGAGATCTATTTAATGAATGCGTTTATCGGCACGGCGGGCGATCCAGTTGCCAATGCCCTGGAATACCTGGACGATGATCACCAGGATCACCACCATCAACAGCATGATATCAGTTTCCTTGCGGTAATATCCGTAGTTGATGGCGATCGCGCCTAAGCCGCCGCCGGCAACGAAACCGGCCATAGCCGAATAGCTGAGGATCGTGGTCAGCGACAGCGCCAGCCCGGTTAGCAGGGAAGGCATCGCTTCCGGAACCAGTACCTTCCGTACTACCTGCATGGTGGAGGCGCCCATAGAAAGGGACGCTTCGATTACGCCCCGATCTACCTCCTTGATTGAGCCCTCTACGACACGCGCTACAAACGGCGCGGCTGCGATAACCAATGGTACGACGGTAGCGGTAGAACCAATGCTGGTACCGGCTATCAGCCGGGTAAAAGGAATAATCGCTACCAACAAGATCAGGAAGGGTACTGAACGCAGAATATTGATGATCGCGCCGAGGATTTGATTGACCGGCGCATTGGGGTGAATGCCGTTTTTATCAGTAACCACTAAGATCAGTCCTAAAGGCAGGCCGATGATATAGGCGACCAGGGTGGAGAGCAGAGTCATATAGAGGCTTTCGCCCAGACCCTGCAGCGTCACTAAAATCATTTGCTCACTGAACATAGCTCTCGCCCTCCTCGTTATAAGGAATACCCTCGTCGTCAAGGTAGTTTAACATTCTTTGATAAGTAGCCGGGTTGTCCGGCATCTGCAAAATCATCTGTCCGTAGGTCATGCCGTCGATCTCTTTGGTATCGGCGAAGGCAATACTGACCGGCGCGCCGCAGGTCAGAACCATATCGGCGACAATCGGCCGGGCGGTAACATCGCCATTGAAGACCAGCCGCACAAAATTACCTTTGCCGGTGAATGTTTCCACCTGCTGACCCATTGGGTAGATAAGTTTTTTGGCCGCGGCGGTTTTGGGATGGCGGAAGACGTCTTCCACCATGCCCATCTCGACAATACGGCTCTCGGCGATAATCGCCACCCGGGAACAGATCTGCTCGATCACCTTCATCTCATGGGTGATGATTACTACGGTGACGCCTAATTTTTGATTAAGCTCTTTGAGCAGCGCCAGAATCGATTGCGTGGTGGTTGGGTCGAGCGCGCTGGTCGCTTCATCGCAAAGCAGGACTTTGGGATTATTGGCCAGGGCGCGGGCAATAGCGATCCGCTGCTTTTGACCGCCGGAGAGCTGGGAGGGATAGGATTTTGCTTTATCGCTTAAGCCGACGGTTTCCAAGAGCTCTTCCGCCCGTTTGACCGCTGCCTTGCGCGAGACTCCGGCCAGCTCCAGCGGGAAGCAGATATTGTCCAGAGCGTTCCGCTGCATCAGCAGGTTGAAGCCCTGGAAAATCATGCCGATGCTTTGTCTGGCGCGGCGCAGCTCTTTGGCAGAGAGTTGAGTCATGTCCCGGCCGTCAAAAATAACTTGTCCGGCGGTCGGACGCTCTAAAAGGTTGATGCAGCGCACCAGGGTGCTTTTGCCTGCTCCTGAGAGGCCGATGACGCCGAAAATTTCACCGTGCATAATATCGATATTGATATCGTCCAGAGCTACTACGGCGCTGGCATCGGATTTGAAGGTTTTGTTAAGTCCTTTGATCTGAATGATCGGGGTTTGGTCGGTATTAGGCATAGAAAATCCTTTCTGCCATTAATTATGCTCATAAAAAAACGTCCGTGATGAAAGATCATCAAGGACGACAGCAAAAGCTTCGTGGTACCACCTTGGTTCACTCCAGCCTCACGGCAGGAGCCTTAGCGAGTGTGCCAATACTCGGGCGCTGTTACGGGCGCTTCCCGACGCAGCCTACGGAGGACATATCTGCTCCGTTCGGTGCGCAGCTCCAAGACCATCTTCAGCAAGATGCGACACGCCTGTTTCCATCCTCCAGGCTCTCTGGTAGTGCGATCATCCAGCTTACTCTTCTCTTCACAGCCTTTACAACGGCGATTCAATTATAAGATATAATATCATAGCCTCCGGAATAAAGTCAAGAGTAATTTGCGCTGCAAACACGGGGGAGAGTAGGCTGGCGGGGACAGGGATTTCCTTGAGGCAGCCAAAGCGGTATCGGTAATCTCCATTCGGTGGAGAGACCGCTGTTCCAGCGAATTTTTTTTCATTTTTCTCGGATAAAAATATTGCCTATTGGCAAAAAAAATTTTATAATAATCAAGTATTCCTTTTTTTAGTACCAAAATTTTCATTAATAAGTGAGGTCCACCATGAAAAAAATTTATCAGGGAAAAACCAAAGATGTCTTTGAACTGGATAACGGCAATGTGTTGCTGAAGTTTAAGGATGACTGTACCGGCAAGGACGGCGTTTTTGATCCGGGCGAAAACTCGGTCGGCCTGACCATTGAGGGTATCGGCAGAGCCAACCTGGAAACCTCGATTCATTTCTTCGAGATCTTGAAGCAAGCTGGGATCAAAACTCATTATATCAGCGCCAATGTCGATGATGCCACGATGGAGGTTGTCCCTGCTAAGGTTTTCGGCAAGGGCTTGGAAGTTATCTGCCGTCTGGTTGCGACCGGCAGCTTTATCCGCCGCTATGGCGACTATATTGCCGACGGCACTCCTTTGCCCGGCGGTTATGTGGAATGCACCTTTAAGGATGATGCCAAGGGCGATCCGCTGGTAACCAGCGAAGGCCTGGTGGCTTTGGGTGTGATGAGCATAGATCAGTTCAATAGCCTGAAAGAGCAAACGCTCAAAATTACTAAGATCGTCGCTGACGATCTCAAAACAAAAGGCCTTGATCTGTGGGATATCAAATTTGAGTTCGGCTATGATAAAAACGGCGAAGTTATTCTCATTGATGAAATCGCCAGCGGCAATATGCGCGTGTATCAGAACGGCAAAATTGTCGATCCGGTGGATCTGACCAATATCATCCTGGGTAAATAAGCATCAGTATATACCCTGCAGGCTGCACAGTTATCTTTAAGCAAAAAATACCGCTCTTTGATAAGAGCGGTATTTTTATTCGCTTTATGAATGAGGCCAGTTAGCTGTGAATCATCGTGCCGATACCTTCGTCGGAAAACATCTCGATTAGGATAGCATGGGGAATACGCCCGTCGATCATGAAGGCTTTCTGGACTCCGCCTTCCACAGCATAGGCGCAGCAGCGTACTTTAGGAATCATTCCGCCGGTGACGATACCGTCTTGAATCATCTGCTCCAGCTCGCAGATCTTCGCCTCGGAAATAAAGGAGGACGGGTCTTCCGGATCCAGCATCAGCCCGCGGATATCGGTGATCAGGATAATGTTTTCCGCCTTCAGCGAGGTTGCGATCGCGGCGGCCGCAGTATCGGCATTGATATTGTAGACCTGCCCTTTATCATCGACGCCGACAGCGGCAATGACCGGGATATAGCCGTCGTTCATAATATCCAGGATCGGTGTGGGGTCAATATCGGTGATATCGCCGACAAAGCCTAAATCGTCTTCGCCCTCCAGCTTGCGGGTGCTGATCATGGAACCGTCCAAGCCGCAGAGGCCGATGGCGCGGCCGCCGGATTTGCAGATCAGCTTGACCAGATCTTTATTGGTTTTGCCGCACAGTACCATCTGAACGACCTTGACTGCTTCCTCGCTGGTATAGCGCAGGCCGTTGATAAATTTGCTTTCGATGCCCATCGCCTGCATGGTACCGGTGATTTCCGGGCCTCCGCCATGAACCAATACCACTTTGATACCGACTTGATTAAGCAGAATAATATCGCTCATCACCGCCTGCTTTAACTCATCATTGGTCATAGCGTTGCCGCCATATTTGATGACTACGATTTTGCCGGCGTATTTTTGGATATATGGCAGGGCAGCGGTAAGGATATTGGCTTTCATCGATTGCTCGGCCATATTTAATCTTTTTTTCATTAACAGATCTCCTTTAGTTGCTAGTTGCTGTTGTCGGCCTAGGTACGGTAATCGCCGTTGATTTTGACATAATCATAGGTGAGATCGCAGCCCCAGGCAGTGGCGCTGGCTGCTCCCAGCCCCATATCGATATTGATATGAATTTCGCTTTCCAGCAAAATTTCCTTTGCTTTTTCTTCAGAAAAGGCGATCCCGGCGCCGTTGCGGCAGACTTCGATGCAGCCTTTGGGAGAGCTGAAGGAGACGGCGATTCGGTCAACGGCAAAATCGCCTTCCGTATAGCCGATCGCACAGAGCACCCGCCCCCAGTTGGCATCAGCGCCGAAAATCGCCGCTTTAGTGAGCGAGGAGGTAATGACCGATTTGGCTACTCGCCGCGCGGTCTGCAGATCCGGCGCGCCGCAGACAGTACATTCCAGCAGCCGGGTCGCACCCTCGCCGTCGCCAGCGATCTTGCGTGCCATCACCGTAGCGATCTGGCGTAAAGCCGCAGTAAACTGCTGATAATCGCTGTCTTGGACGACGATCTCTGGATTGCCTGCCAGGCCGTTGGCCATGATGGCCACCATATCATTGGTCGAGGTATCGCCGTCGACGCTGATCATATTGTAGGTATCCTGCACTACTTCCCTGAGGCTGCGATCCAGCATTTGCGGACTGATCGCAGCGTCGGTGGTGATAAAGCTCAGCATGGTCGCCATATTAGGGTGGATCATCCCTGAGCCCTTGGCGATCGCGCCGATCCGGCAGGGCCTTCCGCCGAGAGTAAACTCCACAGCGATTTCTTTGGGGACGGTATCCGTAGTCATAATTGCCGTAGCGGCATCATGCCCTCCATCTGCGCTTAGCTGAGCGGCCAGTTGACCGACATGGTCGGCGATTGGCTGAATATCAAAAGGCATGCCGATCACGCCGGTTGAGGCGACAATGATATCCTCGCGGCGCAGCCCCAGGGCGTCGGCAGCCAGATCGCACATTTTGGTGGCCAGCTCAACGCCATCAGCCAGGCAGGTGTAGGCATTGCCGCTATTGCAGATAACAGCCTGAGCCTGATGATCGGCCAGATTACGCCGCGTGACCGTGATCGGTGCGCCATAGACCTTGTTTTGGGTATAGACGGCAGCGGCGGAGCAGGACACGCTGCTTTTGATCATCGCCAGATCCTTGCGGTCTTTGTTTTTGCGCAGTCCTGAATGGATTCCTGCTGCGGTAAATCCTTGGGGAGCGCAAATGCCGCCGGAGATTTGTTTTGCTTCCATAGCGATCTCCTTTAGTAATATTTATTCGCTGATAGCTGTTTTTTTGCTTCTTGCCCGTCAATTTATCATTTGCTTAAAGCAGCGACAGACTTTCGTCAAGCCCCAGTGCGATATTCATGTTTTGCACCGCAGCTCCGGAAGCTCCCTTACCCAGATTATCCAGCACGCTGGTCACTGTGATCTGCCGCTCATTGCCGCAGACATAAATGGTAAGGAAGTTGCTGCCGGTATTGGCGCCGGCACAGAGAAAACCGCTCTCCGGCGCTTCTTGAACTGTGACGAAACGTTCCTTTTTATAATGCTCCGCCAAGGCGGAAAAAACCTCTTTTTGACCGGGGTTATTATATAACAAATGGGAATATAGCGGTACGCTGACCGTCATGCCGGCATAAAAATCGCCGACTTGCGGATTGAATACCGGCGGCATAGCTAGACCGCTGATTTTTTGGATTTCCGGCAGATGCTTATGCGCTAGTCCTAGGGCATAGGGGCGGGTATAACTAAGCTCGTTGCGGCGCGGCTCAGCCTGATAGTCGGAGATCATGCTTTTGCCGCCGCCGCTATAGCCGCTGACTGCATGAATAGTAACCGGGTAGTCTGCCGGCAATATGCCTGC
>CALXQC010000084.1 GCA_944390435.1 uncultured Clostridia bacterium
GTGGCCTCGATCATGCCCAGAACGCTGTCATGAATATCGTCCTCCATCAGCGCCTTGCGCCGCTCGGAGTAGATCAGCTCGCGCTGGACATTCATTACGTCGTCATAGTCGAGCACGGTTTTACGGGCGTCGAAATGACGCTCCTCAACACGTTTCTGCGCAGACTCGATGCTGCGGGAGACGAGGGCGGAGTCGATCGGCTGGCTGTCGTCCATGCCGACGCGGTCCATCAGCGCCGCCAGATTGTCGCCGCCGAAACGCTTCATCAGATCGTCTTCCATAGAGATGTAGAAGCGGGTGCTACCTGGGTCGCCCTGGCGTCCGGCGCGGCCGCGCAGCTGATTGTCAATACGCCGCGATTCGTGGCGTTCGGTGCCGATGATATGCAGCCCGCCCAGCTCAACTACACGCTGATGCTCAGCGGCGGACTTGGCCTTGTATTCGGCGATCAGGGCGTTGATCTGCTCATCAGTATAGTCGATGCCTTTTTCCTTGTCCTCGGCGACTTGGGCCATGGCCAGCGCCTCATAATTGCCGCCGAGCATGATGTCGGTGCCGCGGCCGGCCATATTGGTGGCGATAGTGACCGCGTTTTCGCGGCCGGCCTGGGCGATGATCGCCGCCTCTTTTTCATGATATTTAGCGTTCAGCACCTGATGGGGGATGCCATGCTGGCTGAGCATTCGGCTCAGACGCTCGGATTTTTCAATGCTGATAGTGCCGACCAGCACCGGACGTCCCTTGGCGTGTTCGGCGGCGATCTCCTCGACGATCGCGGCGAATTTGCCTTTTTCGGTACGGTAGACAATATCCGGATAATCGATGCGCTGCATCGGCACATTGGTCGGGATCACCACGACGTCGAAATTATAGATCTTGCGGAATTCCGTTTCCTCAGTCTGGGCAGTACCGGTCATGCCGGCCAGCAGATCATACATACGGAAATAATTTTGGAAGGTAATGGTGGCCAGAGTCTGATTTTCGCGCTCGATCTTGACCTTTTCCTTGGCTTCGATCGCCTGGTGCAGACCGTCGCTGTAACGGCGGCCGAACATCAGGCGGCCAGTGAATTCGTCAACGATGATTACCTGATTGTCCTTGACCACATAGTCGCGGTCGCGTTTGAAAACGAACTGCGCCTTCAGCGCCTGATTAATGTAGTGGGAAGTTTCGGTATTGGCCGGATCATAGAGGTTTTCGATACCCAGCGCCTTTTCCACCTTGGCGACGCCTTCTTCGGTGAGCGCGCATTGACGGGTTTTGAGATCGATGGTGAAATCGCCGTCGCCGTCTTCATCAACTTTTTCTTTGAGCCGCGGGACGATGCTGGCGGCTACAGAGTACATTTCCGAGCTCTTGGCAGAGGGGCCGGAGATGATCAGCGGGGTGCGCGCCTCGTCGATGAGGATGCTGTCGACCTCGTCGACAATGCAGTAATGCAGCGGCCGCTGCACCATGTTCTCCTTGCGGAAAACCATATTGTCGCGCAGATAGTCGAAACCGAATTCATTATTGGTGCCGTAGGTAATATCCGCATTGTAGGCGGCCTTTTTAGCCTCGGTATCCATACCGTGAACGATCAGGCCTACCGATAATCCGAGAAATTTATAAAGGCGGCCCATCCATTCGCTGTCGCGGGTGGCCAGATAATCGTTGACGGTGATTACATGGACGCCCTTGCCGAACAACGCGTGCAGATAAGCCGGGGCGGTAGCGACCAGCGTTTTGCCTTCGCCGGTTTTCATCTCGGCGATGCGGCCGTCTGAAAGCACCATGCCGCCGATCAGCTGAACGTCGAAATGGCGCATTTCCAGCACGCGGCGCGAAGCCTCGCGCACCACAGCGAAAGCCTCCACCAGCAGGTCATGCGGCGTCAGGTTTTCCTCGGCGATGCGGCGGCGGAATTCTGCGGTTTTACCGGCCAGCTCAGCATCGGAAAGCGCCTGCATCGCCGGTTCCAGCGCATTGATCTGCTCGACTACCTTGGAATATTTTTTAATATCTTTAGCATTGTCGTCAAAAAGATTTGCGAAAAAACCCATCTATGTAACCTCCGTTGAGTGTGGTAATTGGCTGGAGCCAGAGCCGGCGGCAAGCGCCGGAACAGCGCCCTGCCGCCGGCTCTGGCAAATAGTATTAATTAATTTATTATATCATTATATGGCCTAAAGTCAATTCGCCTGCCTGCGCGAGAAATGATTTTTATCTGACTTTTGCGGCGGCTGCACGCCGCTGCCGCCTAGAGCGCTATCCATTCGGCAGGGTCTACCTCCTCGTCATTGAGATACAGCTCGAAATGCAGATGCGCTTCCTGGCCGCCTTCCGCGGCGGTAGTTTCCTGGATATAGCCGATGATTTCTCCGGCTTCCGGAGTGTCCCCGTAGACGGTCTCCGGAGTCAGGCAGCGGTAAACGCTTTTCCAGCCGCCGCCGTGCTCGATAGTGACGATGCCGCCCCACATGCCGTCCTCGCGCGCTACCATCACCGTGCCGGATGCCGCGGCATAGACGGCGGTGCCGGGCTCGGCCGTCAGATCAATGCCGTGATGATAGCGGTAATCGCCATAGGTAGGATCATAGCTGAATCCGCAGCCGCGGCCCAGCCCGCCGGCAAGCGGCGTCAGCCAGCTGGTTGGCGCGGCGTTAGCCGCAGCGGCTTCCGGATCCAGGGTAGTGTCCGGATCGTCCGGCAGCGCTTCTCCGTCCTCCAGGCTGCTGCCGCCGGGCGTCTGAGCGTCGGGCTCAGCAGACGTCTGGCTGCCGGGATCAGCGTCCGCTACGCTTGGCTCCGGCGCGGCGGATTCTTCTCCTGCGCCGAATTCCGGGTAGACGGCGGTCGCCATCAGCAGCACAAGAAAAACCGCAATCATCGTCCAAGTGCCTTTTTTGCTAGTGAAAAATTCTCCAAGCTTCATCTCTATCCAACCTCCGTTTATCTTTCCTGCCGCGGACCGCAGCCTCTGTCCGCGGCGGATCATAATGCGTGATATCTTATCTTTTCCCATAAATTACCGCAATTATACTTTAACTTTAGCTGGATCAGTGTTATAATAAATCCGTATTGTCAAAAAAGATCTGCCGGAGCTGCCCCAGCAGCCGGCGAAAGGGAGGATACTATGTCTATCAGGCTCTATAATACCAAACATGCGCGCAAAGAGGAGTTTGTCCCCATTGAGCCGGGGAAGGTAGGCATATACTGCTGCGGCCCCACTGTTTATAACTATATCCACCTGGGCAATGCCCGTCCGCTGGTGGTTTTCGATACCATCCGTCGTTTCTTCATCTGGGAAGGCTGGGATGTTACTTATGTGCAGAATTTTACTGATGTCGACGATAAAATTATCAACCGCGCCGCCGAGGAAGGCAGCGACGCTAAAAGCATAGCTGAGAAATATATCGCCGCGTATTTTGAGGATACTAAGGCGTTGAATATTATTCCCGCCGATGTTCATCCTAAAGTGACTGAGCATATCGCGGATATTATCGCCCTGGTGGAGAAGATTATCGCTAACGGCCACGCTTATGTGGCGGACGGCGACGTTTATTTCGATGTCCGCTCGCTGCCCAGCTACGGCGAGCTGTCCGGCCGCGATATCGACGATCTGCGCTCCGGCGCCCGCGTCGAGGTCGACAGCATCAAGCGCGACCCGCTGGATTTTGCGTTGTGGAAAAAGGCCAAACCCGGCGAGATCTGCTGGGACAGCCCCTGGGGAGAGGGACGCCCCGGCTGGCATATCGAGTGCTCGGCTATGAGCTGCAAATACCTGGGAGGGCATTTCGATATTCACGGCGGCGGCGCTGATTTGGTTTTCCCCCATCATGAAAATGAAACAGCCCAGTCTAAGGCTGCCGGCTATCAATTTGCTAATTACTGGCTGCATAACGGCTTTATCACCGTTAATGAGGAAAAAATGAGTAAATCTCTGGGCAATTTCTTCCTCCTGCGCGATATTTTGGCTAAATTCCCCGGCGATGTGGTGAGATATTTCCTGCTCGCCACCCATTATCGCAGCCCGATTGATTTTTCCGATGATAAACTGACTGCCGCGGCTAAGAGCCTGGAGCGGATCCGCACCAGCTACCGCCTGCTGCTGGATGCGCAAAAGAAAGCGGCCAGCGGCGCTAACCGTCAGCTGACCCAAGCGGTAGAAAAGACCCGCGCCGCTTTTACCGCTGCGATGGAAGATGATTTTAATACCGCGTTAGCCATTTCGGTTATTTTTGATTTTTGCCATGAGAGCAACAGCTATCTGACTGCCGGAGATGTTTCTGCTGAAGATATTGCCGCCGCTTTGGCGCTGTTTGATGATTTTGAGGCGGTGCTGGGCATGATTATGCCGCCGGCCCAGGAAACCGCCGGTTTGGAAGAGGCATTGCTGGAATTGATTATCAGGATCCGCGGCGAAGCGCGGGCTAAAAAAGATTGGGCTACTGCCGATGCGATTCGCGACGGGCTGAAAGAATTGGGTATCGCTATCGAGGATACGGCGGATGGCGCCCGCTGGAAACGGATTTAATGGCCGCCCGGATGAAAGTCGCCGCCGAGAAGCTGCCGCCGCTGGCTTTGGCCTATATCGGCGATGCAGTTTATGAGCTGGCAGTGCGGGAATATCTGCTCGGGCGGGGAGAGGCGCATAATAAGGATTTGCACCGCCGGGCAGTGGAGTTGGTCTGCGCTGAGCGCCAGAGCCAGCTGTATGATTTGCTGTGGGAGCGGCTGGATGAGAAGGATAAAGAAGTGATGCGCCATGGCCGCAATGCCAAGGGCGGGCATCAGCCGCCGCATACTTCAGTCGGCGCCTACCGGCGGGCTACCGGCGTGGAAGCGCTGGTGGGATGGCTCTATCTGCGCGGCGAAACGGAAAAACTGGCGCTGATTTTCGAGCAATTATTCGCCGACGGCGATCAATAATGCCCGGCCGCTGCCGGCAGCAGGGGAGAAGAAGGAGATAGAATAATGAAAGGCAGAAATACCGTCAGAAAGATTCAGGAAAAAGTGGAGCACGGCGAAAAACTGGTGATGGTGACGGCCTATGATTATCCTTCCGCCTGTTTGGCCGAACAGGCAGGCGTGGATATGATTTTGGTCGGCGACAGCCTGGGCAATGTGGTGCTGGGCTATGATACCACTATTCCGGTGACCATGGAGGATATGCTGCACCATACCAGGGCGGTTAGCCGGGCGGTCAGCGGTCCAATGGTGGTCGCGGATATGCCCTATGGTTCTTATCATGTTAGTGTTGAGCAGGCTGTTACCAATGCCATGCGGCTGATTCAGGAAGGCGGCGCCCATGCCGTCAAATTGGAGGGCAGCCATATCGCTCCCCTGGTCAAGGAAATGACTATCCGCGGCATTCCGGTAATGGCGCATCTGGGACTGGAGCCGCAGAACGCCAGCTTATGGAACGGATACCGCACCTGCGGCCGTGATGAGGACAGCGCCTGGGCATTGGTCGAGGCAGCGCAGGATATGGAAGAGGCGGGAGCCTTCGCTGTGGTCATTGAATGCGTCGCTGCCGAGGCGGCGCGGTTGATTACGGAAAAGATCGATATCCCGACTATCGGCATCGGCTCCGGCGCGGACTGCAATGGGCAGGTGCTGGTGTGGCATGATCTTCTCGGCATCGGCAATGCCCATACGCCGAAATTCGCCAAGCGCTACGCTAATATCGGCGAGCAGATCGAGACCGCGCTGCGCGCTTATGCGCAGGAAGTGCGCAGCGGTGCTTTTCCCGATGAGGAGCACAGCGTCAAAATGGAAGAGAATGAGGCCAAGCGGCTGTATTAATCGGCGCAGCGGCTAGTATTAAGCGAAGAGGCTGAAAAGATGAAAATTCTGATTGCCGGCGCAGGAGCGATGGGCTGCTATATCGGCGCCCGGATGACTGCGGCCGGTCAAGATGTGCTGCTATATGATACTGATATCGCCAAATTGATGCTGCTGGAAGACCGCGGCGTTTATTTGGAGGAGCAGGATGGAACTTTAGAGATTATCCGCGTCCAGACCCGGCAGCGGATCAATGAAATCGAGCCGGTCGACGCAGTGTTGCTGTCGGTCAAGGGTTATAGCACCTATACTGCGGCGCAGAGCCTGAGCGAATTGGCCGGCCAGCCGGATATCATCTCGCTGCAGAACGGCATGGGCAATACCGAGCTGCTGCTGGAGCGTTTTCCGGCGAACCGCCTGCTGGCCGGAGCGACTTATCAGGGCGCTTTCGAGATCAGCCCAGGCAATATCGTTCACAGCGGCGGCGGAACGACCTATCTGGCGCCGCTCGACGCTGCCCGCGAGGCGGCGGCGCAGCAATATGCGCAGCTGCTGGACAGCTGCGGTATCCCCTGCGAGGCACAGCCGCAGCGGCAACTGGATCATATCCTCTGGCGCAAGCTGCTGGTTAATGCGGCGATCAATCCCCTGTCCGCCATTTATCGCGTCCGCAACGGCGTGCTGGCCGCCAATGAGCAGACCCGCGCTGAGATGGAAGCCCTGGTGCGCGAGGGCGTAGCGATCGCCCAGGCCAAGGGGATCGGCATCAGCTTTGATGAGATCTGGCAGGCGGTGCTCGATACCTGTGAGAAAACTGCTGATAATCATTCTTCGATGCTGGCCGATATCGAACGCGGCCGCCAGACGGAGATCGATATTATTAACGGCGGCCTAGTATGGGCTGCCCGGGAGCTGGGCATGAGAGCGCCGGAACATGAAAAGGTGATGCTGCGCTTCCGCGAGGCTTGCGCCCAGACGCCAAATAATCAATTCTAAGAAAAAGTGCTTGCATTATCGGCAGCTCTTTTGTATAATGAATAAGCGGCAAAAATTTGCCCACAATAGTATCGCGGCAATCCGGCAGCTACAGCAGCGCGGTCGGGGCATTCACCGCTTTCAGTCAGGTAAATATCGGCTCATTAGTAGAGCAAGGCATGGAGAAGTCGCGTAGCTTGGTCGAGCGCGCACGACTGGAAATCGTGTAGGCCTCAAAAGGGTCTCGAGGGTTCGAATCCCTCCTTCTCCGCCACATCGGAGCAAAGTCCGCTTTGCTCCGATTTTTATTATTATGGTGAAGTAAAAGGCGCTAACTACTCCTTGCCGCAAATTGCGTTTTAGTTGGTAGCTGCGCCTTTTCTTTAGCCAAAAATTTTGGCGGTAGTGGGACGTATTATATCTTTAGCAAGTCCGCCGCTGTTGATAGTGGCGGACTACCGGCGGTATGAGGCTCATAATCACTAGCGCGATCAGCGCTGCAATGAGAAAAAGTCTTTGGGCAGGAAGGACTGATATCAACAAAGCAGAAAGAAACTGTCCGCTAAACATCGCCATGGTGCCGAAGCTGATATGCAGCCCCTTGTTGGCGGCAGTGCTTTTATTGACAATTAGATTATTAAACAGCGGTGTTGAGAAGCCAAAACCAATGCCGATGCAGATTGCCGCTGTCCATAACAGGTGCGAACCGCCGCAGAAAAAATACTGGCTAAAACCAGCTGCATAGAAAAGAAAAGCTAGAGTCAGGCAGCCTTTGGCAGCTATTCTTTTTACTACTTGGGGAACGAAACCTGCTGCCGCTACTGCTACCAAATCCAGGGCGGCTAAGTAATAACCAGTGAAAGAGGGGCTGTATCCCAACTGATTTTGCAGATAGAGCGGCAGCGCTACTACTGCAGTAAAAAACATCAGCATCCCCAAGAAAGCAATCACCAGTACCAAACCTAAAGGCACACCTTTTGGGGCGGCGTCATTTTCCGCTTGCTCAGAGATAGCTGGATCATGATGAGCACTTACCCGGGGAATGAAGAAGATTAAGCCTAGAAAAGCAATCAATCCCAAGCCATAAATGTAGAAAGGACAACGCCAAGAGATATCAGCTAAGACCCCGCTGACAGTGAGGAAAATAACGCCGCCGAATTCCATCGACATGCTTTGGATAGAGAGGATTTTTAGCTGCTGTTCTCCTTGGAAAAAGCTGGAGATAAAGGCTACGCTGGCATTCATAACCGCAGCTGTGGCAGCGCCCAGTAGCAGGCGGTCGATAAAAATAGTTATTGCATTGGGCATATAAGCGCCGGCAATACCGAAGCCGCCATAGCACAATAGGCCGA
>CALXQC010000085.1 GCA_944390435.1 uncultured Clostridia bacterium
TAGCTCATCTGCCTGAGGGCGTAGAGATGGTTATGCCTGGCGATAACGTAGATATGGACATCGAGCTGATCACGCCGATCGCGATCGAGGAAGGTCTGCGCTTCGCTATCCGTGAAGGCGGCCGTACTGTTGGTTCCGGCGTTGTTATCGCCATCAACGAGTAAGACATTTTAGCGGACGGTTCCGGGATGAACCAAACGGTCCATCCCGCTCCGTCCCTTTGGTCTGCTTATCCGGCTGATTTTTCCCGGCGATGAGCCGACCGGCAATGAGCGTCAAATAATCAATCCGATATCACATAAGCTGCGGCTTATTGCGATATATTCAGCTGTGAGGCGAGAGGTTGCTCTCCTCAAGCGGAGGAGAGGTAATTTTCGCGGAGCCAGTTCGAAAAAATTCGAGCGAAAGGAGAAACACAATGGCACAACAGAAGGTAAGAATTAGGTTGAAGGCTTATGACCACAGATTGCTGGACGCTTCGGCAGCCCGCATCGTGGAAACCGCCAAAAGAACGGGAGCTCAGATTTCCGGCCCAGTGCCGCTCCCGACTGAAAAGAATATCTACACGATCCTGCGTTCCCCGCATGTCAATAAGGACAGCCGTGAACAGTTTGAGATGAGAACTCACAAACGTCTGATCGATATTCTTGAGCCTACCAGCAAGACCATGGACGCTTTAATGCGTTTGGATCTGCCCGCCGGCGTTGATATTGAGATCAAGCTGTAAGCGCAGGCGTTTGTTTCATACCATATTGAGAACGTCGTTCGTTCTGCATGTCGGTCGTTGCTGCCGACCTCTGTACTGAATTCGTTGCAATATTAGAAAGTGAGGTGCACGATATGCCGAAAGCAATACTCGGCAAAAAGCTGGGAATGACTCAGGTTTTCACTCCTGAAGGCAAGGTAGTCCCGGTTACAGTAGTAGAAGCAGGCCCCTGCAAAATCGCTCAGGTCAAAACCATGGAAAACGACGGTTATACCGCGGTTCAGCTTGGTTTTGGCGAAGTTAAACCGGTTAATGTCACTAAACCCAGCAAAGGCCATACCGATAAAGCGGGCATCGACCCCGTTAAGTATTTGAAAGAAATCAGAGTAGAAGACGTAGCCGCCTATAATCCTGGCGATACCGTCACTGTTGAAATTTTCGCCCCTGGCGAAATCGTCGACGTCTCCGGCGTCAGCAAAGGCAAAGGCTTTGCCGGCACCATCAAGAGATGGAACGACCGCCGCGGCCCGATGGGTCATGGCTCTAAGAACCACCGCCGTCCGGCTTCCGCCGGCGCCAAGGGCCCGGCCCGCGTGTTCAAGGGTAAACATTCTCCTGGACGGATGGGCGGCGATAATTGCACTGTTCAGAATCTGGAAGTCGTCAGAGTCGACGCCGAGCGCAATCTGCTGTTGATTAAGGGCGCGCTTCCCGGAGCTAAGCAGTCGCTGTTGCTGATCAAAGAATCTCGTAAAATGAGTTAGGCGAAGAAAGGAGGTCAGGCATGACTAAGATAGATATCTTGAACCGTGAAGGTTCTTCGGTAGGCGAAATTGAACTCAATGACGCCATCTTCATGAATCAGATCAATGTGCCGATCATGCACCAGGCGGTACGCGTTTATCTCGCGTCGCAGCGCCGCGGCACTCATAGCACTAAGAATAGAGCTGCGGTTTCCGGCGGCGGCAAAAAGCCCTGGAGACAAAAAGGCACCGGTCGCGCCAGCTTCGGTTCCTCGCGTAACCCGGTATGGCGTGGCGGCGGCGTGGCCTTTGGCCCGACTCCCCGTGATTATTCGATCACGATGCCGAAAAAAATGCGTAGAGCAGCCCTGCTTTCCGCTCTCAGCTCCAAGCTGGCGGATGGCAAGCTGATTGTTATTGACGAACTGGATTTCGACGCCCCTAAGACTAAGGAAATGGCGCGGATCCTGGCAAATATCAACGCTACCAACGCTTTGGTCGTTTTAGGCGATGATGCCCTCAACGCTGCCCTGTCCTTGCGTAATATCGCTACTGCGGAGGCGGTTCCCTTTGACGGCATGAACACCTACAATATTCTTTATCATGACCAGCTGGTCATCACCAAAGCTGCGTTGGCACTGATAGAGGAGGTGTATGGATAATGCGCGATCCGCATCTGGTATTGGTCAAGCCGATGGTTTCGGAGAAATCCATCATTCTTATGGAAGACAACAAATACTCCTTCCTCGTGGCTAAAGACGCTAATAAAATCGAAATCAAACACGCGGTGGAAGAACTGTTCAAGGTCAAGGTTCTCGATGTTACCACCCGTAATCTAAAAGGCAAGATCAAGACTCTCGGTCGTTATAGGGGCCGTCGCCCCGATACCAAACGCGCTATTGTCAAGCTGGCTGAAGGCGATAAGATTGAAATCTTCAGCAACTTGCAGTAGGTTTGGAAAAGGAGGAAATGACTAATGGGAATTAAAAAATATAAGCCTACTTCTCCTGGCCGTCGTGGCATGACGGTTTCCACCTTTGAGGAGCTGACCACCTCTACTCCGGAAAAATCGCTGCTGCAGCCCTTGAAATCCAATGGCGGCCGCAATAACCAGGGTAGAATGACCACCCGTCATCAGGGTGGCGGCCATAAGAGAATGTATCGCGTTATCGATTTCAAGCGCGATAAGGACGATATCCCGGCTAAGGTCGCCAGTATCGAGTACGACCCCAACCGCAGCGCCAATATCGCACTGCTCAATTATGCCGACGGTGAGAAAAGATATATCATCGCTCCCTATGGCATCCAGGTCGGCGATACCGTTATCTCCGGCGCCAGCGTTGATATTAAACCCGGCAATGCCCTGCCACTGTCTGCGATCCCGGTCGGTACTGTTGTTCACAATGTAGAACTTCGTCCCGGTCAGGGTGGCCAGATGGCTCGTTCTGCGGGCAGCTCCGTTCAGCTGATGGCTAAAGAAGGCAAATACGCCACCTTGCGTATGCCCTCCGGCGAAATGAGAATGGTGCTCGATCGTTGCCGCGCTACCATCGGCCTGGTCGGCAATATCGACCAAGAAAACGTTAATATCGGTAAAGCCGGACGCAGCCGCTGGCTCGGCATCCGTCCCGCTAACCGCGGTGTTGTTATGAATCCTGTTGACCATCCGCATGGTGGTGGTGAGGGCCGTTCCCCGGTCGGCCGCAACCCGGTTACCCCGTGGGGTAAACCTGCTTTGGGTGCCAAGACCAGAGACCGCAAGAAAGCCAGCAACCGGATGATCGTCAAGAGACGGAACAGTAAATAGGGAAGGGAGGATTCGTATTCATGAGTAGATCAATTAAAAAAGGCCCATTCGTAGAGGCAAGACTTTTAGCTCGTGTCGAAGCTCTCAATGAAAGCGGCGATAAAAAAGTTCTGAAAACTTGGTCGCGCGCTTCCACGATATTCCCTCAGATGGTGGGTCATACCATCGCTGTTCACGACGGCAAAAAACATGTTCCCGTATATATCACTGAAGATATGGTCGGCCATAAGCTCGGAGAGTTCGCTCCCACACGCTACTTCCGCGGCCATGGTGGTAAAACCGAGCGTTCCACGGCTCTGAAGTAGAAAGGAGGAGGAAAATGGAAGTAAACGCAACCGCTAAATATCTTCGCATTTCCCCCCGTAAGGCGCGCCTGGTCATCGACTTGATCAGAGGCAAAAGCGTGAGGGAAGCGGAAGCTATTTTGAAATTTTCCCCGAATAAGGGCGCTGAATATGCTGAAAAAGTTTTGAAATCAGCAGTAGCCAATGCGGAGAACAATCTCTCCCTGGCTAAAGATGATTTGATCGTTACCAAGGCTTATGTCGACGAAGGTCCCAGCCTTCGCCGCTACAAACCCCGTGCGCAGGGTCGTGCGGATAGAATGGTACACAGAATGAGCCATATCACCGTTGTGGTTGGCACAAGAGAGGAGGTTTAACATGGGTCAGAAAGTAAATCCCAAGGGTTTCCGGGTTGGCGTTATCAAAGACTGGGACGCGCGCTGGTATGCTAACAATAAAGATTTCAAGGATTTCCTCTATTCCGATTATCAGCTGCGCAGCTACGTCAAGAAGAAGCTCTATACCTCCGCTATTTCCAAGGTGGATATCGAGCGCAAGGGCGGCCGTGTTATCGTCAATATCTTTACTGCTAAACCCGGCACCGTGATTGGCCGTGGCGGTCAGGAAGTAGAAGTGCTGCGCCAGGAGCTCGAAAAGATCTGTGGCAAAAAGGTTTCCGTTAATATTACTGAGGTGAAACGTCCGGAACTGGACGCGCAGCTGGTAGCAGAAAGCGTCGCTTCCTCTTTGGAAAGACGTATTGCCTTCCGCCGTGCGATGAAGCAGACCGTCTTCCGCACCATGAGAATGGGCGCCGGCGGTATCAAGATCATGTGCGCCGGTCGCTTAGGCGGCGCTGAGATCGCCCGCACTGAATGGTATGCAGAGGGTAAGGTTCCGCTGCACACCTTGCGTGCCGACATCGATTACGGTTTTGCTGAAGCCAATACCACCTATGGTAAAATCGGCATTAAGGTTTGGATCTACAAGGGTGAGATCCTTCCCCAGAAAGTAGAAAAGGTCCAGGAAATTGCAGTGGAGGAGGGCGAGTAAAATGTTAATGCCAAAACGTGTTAAATATCGCCGCCAACACCGCGGCACGATGAAAGGCGCTGCCCATAAGGGCAATACCGTGACTTACGGCGAATACGGTATGCAGGCTCTCGAATGCGGCTGGATCACCAGTCGGCAGATTGAAGCAGCCCGTATCGCGATGACCCGTTATATCAAACGTGGCGGTAAGGTTTGGATTAAGATCTTCCCCCACAAACCCGTTACTGAGAAACCGGCTGAAACCCGTATGGGTTCCGGTAAAGGTTCTCCTGAATACTGGGTGGCAGTGGTTAAACCCGGCAGAGTGATGTTCGAGATCGCCGGAGTTCCCGAAGAGCTGGCCAAAGAGGCTATCCGTCTGGCTCAGCATAAACTGCCTATCAAAACCAAATTTGTCAAAAAAGAAGCTACGATAGGTGGTGAAGCAAATGAAAGCTAAAGAACTCCGTGACCTCACCTATGATGAGTTGGTAAAAAAGGAAAATGATCTCCAGGCGGAACTCTTTAATTTGCGTTTTCGTTTAGCCACCGGTCAGTTGGACAATCCGATGATGATTAAATCCGTCAGGAAGGATATGGCCAGAGTAAAGACCGTTATCCGGCAAAAGGATATGGAAAAGGCTAATTAAGCGAAAACTGCGAAAAGGAGGTAGCTCAGACTCATGGAAATAAAATCCAGAAAAACCCGCATCGGCATTGTTGCCAGCGATAAAATGGATAAAACGGTAGTGGTTCGGGTCGAATCGCGCACCCGTCATCCCCTCTATGGGAAAATCACCACTTCCAGTAAAAAATATAAGGCGCATGACGAAAATAACGAAGCTAGAGTCGGGGATAAGGTCCTGATCACCGAGACCAGACCGCTGTCCAGAGAAAAACGCTGGAGAGTGGTGGAGATCCTCGAGAAAGCGCCGATAGTGTAACTTTTTAGGAAGAAGGAGGCTAGTAGTAATGATACAGGCCGAAACAAGACTGAAAGTCGGGGACAATACCGGCGCTAAAGAGCTTCTGTGCATCAAAGTGCTGGGCGGTTCCCGTCGTAAATATGCTACGGTAGGCGATGTTATCATCTGCTCCGTTAAGGAAGCAAGCCCCGGCGGCGTAGTTAAAAAAGGCGATATCGTCAAAGCGGTCGTGGTTCGTACCACCAAGGAAATCCGTCGTCCGGATGGCTCCTATATCCGCTTCGATACCAATTCCGGGGTTATCATCAATGACGAAGGGCAGCCCAGAGGTACGCGTATCTTTGGCCCGGTAGCGAGAGAGCTTCGTGATAAGGACTTCATGAAGATCATCTCTCTGGCGCCGGAAGTGCTCTAGGAGGTATAAGCTATGGCAGATAAGAAGAAAATGCACGTCAAAAAAGGCGATACCGTGATTGTAATCACCGGTAAGGACGCCGGTAAAAAAGGTAAAATCATTGACGTGGACGCCACCCATGGACGTGTTTTCGTGGATAAGGTCAATCTGGTCAGCCGCCATACCAAGCCTACCCAGGCTGCTCCTCAGGGCGGTATCATCAAAAAAGAGGCTGCGCTCGACAGCTCCAATGTGATGATTTTCTGCGATAAATGCGGCAAAGGCGTTCGCATTAAAAAGCAAATCGACGCTAATGGCAAAAAATCTCGTGTTTGCGCAATCTGCGGCGCTAACTTAGATAAATAGCGAAGAGGGAAAGGAGGAATAATCAGTGGCAAGGCTTCGTGAGCGTTATGACTCAGAAATTAAGAGCAAGCTCCAGGAAAAGTTCAACTATGATAATGTTATGGATATCCCTCGCCTGGTCAAAGTAGTCGTCAATACTGGCCTGGGAGAAGCGATTGCTAATCCTAAAGCTTTGGACGCCGCCGTGGCGGATATGACTACCATCACCGGCCAGAAACCGATCGTCACCAAAGCCAAAAAATCCATCGCTGCCTTCAAACTCCGTGAAGGCATGTCTATCGGCTGCAAAGTTACCCTGCGCGGCGACAGAATGTATGAATTTGTCGATAAGCTGATCTCGGCTTCCATCCCTCGCGTCAGAGATTTCAAGGGCGTTTCTCCTAAAGCTTTTGACGGCAGAGGCAACTACACCCTCGGTCTCAAAGAACAGTTGATTTTCCCGGAAATCGAATATGATAAGATCGACCGGATTCGCGGCTTGGAAGTGGCGTTCGTTACCTCCGCCAAAACCGATGAAGAATGTTATGAACTGTTGCGGCTGATGGGTATGCCCTTCGCCGATAAGTAAAAGAGGAGGTATTTTTGTGGCTAAGACTTCAATGTTGGTAAAGCAAAAGAGGACTCCGAAATATTCGGTCCGCGGCTATAACCGTTGCAGCATCTGCGGCCGTCCTCATGCCTATATGCGTAAATTTGGCATTTGCCGCATTTGTTTCCGCGAACTGGCCTACAAAGGAGAAATCCCCGGTATCACCAAATCCAGTTGGTAAGAGCCGGGATAAGGAGGTTAAAGTAAATGGTTGTTACCGATCCGATTGCCGATTTCCTGACCAGAATTCGTAACGCCAATATGGTCTACACGGAAAAGGTGGAGATCCCCGCCTCAAAGACCAAAATGGCAATGGCGAATATCCTTAAGGATGAAGGCTTCATCAAGGATGTGGAATATATAGAAGACGGTAAGCAGGGAATTATCCGCATTTATCTGAAATATGCGGGCAGCAAAGAGCGGGTTATCACCGGTCTGAAGAGAATTTCCCGTCCCGGCCTTCGCGTTTATGCGAAGAAAGATGAGCTGCCGAAAGTACTGGGCGGCCTGGGCATCGCTATCGTTTCCACGTCTAATGGTCTCATGACCGATAAAAATGCGCGTAAAGCAGGACTGGGCGGAGAAGTTCTCTGCTATGTCTGGTAACGCTGGGAGGTGTAATCATGTCTCGAATCGGCAAAATGCCTATCGTCTTGCCCGCCGGCGTATCCGCGACCATCAACGGTCATGCTGTTGAGATCAAAGGACCCAAGGGCACTCTCACCAGAGAGTTTTCCGATAAAATTGATATCGAATTGACTGACGGCGTCATCAAAGTGACCCGCCGCAGCGATGAGCCGGAAGAGCGTTCTTTGCATGGCCTGACCCGCGCCCTGCTGAATAATATGGTGATCGGCGTCAGCACCGGCTTTGAAAAGAGACTTACTTTGGTCGGCGTTGGTTACCGCGCCGCCATGAACGGCAATAAACTGTCGCTCATCGTTGGTAAATCTCATCCGGTAGAGATGGATCCCGGCAGCGATCTCAAAGTAGAGGTCCCACAGCCTAATATCATCGTTATCTCCGGAATTGATAAGGAAAAAGTCGGCGCCTTCGCTGCCAATGTCCGCGAAGTCCGTCAGCCTGAACCGTATAAGGGCAAGGGCATCAGATACTCTGATGAATATGTCCGCCGTAAAGCCGGTAAAGCTGGCGCTAAGGCTTAATGCTGTAATTGATATTTCATTATATTGGGCTTCCGCATAAGGGAGCGATTCACATTTGCATTTGCCGCGAAGAATGAGGGATATAATCCTCAGGAGCGGCAGGAAGGAAGGGTAAAGATGTATAAAAGGATTGACCGCAAGGCCATTCGTGCGAAAAAGCATTACCGGATTCGCAAAAACATCTCCGGTACCGCTGAATTTCCACGTTTAGCGGTATATCGTAGCAATAAGCATATCTACGCCCAGATCATTGACGATGTTGCCGGCAAAACTCTCGTTGCAGCCTCATCCTTGGATGAAGGTATGGACGGGTATGGCGGCAATAAGGAAGCGGCTAAGAAAGTTGGCCTCTCCATCGCCGGGAAAGCTACCGCCCAGGGGATCTCTAATGTGGTCTTTGATCGCGGCGGCTTGATCTATCACGGCAGAGTGGCGGCGCTCGCTGACGGAGCCAGAGAGGGCGGCCTGAAATTCTAGGCGAAGGAGGTTTAATAATGCCAAGACCTGATTCTAAAGATAACAGAGATAGAAGAGATAGAAGAGATAGACGGGACCAGCCTCAGGAGGTGCCGGAATTTCAGGAAAGAGTAGTCTTTATCAACCGCGTTGCTAAGGTTGTTAAGGGCGGCCGCCGCTTCAGCTTTTCCGCCTTGGTCGTGGTTGGCGATGGCAAAGGCCGGGTTGGCGCCGGTATGGGCAAGGCTACCGAAGTTCCGGAAGCTATCCGCAAAGGCGTTGAGGATGCGAAAAAGAATATTATTTCCATCCCGCTGCTGCACAATACTATTCCCCATGAGGTCATCGGACGTTTCGGCGCTGGCAAGGTTATGCTGAAGCCCGCTGCCGACGGTACCGGCGTTATTGCCGGCGGTCCGGTTCGTGCGGTCTGCGAATTAGCAGGCATGAAAAATATTTTGACTAAATCTCTTGGTTCCAACACCGCGATCAATATGGTTAACGCTACTATGGAAGGCCTCAAATCCTTGAAGACCGTAGAAGAAGTAGCCAGACTGCGCGGCAAAGAGCCCGGCGAGATTTTAGGTTAAGGAGGGGCAGACAATGGCGAAAATCAAAATCACCCTCACCAAAAGCCCGATCGGCTACAATAAAAAACAGAGAGCTACTGCGGTTGCTCTTGGTCTGAAAAAGATGCATTCCTCTGCTATTCAGGAAGATACCCCGGATATCATGGGCAAGATCCAGTCGATCGCCCATCTGGTTACTGTGGAACCCTATACTGAAAAGGCAGATAATTAGAGGAGGTGCGATATGAAGCTTAATGAATTATCCCCAGCTCCCGGCTCTACTCATCGTTCGATTAGAGTAGGCAGAGGTACCGCTTCCGGTAAAGGCAAGACCTCTGGCCGCGGCCATAAAGGTCAGAAATCCCGTTCCGGCGGCGGCGTACGCCCCGGCTTTGAAGGTGGCCAGATGCCTCTGTCCCGCCGTTTGCCTAAACGCGGCTTCACTAATATCTGGAAAAAGCAGATCGTGGAGATTCCGATCGAGGCTCTGAACTCTTTTGAGGACGATACGGTAATTACTGAAGAGCTTCTGTGGGAAGCCGGTTTGATCAATAAAGTACAAGATGGCGTCAAGGTGCTGAATAATGGCGAATTGACCAAAAAGCTGACTGTACGTATCCCGGCCACCAAGGCCGCTACCGAGCAGATTGTTGCCCGCGGCGGAAAAGTAGAGGTGATATAAGTGTTTTCATCGTTGGCCAATGCCTGGAAGATCCCGGAATTGAGGCGGAAGATCCTCTTCACCCTCTTGATGCTCGTCATCTTCCGACTTGGATCCCATATCCCGGTGCCCGGTATTGATAAAGACCTGCTGGCGACCATGTTCCAGTCCGATATTTTCGGCTGGATCGATATCATCTCCGGCGGTTCCTTCAAGAACCTGACTATTTTCGCTATGGGTATCATCCCCTACATCAACGCCTCGATTATCATTCAGCTGTTGACGATGGTCGTACCCTATTTCCAGAGATTGCAGAAAAGCGGTACTGAAGGGCGCAAGAAAATGGCGCAATATATCCGCTTTGGTGCAGTTATCCTGGGCGCTTTGCAGGCGGTGGTAATGTCCATCTATTTAAGGAGCGCGATGTTTAATCCCAGCTTCTGGAGTGTTTTGGTCTGCACGATCATCCTCACCGCTGGCACGGCTTTCCTGATGTGGCTTGGCGAACAGATTACTGAAAACGGTATTGGTAACGGCATCTCGTTGATCATCTTTGCGGGTATCGTTTCCCGCCTGCCTTCCGGCGCGATGACGATCTACGAATATGCTAAGACCGGTACGGTAAGCGTTGTTGGTATCATTATCCTGCTGATCGTCGCGATCCTGATGGTGGCCGGTGTAGTCGCCGTCCAGGAAGGACAGCGGCGGATCACGGTGCAGTACTCTAAGCGAGTCATCGGCCGTAAGGTCTATGGCGGTCAGAGCACGCATATTCCGATGAAGATCAACCAGGCAGGCGTTATCCCGATCATCTTCGCGATGGCGTTGCTGACTTTCCCCACCGTTATTTTGGGATTGTTCGACCCCAATAGCTCGGTGGTGCAGTTCTTCAACCGCATCCTTGCCTTTGATCATCCGTTCTATATCATCGCTTATGCGATCCTGATTTTCCTTTTCTCCTATTTCTACACCGCAGCTACCTTCAATGCTACTGACGTGGCGGATAATATGCGCAAGAACGGCGGTTTCATCCCCGGTCTGCGTCCTGGCAAGCCTACGGCGGAATATCTGGACAAAGTCCTCTCCCGCCTGACTTTCTCCGGCGCGACCTTCTTGACCATCATTGCGCTGCTGCCCTCCATCTTTATGGGCGTCACCGGCATGAACCTCTATTTCGGCGGTACTTCGCTGCTGATCGCAGTCGGCGTAGCCTTGGATACGATGAAGCAGATCGAATCTCATTTGCTGATGCGTCATTATCAAGGCTTTATGAAATAGCTGTTACTAGCACTTAAGGCGACATCTGCCGCCGGTGTTGCAACCGGCGGCGCTCGCCCGCTAAAGGAGGATATTATGAAAATAGTCTTACTCGGCCCCCCCGGCGCGGGTAAAGGCACTCAGGCAGATATCTTGGTGAAAAGACTGCTTGTGCCCCATATTTCTACCGGCGATATGTTCCGCGCTGCCATCAGCAATGGTACTGAGCTGGGCAAAGAAGCAAAATCTTATATGGATAAGGGACAATTAGTCCCGGATATCGTGACTGTCGGCATCATTAAGGACCGTATTTCGATGAGTGATTGCCGCGAGGGATTCCTGCTGGATGGTTTTCCGCGGACCCTGCCTCAGGCGGAAGCTTTAGATAGCCTGATGGAAGAAATGTCCACCAGCCTGGACGCAGTATTAAATATCAGCGTTCCTTTGGACCGTTTGATCGACCGTTTGACCGGCAGACGGATGTGCCGTAATTGCGGTACTATCTACCATCTGCTGTATAATGCTCCGGAAGTGGAAAATGTTTGCGACGCCTGCGGCGGCGAGCTTTACCAGCGTGATGACGATAAGGAAGCCACCGTTAAAAGCCGTCTTGAGGTATACGAGGCTCAGACTGCTCCGCTGATTTCTTATTATGAGCAGAAGGGGATTCTCCATACCATCAACGGTGATCAGCCTATCAATGCCGTAACGGCTCAGTTAGGCGAGGCCCTGGGCGAAAATTGGAGCTAGTTGACTATGATATTTCCACGGCCCGGATCCATAGCGCCAAGAATGACCAGCCAAGGATAACCATATAAGGATAGCAACCATATGAAGAAAAAAGTATATCCGGATTATGGCGCCTTCATTGCCGCGGTCGCATCCTCTTACGGCAGCGACATGATAGGCCGATTGGTTCGCTCGAAGTCAGGACGTGATAAAGGCCGGTATTATCTGGTTCTGGCTTGTGCAGCAGATATTCTCTATCTTGCCGATGGGCGGAAACGAGGTATTGCTAATCCCAAGAAAAAGAATATCCGTCACGTGCAGATTGTTCATAGGATAGCGGCTGATCTGATGAACAAAAAGCATGGAGACCTGCCGAGCGATGTGGAAATTCGCGCTGCTATGGCAGAATTGATGAAGGAGGGCGAATAAATGTCAAAAGAAGATGCAATCGAAATTGACGGCGTTGTCATCGAACCATTGCCAAATGCGATGTTTACCGTTGAACTGGCGAACGGTCATCGGATTCTAGCGCATATCTCGGGCAAAATCCGTACCAATTATATCCGCATTTTGCCCGGCGATAAGGTGACAGTGGAATTGAGCCCTTATGATCTGAAACGGGGCCGTATAACCTACAGATATAAATAAATTCAAGATTATTAGCAGCCGGCGTGTTAAAGGTCTCGAGGCTCGCCGGTACTGCAGCGGAATATCTGAAAGGAGTGCTAAGCATGAAGGTAAGAGCTTCTGTTAAGCCGATTTGCGAAAAATGCAAAATCATTAAAAGACGGGGCAAAGTGATGGTTATCTGCCCTAATCCCAAGCATAAACAGGTTCAAGGATAATTAAACGGAGGTGTTAAAATAATGGCTCGTATTGCTGGTGTTGACCTGCCCAGAGAAAAAAGAGTTGAGATCGGGCTGACCTATATTTACGGCATTGGCCTGAAAACTTCCCAGAAAATATTGAGCGAGGCAGGGATCAATCCCGATACTCGCGTCAAAGACCTGACCGAAGATGAAGTCGGCCGGATCCGTGATATCCTCGCTAGCAGCTATCAGGTCGAAGGGGATCTCAGACGTGAAGTAGCGCTCAATATCAAGAGACTCTCGGAAATAGGTTGTTATCGCGGTATTCGTCATCGTCGCGGACTGCCGGTACGCGGTCAGAAAACCAAGACCAATGCTCGTACCCGCAAAGGTCCCAAACGTACCGTGGGCGCCAAGAGAAAGAAATAAGGAAGGGAGGTCATCAGATTGGCTCGCAGACAAACTCGTAGAAGAAAAGAAAAAAAGAATGTGGAATTGGGCGTAGCTCATATCCAGTCTACTTTTAATAATACTGTTGTTACCATTACCGATAAATTCGGTAACGCTATCTCCTGGTCTTCTGCCGGAGCGCAGGGCTTCAAAGGCTCGAGAAAGAGCACTCCTTATGCGGCGCAGATGGCTGCTGAGATGGCAGCTAAAGACGCTATGGAGCATGGTATGCGTCAGGTAGAATGTTTGGTCAAGGGTCCTGGTTCCGGCCGTGAAGCCGCTATCCGCGCCCTGCAGGCCGCTGGTTTGGAAGTCAGCATGATTAAGGATGTTACCCCCATCCCGCACAATGGCTGCCGTCCGCCTAAAAGAAGAAGAGTCTAGGAGGTAAATATAAATGGCAAGATATACAGGTGCTGTTTGCCGCCTTTGCCGCCGCGAAGGGATGAAACTCTATTTGAAGGGCGACCGTTGCTATTCCGATAAATGCGCTTTTGTCAGCAAGCAGAGCGCTCCCGGACAGCATGGCACCTCCCGGAAAAAAGTTTCCGAATACGGCCTGCAGCTGAGAGAAAAACAGAAAGTTAAAAGAATTTACGGGATCCAGGAAAAACAGTTCCGTATTTATTATGCTAAGGCATCGAGAATGCAGGGCGTTACCGGCTCCAATCTGCTCAGCCTGTTAGAGCGCCGTTTAGACAACGTCGTTTATCGTCTGGGCATGGCCAGCTCCCGCATCGACGCCCGTCAGTTGGTGCGTCACGGTCACTTTACCGTCGATGGCAAAAAGGTCAATATCCCTTCTTTCTTGGTCAAAGAAGGCCAGGTCATCGCTATCAAGGAAGGCAGCCGCAAATCGCCTAAGTTTGAAGAGATCGCCGCTGCTATCGCTCACCGCAATCCTCCGGCATGGCTTGATCTGGATAAAGACAACCTGGTGGGTAAGGTTGTCGCAATGCCTACCCGTGAAGATATCGATATGCCGATCAATGAACAGCTGATCATCGAGCTGTACAATAGATAAGCCGCTCCGAACCCTACTCAGCAACAAGAGATTAATCAAGGAGGGGTCAAATGTTTGGTATAGAAAAACCCAATATTCAATGTGTGGAAAAGGCTGAAGATAATTCTTTCGGTAGATTTGTTATTGAACCCCTGGAAAGAGGATACGGCATCACTTTGGGCAATGCTCTGCGCCGGGTGCTGCTCTCGTCTCTGCCTGGCGCGGCGGTGACGGCTGTCAAGATAGACGGCATTCTCCACGAGTTTTCTACTGCGCCGGGAGTAGTCGAGGATATTGCTGATATTATCCTCAATCTCAAAGGCTTATCCATTAAAATGCATTCGGATGAGCCCAAGACCATTACCGTCGACGCTAAGGGCGCAGGGGTGGTCTATGCTTCCGATATCATCACTGATCAGGATGTAGAGATTTTGAATCCGGATCACTATATCGCTACCCTGGAGGCTGACGGCGCGCTCCATATGGAGATCTCGATCAGCAAGGGCCGCGGCTATGTGAGTGCTGATAAAAATAAACGGGAGGATCAGCCTATCGGCTTGATTCCGATCGACAGCCTCTTCTCTCCGGTGATCAAGGTCAATTTCACGGTGGAAGATACCCGTGTCGGCCAGCAGACCGACTACGATAAACTGACCATCGATGTCCTGACCGATAAAACTATTGCTCCTGACGAAGCTATCTCCAGTTCAGCGCAGATCCTGAGCGATTATCTGAAGCTCTTTATCGGCCTCACTGAGAGCGCTCCGCAGGAGGTCGCTCTGGTTGAGAAAGAAGACAGCAAGAAAGACAAGCTGATGGAGATGACTATTGAAGAGCTGGATCTCTCGGTTCGTTCTTATAACTGCTTGAAACGTGCTGGTATCCATACCGCACAGGAGCTGTCCAATAAGACTGAAGAAGAGATGATGAAAGTTCGTAATATGGGCCGCAAGTCTTTAGAGGAAGTTGTGGCGAAATTAAGCGAACTCGGCTTGTCGTTGAAAAAGAGTGAAGAATAGGAGGAAAGAACATGGGTTACCGTAAACTCGGGGTTAAAAGCGCTCATCGTCGTGCCATGCTGCGCAATGCCGCTACCGCCCTGCTTAAAAACGGTCAGATAGATACTACCGAGCCTCGCGCTAAGGAGATCGTTTCCGTGACGGAAAAAATGATTACCCTGGCTAAAAAAGGCGATTTGGCTTCCCGCCGCAAAGTTTTGGCTTATTTGACCGAGGAAGACGTAGTCACCAGACTGTTTGGCGAGATCGCAGAAAAATATGCTGATCGCCAGGGTGGCTACACCCGCATCATCCGTTTGGAACAAAGACGCGGCGATGCTGCTCAGATGGCTCGTATTCAAATGGTTTAACGCTAATATTGGAGCAATGGGGGCGGGCATAACCCGCCCCCATTTGTGGTTTAGAGACGATTTTCACCGCGCCTGCCGGCGCCAGGGAGCCGTTTATGATCGAAATTAGCAAACTGGGATTTTCTTATGATAAACAACAGGCGCCGATTATTTCGGGGCTGGATTTGACGATTCGCGAGGGCGAGTGGCTGACTGTGCTGGGACGCAACGGCAGCGGCAAAAGCACCTTAGCCCGCCTGTTGAACGGCTTATTGCTGCCCTCCGCCGGACAAGTTTGCGTTGACGGCCTCACTACCCTGGAGCCGGATCAGCTTTGGCGGGTGCGGGAGAAGGTCGCCTTTGTCTTTCAAAATCCGGAAAACCAATTTATTGCGACCTCGGTTGAGGATGATATTGCTTTTGGTCCGGAAAATCTCGGCTATCCCCGTGAAGAGATCATTCAGCGGGTCGAGCGGGCGCTGGAACTGATGAATTTGCAGCCGATCCGCAGCAAAGCGCCGCATTTGCTCTCTGGCGGAGAGAAACAGCGGGTGGCCATAGCCGGAGCACTGGCGATGGCCAGCCGTTATCTGGTATTAGATGAACCGACCTCGATGCTGGATCCGCAGATGCGCCGCGCTGTCCTGGAAAGCCTGCATTTTTTGCACCGTGAGTTGGGAATGGCGATTATTTATATCACCAATATCATGGAGGAAGCGCTGCTGGCTGAGCGGATCATTGTTCTGGATCAAGGGCGCATCGCGCGGGAGGGAACGCCGGTGGAAATATTTGCCGATCAGCAATGGCTGCTGTCAATGGGGCTTGATTTGCCGCAGATCAGCCGTTTGTCCGGGATGCTCGATCAGGCCGGATACCACCAGTTCGCCGGTATTGTGGATTTCCAACAGCTGCTGGAGACGATTTTATGCGCCAAATAGAAGTTAGCAACTGCTCATATATTTATCAACCGGGGACGATCAACGCCCATCAGGCGCTCGATCAGATCAATATCGCTATCGATGCCGGAGAATTGACGGCAGTGATCGGCCATGGCGGCTCGGGAAAAAGCACGCTGGCCTTATTGCTGGCAGGGCTGTTTGCCCCCAGCAGCGGCGAGGTCAAAATAGGCGATGGCCGGATCCCTCCGGAACAGCTGTTTCGTCAGGTTGGACTGGTGTTTCAATATCCGGAGCATCAGCTGTTTGCCTCCAGCGTATTTGAGGAGGTCGCCTTTGGCGCGCGCAATGCCGGTACGGCCGAAGATTATTTGCCGGTCAAGGTGCGTCAGGCCCTGGAGACGGTGGGTTTGGATCCGGATCTGTATTGGCACCGCAGTCCTTTTGAGCTTTCCGGCGGACAAAAGCGTCGGGTTTGTCTGGCTAGTTTGCTGGCGATCGATCCGGCGATCATTATCCTCGACGAACCGACCGCCGGACTTGATGCCGCTGGCCGCCGCTGGTTGAAAAATTTGCTCCGTGAGCTGCACTGCCAGGGCAAAACTGTTTTGTGGATTTCCCATGATATGTCCGAAGTAGCAGAGCTGGCCGAGCGGGTGATTGTTCTGGAACGGGGCAGAGTGATTGCCGACGGAGCTACCGCCAGCGTTTTTTCCTGCGAGGAGCAGCTGGCTGCAGCTGGTCTGGAGATTCCCCAGTCAGCGCGTCTGGTGCGGGAGCTGAAAGCCCGCGGCTTGGCTATCCCCGGCGAAGCGGTCACGGTAGACGGGGCTTTCGCAGAGATCGCCGCCTATTTGGGAGGTGATGGCTCTGTTTAAGGAACGCCTCCTGATCGGGCAATATTATCCTGCTGATTCTCCTATTCACCGCCTGAATGCTAAAGCAAAAATCTTGGCGACCCTGATTTATATGATCGCTATTTTTGTCGTCAATAACTGGTATGGCTGGGGCGCTATGACAGTGCTGACAGTTGCGGCAGTGGTGACTTCCCGCGTGCCTTTCAGTGCGGTTTGGCGGGGGCTGAAGATTATTATCTTTTTCGCTCTGCTGACTTTGGTGCTCAACAGCTTTGTCTATCCCGGAGAACAGGTATGGGACTGGGGTTTTGCCAGCGTTTCTCTGGAAGGCTTCATCTATGGATTGGCGATGGCGCTGCGCCTGCTGCTGCTGGTGATCTTTGCTTCGCTGCTGACCCTGACCACAGCGCCGATCGCTTTGACCGATGGTTTAGAAGGATTGCTGAAGCCGTTCCGCCGTATCGGCGTACCGGCTCATGAGATCGCTATGGTGATGTCGATTGCCCTGCGCTTTATTCCGACCATTTTGGAAGAATTTGACCGCATCATCCTGGCGCAGCGTGCTCGCGGAGCCTCTGTATCTCAGGGCAATCTTTTGAAGCGGATTCGGGCCTTAATTCCGATGCTGGTGCCATTATTTGTATCGGCCTTTCACCGGGCGGAGGAAATGGCGGATGCGATGGAAGCGAAATGCTATCATGGCGGCGCCGGGCGGACCAAATGGAAAATCACCCCCTGGCGGCCCTGCGATACTCTGCTGCTGCTGTTGTTTATCCTGTTGCTGGCCGCCGCTATTTTCAGCAGGTCATTAGCATAAACAGCTGTCCGGCTATGGAGAGAGAAAATGGAGCGCAATATTAAATTAACTATAGCTTATTACGGCGGCGCCTTTGTCGGCTGGCACCCCCTACCTGCGCATCACTGCATGAGTATTCAGCAGCACCTCGAGGATGCGCTCACCGCCTTGCTGGGGGATAAGTTCTTTATTCATGGCGCCGGGCGCACCG
>CALXQC010000086.1 GCA_944390435.1 uncultured Clostridia bacterium
TAGCTCATCTGCCTGAGGGCGTAGAGATGGTTATGCCTGGCGATAACGTAGATATGGACATCGAGCTGATCACGCCGATCGCGATCGAGGAAGGTCTGCGCTTCGCTATCCGTGAAGGCGGCCGTACCGTTGGTTCCGGCGTTGTTATCGCCATCAACGAGTAAGACTCCGCTTATCCCAAGCATTACCCCGCAAGGAGCAGGGCTACCCTGCTCCTTGTTTTTCTCTATCTGCGGCGGACCGTCGATCCGCTTTTTTCAGCCTTGCCGGCGAATAGCGCCGCCTGAGCGGACTTTTTTAGCCGAAAGCTAAAATATTTATTGACAAGGTTGACCAGATATGATAATCTAACTAAGTGCCTAATTGTGACCTCAGGCTATTTAGTCATACGCAAATAAGCCTATTTTCCGGGTCAATATGATAAAGGAGGTGCCCTGAATGCGCGTTGCAATCACTCTGGCTTGTTCCGAATGCAAAAGACGGAATTATATCAGCAGCAAAAACAAAAAAACTACTCCGAACCGCTTGGAAGTCAATAAATACTGCAGCTTCTGCAAGACTCATACCCTGCACAAGGAGACCAAATAACTAGCTTGGCTGATAAGACCAGGCAGTTGAGCCGGTAAGCTGATCGGGCTAATCCGGCACAAGCTAGCTGTAGCTAGCGCTATCCGTCGCTTAGGCGGATAATTATCAGCAAGGATGTGAAATCAATGGCCGCGGCCGGCAACAACAAAGATAATAATAAAGAAAAAGAACTCAAAGCCAAGGACGCAAAAAAGAAGAATAGCCGTGTTAAATCCTTTTTCCGTGGCGTTTGGTCAGAGCTGAAAAAAGTTCATTGGCCGACGAAAAAGCAGCTGGTCACTTATACCGGCGTCGTTATTCTGGCCGTACTAGTGATGGCGTTAGCTATCTCCGTGTTCGACTGGGCAATCTCCAGCATCATTGAGCTTTTGCTCGGCTTGGCATAAGAGGTTTAATAGCAGAGGAGTTTCCCACCCATGGATAAAGAATGGTATGTCATCCATACCTATGCTGGTTATGAGAATAAAGTAAAAGCCAATCTGGAAAAGCGCGTCGAGTCCATGAATATGGAAGAGAATATTTTCCGGGTCGTAGTCCCTATGGAAAATGAAGTCGTCATCAAAGGCGGCAAACGGAAAATCACGCCGCGCAAGGTTTATCCCGGCTATGTGCTGGTCGAGATGAATTTGACCGACACCTCTTGGTATGTAGTACGCAATACCCCCGGAGTCACCGGCTTCGTCGGTACCGGCTCTAAACCTGTGCCGCTGCACCATGAAGAAGCGGAGCAAATTCTGGAGCAAATGGGCTATATGGAAAGCCATATCAAGGTTAATTTCAGCGAAGGCGAAAGCGTGAGAATTATCGGCGGTCCCTTCGAAGACTTCATGGGCGTAGTACAGGAGATCTTCCCTGAAAAGGGCAAGATGAAGGTTTCTGTTTCGATGTTTGGCCGCGAAACCCTGGTTGAACTGGAGTTTTCGCAGGTCGAAAAGCTCTAATCACATTGTCAATTCCCTGGCCGCTTCGTTTGGCCAGTCTCAATATGTTCCCCGTTGTGGGAGGGGCAGCTTCCCTGCTCCGTTTACCACATTATATTATAGGAGGTTTTGCAAATGGCAAAAAAGGTAACCGCAGTTGTCAAGCTGCAAATACCTGCAGGAAAGGCTAATCCTGCGCCGCCGGTCGGCTCGATTTTGGGTCCGCATGGCGTCAACATCATGGGTTTCTGCAAAGAATTCAATGAAAAGACCAGCAATCAGCCTGGTATGATCATCCCGGCAGAAATCACTATCTATGAAGACCGTTCCTTCACTTTCATTCTTAAGACTCCGCCGGCAGCAGTACTGCTGAAAAAAGCCGCCGGTCTGGAAAAAGCCTCTGACAACCCGCTGAAAAACAAGGTCGGCAAGGTAACCCGTGCTCAGGTTCAGGAGATCGCTGAGATCAAAAAGCCCGACCTCACCGCCGCTGATCTGGATGCCGCGATGCGCATCATCGAAGGCACCGCCCGCAGCATGGGCATTGAGGTAGTTGACTAGTAGCGAGAATAGTGGGAGGAGTTAGCTCCGAACAACCACCAAGGAGGAATAAGATATGCCGAAACATGGCAAAAAATATAACGAAACAGTAAAAAACACTGACCTGTCCGTTTTCTATGAGCCGGAACAGGCAGTAGCAATGGTTAAAGCCAATGCTAAGGCTAAATTCGATGAAACGATCGAATTAGCCGTGCATCTCAATCTCGACCCGCGCCAGGCAGATCAGCAGATCCGCGGCGCCGTGGTTCTGCCACATGGTACCGGCGTCAGCCGCAGCGTCTTGGTCTTCGCCAAAGGCGATAAGGCTAAAGAAGCAGAAGAAGCTGGCGCTGATTTCGTCGGTGCCGAAGATATGCTCGAAAAAATCCAGGGCGGCTGGTTTGGTTTCGATGTTGCCGTCGCAACTCCGGATATGATGGGCTTGGTCGGCCGCCTCGGCCGCCTGCTCGGTCCTAAAGGCTTGATGCCTAACCCCAAGACCGGTACTGTTACGATGGATGTCGCCAGCGCTATCGCTGATGTTAAAGCTGGTAAAGTTGAATACCGCCTTGACAAGGCTGCTAATATCCACTGCCGTATCGGCAAAGCGTCCTTCGAGGCCGAGCAGTTGCTCGCCAACTACAACACCATGATCGAGACGCTGATCAAGGTCAAACCGACCGTAGCTAAAGGCCAGTATATGAAGAGCGTTACCATCAGCTCCACGATGGGCCCTGGCGTCAAGATCAATCCGCAAAAACCGTTGGGCAAATAGTTGCGCCCTACCCCCTAATTTCATCTTTCCACCATAGACAGCAGGTATTAATAAGCGGTTCGCCCCGCCTGCCGAGGCAGGAAGCTCATCCACATGGATATTCTTATCCCCTGCCGTCTATGCAGGGGATTTGTTTTGGGGTGACTGAATTTGTTTTTCATGTTTAACAATATTATCTTCATTGAAGGGAGGTGCATTATCTCTGATGGAAAAGAAACCTCAGGTTATTGCCAAAGAACAAAAGGTAGCAGAATTGCAGGAGCTGTTCACCAACTCCCAGGCTGTTTTTCTGACCGATTACCGCGGTATCTCCGTATCCGAGGATGTTAAGCTGCGCGCTCAGCTGCGTGAGGCTGGCATCACCTATCTGGTAGCGAAAAACACCCTGATCAAAATCGCCTGCAATAATTACGGCAGCAATGAGCTCGATAGTTATCTGAACGGTCCGACTGCAGTAGCTTTTGCCGAAGACCCGGTCGCCGCAGCGAAGATCCTCAGCGATTTCGTTCGCGATTCGAAAAAAACTCAGATCAAAGCAGCTATGCTTTCCGGCAAGCTGATCGACGCCGACGGCGTTGACGCTCTGGCCAAACTGCCTTCCCGCGAGGTCCTGCTGGCTCAGGTGGCAGGCGCCTTCTCCGCACCGCTGTCCAGCTTTGCCGGCGTTACTGCTGGTATCCTGCGTCAGCTGGTTACTGTTGTCGATAAGGTCAGAGAGCAGAAATCTGCTTAAGACTAATCTCTATGCACTACAAATACAATAAATTTTTAAATATTTTAGGAGGATGTACTAATGTCTAAAGTTACTGATATTCTCGATATGGTTAAAGAGATGACCGTTCTGGAGCTCTCCGAGCTCGTTAAAGCTTTTGAGGAAGAGTTCGGCGTATCCGCCGCTGCTCCGGTTGCCGTAGCTGCCGCTCCGGCCGCTGGCGGTGCTGCCCCTGCCGGTGGCGCTGCTGAAGAAAAAACCGATTTTGACGTTGTTCTCACCGATTTCGGTCAGCAGAAAGTTACCGTCATCAAAGTTGTCCGCGAGATCACTGGCCTGGGCCTCAAAGAAGCCAAAGAGCTGGTTGAATCCGCTCCTAAAGCGGTCAAAGAAGGCGTCAACAAGGACGAGGCTGAAGC
>CALXQC010000087.1 GCA_944390435.1 uncultured Clostridia bacterium
GCGCCGTATTCATTGAGCTTATTGACCAGGGCAACCGGATCCATTTTGACGCCGTCAACCGCTACCGGTTCGCCTTTGACGAATTCGATCTCGACATATTGCGGTTGATCGGGAGCGTCCTCCGGAGCGACGCTGACCATCAGCATATCTTTTTTATATTCGTTCCAGGGGTCTTCCAGATCGAGACCTTCGTGGGAAAGATGCCAGATGTTTTTATCCATGCTGTAGCTCTTGTCCCTGGTGGTCGGCAGCGGAATGCCGTGCGCCTCGGCATAGTCGATCTCTTCATCGCGGCTGGTCAGATTCCATTCTCTCCAAGGAGCGATGATGGGCATCTGCGGCGCCATAGCTTTGATCGTCAGCTCGAAACGTACCTGGTCGTTGCCTTTGCCGGTGCAGCCGTGGCAGATCGCATCGCAGTTTTCTTTCAGCGCGATGTCAACCAGATATTTGGCGATCAGCGGACGGGCCATTGAGGTCCCCAGCAGGTATTTGCCCTCATAAACAGCGTCTGCTTTGAGGGTGGGGAAGACATAATCTTTGACGAATTCGGCGGTGAGGTCGCCGATGTAGCACTTAGAGGCGCCCAGCTTCAGCGCTTTGGCTTTTACGGCTTCCATATCGTCGCCTTGTCCGACGTCGCCGCAGACAGCGATGACTTCGCAGCCGTAATTTTCTTTCAGCCAGGAGATGATGATCGAGGTGTCCAGGCCGCCGCTATAAGCTAGGGCTACTTTCTTGTACGCTTTGTTCATAAGACACAACCTCCCTTTATATGATCAACTGTAAACTGATATTGATATGAAGGGGAAGCCCCTTTTCTATTGATAATTATACACCCATCAGAAAAAATATGCAATGCTTTTTTGCCTTTTTTACCTTTTTCTACTAGTAGTGGTTTTCGCCGAAAAAAGCCTTTTTGCGGGCTACAGATTGTGTTCCTTTGAGGTAATAGGGCGGTGCGGGGGGAAAAGGAAAAATATTATTCCCGGCTTTATATAGTATGAACCAAGAACGGCTGCTTTAGCCGCCGCCGCGGTGCAGCGTCCGGCTGTCTCGCGCTATTTGGCGGCTGCCGCAGGAATAAAGGAAATAATTATGCTGCAGCGAAAATAATAAATCAGTCGCATGGTTAAGCGTGGAGGGACGGCGGCCGGCCGCCGAAGGTAGAGAGATGGATCTTTCGCTAATTTCGCTATTGTTTTTGGTAGCCTGCATCGCAATCGGTTTTGTGTTGAAGCGCAATATCGGCCTGCTCGCTATCGCTATGGCGGTGATTTTGGGCAAATTGGGCGGCATTGATGACAGCACTATCATCAGCGGCTTTAATTCCAATTTGTTCATGATCCTGCTCGGCGTGTCCTACCTCTTCGCCATTGCGCGGAATAACGGCACTCTGGAGGCGGTGGCCAGAAAAATGATCGGCCTGGCCGGGCGGCATATCAATTTGATCCCGGTGATCATGGTCGTCTCCGGCGCCCTGCTGGCGATGGCCGGCCCGGGTACGATACCGGTGCTGGCGCTGATGGTGATGCTATCTACTGCGCTGGCTAAGGAATTGGGCCTCGACCCGATGTCCTTTACCGTCTGCTGTTTCATGGGAGCGGCCGGCGGCGGGATGTCGCCGATCGCTCCAACGGGTATCGTCGCCCTGGAGCTGGCGGCGGAAGAGGGAATCACCGGCATCGGCATCCCTTATATGTTTACGGTGCTGCTGGCGTTTATGATTTTTGCGGTCTGCTATTATTTCGCTACCGGCTTGTTTAAGGCTAAAGCGCCGGGCGTCCCCTTGAGCCTCAAGGAGGTGCCGCCGCTGACCCGGCGGCAATGGATCACTGTCGGCGGCATCGTGGTGATGATCGCGCTGGTGTTGACTTTGGGTATCAATGTCGGCCTGGCCTCCTTCCTGGTGGCGGCGGTGCTCAATTTGATGGGCATGTGCGATGAAAAGCAGATTTTCCGCGAGATCAACTGGAGCACGCTGATTATGATCTGCGGCACCGGCGTGCTGATGAATGTTATTATCGAGCTGGGCGGCATCGATAAGCTTTCCGCTGCGCTGGCCTCGATTATGAGCCCTTATACCGCGCCGCCGCTGATGGCGCTTTCCAGCGGTACGATGGGCTTTTTCGCCTCCACCTCGGGGGTGGTTATCCCTACCCTGGTGCCGACAGTGCCGGGTATCGTCGAAAGTTTAGGCGGCGGAGTGACGCCGCTCTCACTGATCTCGGCCCTGAGTATCAGTTCGCAGATCGCCGGTATTTCGCCGGCTTCTACCGGCGGAGCGTTGGCTTTGGCGGCTTTCGTCACCATGTATAAGCCCACTGCAGAGGAGAAGAACCGCTATTTTATCCGCCTCTTTATTACCGCGATAATCGGCGTGCTGTTTATGTCGGCTCTGGGTCTGACCGGCTTTTATACCTGGCTGCATTAAAACATTGTTGCTTTGCCTAGCTTTTGCTGATCAGCCGCTCCGCCTGGAGCGGCTGTTGTTATAGGCGGTAGCGCCAGGATACGCTTAAGCCCTGATCGTCCAATGACAGGCGGCTGATCAGCAGCCCGGCGATTTGCCGCCGCTGCGGCAGGCTGAGCCGTGGCCATATCTGGGGCAGTTCCCGCGGCTGCGGCGGCAGCGGCTGCAGGGAAGCGCGACGGCGCAGTTCCTGCTGCTCTAGCTGCGCTTGCCTCCGGCAATGTTCCAGCTCAGCGAGACGCTGTTCTAAGTATTGGGCAGTCAGCTCGCCGCCGGACAGCGCCAGCCCGGGCAGCCGTTGGATTTGTTCTGCGGCTACAGCCTCTTTGGCCTGCGCTTCCTTGAGCGGCGCTGGCTCAAGCAGCGGCGCGGGAACATCGATGTCTGCTAGGCGGCGGCTTTGCTCCAGCAGCAGCTGTTCTACCGCATTTTCCAGCTCATGTACTGCGCTGCAGAGGTAGCGTCCCCGGCAGAGGCCGCGGCTGCGGTTATGGCAGATGAAATAATGATAGCGTCCTCCCCGGGAAGCATTGACGCGCATTGTCGCGCCGCAATGTCCGCAGCGCAGCAGACCGCTTAGCCAGCTGCCGCTGCCGCCGTTTCCTGCGCCGAAGCGGAGATTGCCGTCCAGGCGACGCTGGCAGAGGAGAAATAGCTGGTCGTCGATCAGCCCCTGGTGCAGGCCTAGTGAGAGGTAGTGTCCGCTCAGATCGGTAAATTTGCGCGCGCCGTTGTCGCGGTGGCCATAGAGGAAGCAGCCCTGATCCATGACAAAATCAGCCGGAGGATTGGTGAGCTCGCAGCCGCGGCTGCGATAATATTGATAGACTGCCGGAGTAGCTTTGACATAGACGGGATTACGCAGGATGCGGCTGATTTTGCTGCTGTCCCAGGCTGCTCCCTGCGGCGAGGCGATCCCTTGCCGGTTCAGCCGGGCGGCGATCGCCGAGAGCGAGAGCAGCTCTTGCCCGTAACTGGCGAACAGCCGGCGCAGCAGTGACGCTGCCGGCTGCTGCTCAACCAGAACCGGGCAGCGCCGCTGTCCCTGCTGCTGCTTGGCAAGGGCGAAGCCGAACGGCGCCCGTCCGCCTAGCCAGCCGCCGCCTTTAGCGCGGCTGTAATAATTATCGCGCACCCGGCTTTGGATAGTTTCCCGCTCCAGCTGGGCGAAAACCATCGCTATATTGAGCATCGCCGTTCCCATCGGCGTGCTGGTATCGAATTTTTCCTGGGTGGAGACAAAGTCGACTTCATAGCGGCGGAACAGTTCGATCAGCGAGGCAAAATCGAGCAGCGAGCGGCTCAGCCGGTCGAGACGGTAGGTGATGATGCGCGAGATCCGCCGCTGCCGTACCGCCTCCAGCATCCGCTGAAAATCCGGCCGCTGCAAATCTTTGCCGCTATAACCTTTGTCGCGGTAAATCAGATACGGGCGCTCGTCTCCGCCTTCCCGCTTGCAGATTTCGATCTGGGTCTCGATGGAAATACTGTCCTGCTTATCTGCTGATTGGCGGGCGTAGATAGCGTCCATTTAATGATCCTCCCCGGTGTCCGCGCTGCCGGCGGTGAGAAATTGCTCCAGCGCTGCGGAAAGCTGCAGCGCCAGCTGCCACTTGACTGCGTCCTCCGCTTCCTGTGGCGGGAATAGCTGTTGGATAATAAGCGGCTGTTTGGTCATGGCGGCGCTCTTTTCTAAATGTTTTCCGCCGGTTGCGGCGGTACTTGATTATATGCTGCCGGTACTTTTTTTCAGACCAAGGTTTCCACGCTCCACTGGACGGATTGATAGCCGGCAGCGGCGGCCTGCTCGATCACCTGGTTATTATAATCGCCGAAGGGCGGCCTAAACAGCTGCGGCTGGTAACCGGTGATCTCTTCGATCATCGCCGCATTAGCCGCCAGTTCTTCATCCATTTGCGCGGCGGAAAGTTCGCTGAAATGGGGATGAGTGGCGGAATGCAGCCCTATTTCATGACCTCGCTCAGCGATTTCCCGCGCCAGTTCCGGATAGTCCTCCAGCCAAATATTAACAAGAAAAAAGGTGCCTTTGACTCCATAGCTGTCCAGCAAATCGAGAATATCCTCAGTGTGCTCAGCGCCCCAGCTGGCATCAAAACTGATCGCTACCTGCGGCTGCTCGGTAGCTACCTCATAGATCGGCACCAGCCGCTGCTGCTGTCCGGATGCCAGCAGTCCCTGCGGCACGACCGCGCTGGCCGCCAGACCGAAGATTAACAGCCCCAGCAGCGCCAAGCCCACTTTGATTTTAGCTCCCTGATAAAAAAAGACTTTCATCGTCAATCGCCTCCTTGGCTAAAATTACGCGGCAGCAGCGCGAAAAATGTCTCCTGCCGCCGCTAAGGCGTGACCGGCTCCGTCAAGAGGAAATTAAGTTTAATAGTAGAATTTAATAATATTTAGGTAGCTTTTAGCCATCCGGCCAATGATGAGCGCGGCTAGCCAAGGAGGAATCAGTGAAAATTTTAGGCTTAGACCCGGGGACAGCGATCACCGGTTATGGACTGATCGACGCGGATAAAGGCCGCTATCAGCTGGAAGAATTCGGCACGCTGCGGACTCCGGCCGGGCTGCCGGCCCATGAGCGGCTCTGCCTGCTCTATGATGCGCTGAATCAGCTGTTGGATCGGACGCTGCCGGAGCAGGTGGCGATCGAACAGCTTTTCTTCAATAAAAATACTACCACCGCCGTGCCGGTGGGACAGGCGCGCGGCGTACTGCTGTTGGCCTGCGCCCAGCGGCGGCTGCCGATCAGCGAATATACGCCGCTGGAAGTCAAGCAGGCGCTGACCGGTTACGGACGGGCGGATAAGCCGCAGATCCAGTATATGGTCTGCCGCTTGTTGAAAATGGACGCCCCGCCGAAAAATGACGACGCCGCCGATGCGCTGGCGATCGCCATTACCCATGCTCATTATTACCGCGGGCGCAAACTGAGGGGAGAAATATCATGATCTCTTTTGTACGCGGCAAGGTCGCTGATCTTGGCAGCGATTCTTTGGTCGTTGATTTGGGCGGAGTCGGGCTGGAAGTTTACGCTCCTTTGGCCATGCTCCATCCTGCGCCGGTGCTCGGCGAGGAAATTTTGCTGTATACTCATTTGCAGGTGCGTGAG
>CALXQC010000088.1 GCA_944390435.1 uncultured Clostridia bacterium
GGCTTAGGAGTCAAATCGTACAGAACACGGTTTACCCCAGAAACCTCTGTCGTGATACGCTGCGTAATATGCTCCAGCAAGGAAAACGGGATGTCCTCTACTGTCGCTGTCATTGCGTCAACGGTATTGACCGCACGAATAATCACCGGATAGGCATAAGTTCTAGCCCCGTCCTGTACCCCTACAGAGCGGAAGTCAGGAACAACCGTGAAATATTGCCATACCTTGCCAGCCAAGCCGTTTTTAGCAAACTCCTCGCGTAAAATCGCATCGGATTCGCGTACCGCTTCCAGGCGGTCGCGAGTAATCGCGCCTAAGCAGCGTACGCCCAATCCCGGGCCGGGAAAAGGCTGCCTGTACACCATATTATCCGGGAGACCGAGCGCCTTCCCGACAACACGCACCTCATCTTTGAAAAGCAATTTCAATGGTTCCACTAAGCTGAATTGCAAATCTTCCGGCAGACCGCCGACATTATGATGCGCTTTGACCCCATCGCTCTCCAGAATATCAGGATAAATAGTTCCCTGCGCCAAAAATTCAATACCAGATTGTTTTCTGGCTTCTTCCTCAAATACGCGGATAAATTCAGCGCCAATGATCTTCCGTTTTTGTTCCGGATCATCTACTCCGGCCAATTTATTCAAAAACCGCTCCACTGCATCGACATAAATCAGATTAGCCTGCATCTGATTGCGGAACACTTCGATCACCTGTTCCGGCTCTCCCTTGCGCAGCAGACCATGATTAACATGAACGCAAACCAGCTGCTGGCCGATCGCCTTAATCAATAAGGCGGCTACTACTGAAGAATCCACTCCGCCAGAAAGGGCCAACAGTACTTTTTTATTCCCTACTTGCTTTTTGATTGCGCTTACCTGTTCCGCAATAAAAGCTTCGGCCTGTTCTTTAGTCGTGATGCGCTCCATATTGTCCGGACGTTTGTTGTTATCCATAATTGATCCTTCCCTTTCAGCATTATATTAAAGCGTCGTGCTCCATAAATAATCAAAGATATCCCTGTCCAAATATGCATTAAGCAAAACGACCATATTCGGAGATAAACATTATAAGCAATTTTATCTAGGAAAACAATACCTTTTACTACACCATACTTGAATTTTTTTGTGAAGCACAACTGCTAAGCCTTTTCGATCCATCAAGCTTTCTTGATTACATCCAGATAAAAGAAGCCTTTCATTTTTGCATCATTTCTGCTCATACTATGTGTTTCCTTCCGTAGGTAGGACAAAAAATCCACTGCTAACCGAAATGATTATTGCTTTTTCCTCCATTTTAATAATAACGCTGAATTTATAATCACAAGCACCGAACCTGCATTATGAACCAACGCGCCGACAACAGGATTGAGAATACCAGTCATGGCAAGCAATATTGCACAGAAGTTCAATCCCATTGAGAAGCTCAAATTAAGTTTTATTGTGGTCATCATTCGTTTAGAAAGCGATATCAAATGGGGAAGTTCTTTTATTTCATCATTTACCAATACAATATCAGCTGCATCTACTGCAATATCGCTGCCAATCCCACCCATTGCAATACCAACCGTTGCCTTTTTCAGGGCAGGAGCGTCATTAATACCATCGCCAATCATACAAACACACTGCTTGCTCTCTTGATATTTCTCAATCAAATACAACTTATCTTCTGGCAGACAGTTTGCATATACCTCATTTATTCTAAGTTGCCTGGCAATGCTGTCTGCAGATTTCTCGTTATCCCCTGTTAAAAGGACAGGCTGTACGCCGTTGCTTTGTAGAGCGCTAATCATTGCGCCACTTTCTTTCCGTATTGTATCAGACAACACAAGATATCCGATAATCTCGTCATCTGCTGATATGTAGGTTATTGTGCTGCCATTATTCAAAAAAGTTTGGATTTCTGAGTTCGTCTGGCAAACAACCTTATACCCGTTCATCATATCCATATTACCGGCAAGAATATGCTTGCCATCTACGACAGCGCATACGCCGCGTCCAAGCTGCATTTCAAAATTTACTGAACGGGGAATAGGATTATCCGTATTCTGCTTGTAACAATTCACAATCGCTTTCCCCAGAGGGTGTTCAGAGAACTGCTCGGCAGCAGCGGCAAGCGAATAAACCTCCTGATCCGTATAATTGTCCGAAAGAGATTTTACCGCAATTACCTTCGGCATTCCGTAAGTTAGGGTTCCTGTTTTATCAAATGTAATTTTTGAAACCTTCGCAAGCCGTTCTAAAGCATCTCCCTCACGAACAAGGAAGCTATGCTTAGTGGCATTACCAATAGCCGCCATAATCGCCGTAGGCGTTGCGAGCACTAAGGCGCACGGGCAGAAAACAACCAAAATCGTAACTGCACGGATGATTTCTCCCGTTATCGCCCAAGTAATGGCAGCAGCAGTCAAAGCGATTACCACAATCCAAGTTGCCCATCTGTCCGCCATACCAACAATTTTTGCCTTCCCCGCATCGGCAGACTGAACCAGACTAATCATTCGCTGAATAGAACTGTCTTCTCCAACCCTTGTTGCTTTCATCTCAAAAGCGCCAAAGCGGTTAACCGTTCCGCTCGATACTTCGTCGCCAACCGTTTTATCAATGGGGATCGGCTCTCCCGTCATAACTGCTTGATCAATCGAAGTCTGTCCGGAAGTAATAATGCCATCGACAGCAATTCCTTCACCTGGCAAAACACGGAGGATATCTCCGATTTTCACTTCGCATGCGGGGACAAGAGATTCTACGCCGCCGCGAACTATCCGTGCCGTCTGCGGCGTCAGCTTTACTAATTTTTCAATTCCTGCTCTAGCTTTTGCTACGGTTAAATCTTCAAGCAGAGCACCGATCTGCATGATAAAAGCAACTTCACCCGCTGCAAAATCTTCGCCGATGCAGATAGAAGCAATCAGCGCAAGGGATACCAGAACATCCGCTTTAATATCAAAGGCTGTAACAAGCCCAATGATTGCCTCCAAAATAATCGGCACACCGCATAAAATAATTGCCACCCAAGCGATGTCAAAAGGTAAAAAATCAAGTATACCTGTCAGGCTGCAAATAAGAGCAATGCCTGAGATCACAAGGAATATAATATCTTTCTTTGTTCCCCCGATTTCAAGCAAATGCTCCAATTTCTCCATAAGCGCTTTCATTGAAGCCCTCCGTTCTATACCTTATGGGGTATGGGCATATAATACCATAGGGGGTATAGGTTTGTCAAGCGGTCAAAAGAAAAAGCAGTCTGTTTCAGCTGCTTTTCGTCATAATTTCGTTAACCCATATTAGCAAAACGTTCTACTGCTTTGGTAAAGTCTTCAATCGTTTTATCTGCATCCCCATGTTCAATTCCATCTTTTACGCAATGTTTAATATGCCCTTCAAGCACCACCTGCCCGCATTTGTGCAAAGCAGATTTAGCGGCATTTATTTGTGACAGGATATCTTCACAAGGGATATCCTCATCAACCATTCTATCGATCGCCTGCACTTGTCCGATTATTTTTTTCAATCTGCGGTGCAGATTGTCCGCATCCATACATTGTTTCATCTTAATTCTCCTATACTATTGGGGGTATATGTATATTATAGTGTTTCTTCCAGGAAAGTCAAGGCTCTAGCCTAACTAAAATCGCGGCATTGAATAACCTCCGCAAGAAGGAGATTTATCTCCATGTTCCAGATAAATGTAGTCAATTTCACAAGAATTCTAGCCTCCAACAGCGCTGCCCGTATTTCCCCTGCAGGGCAGCACTAAATGCTAGACAGCTTGATTGGCCTATTGCCTTGTACAGCTAACAGCAAAAAGCTTTATCGACAGTCTTTTCAGCGGCGAGAATTTACTCCCACTCTATGCTGGCCGGAGGCTTCGAGGTAATATCATAGACCACTCGGTTAACATGACGAACCTCATTGACGATACGGCGGGCAATTTTATCTAAAATATCATAGGGAATTCTTACCCAATCGGCTGTCATAAAATCATCGGTATTAACGGCGCGGATTACCACCGTGTAATCATAACTGCGCTCGTCGCCCATTACCCCCACAGAACGCAGACCGCTCAATATAGTAAAATATTGGCTCGCCTGACGGCCCAGGCCGGATGCGACAATTTCTTCCCGCAAAATAGCGTCGCTCTCGCGAACTATCACGAGCTTATCTTCGGTAACATCGCCAATAATTCTAATCGCTAGACCAGGACCGGGGAAAGGCGGCCGCCAAATGATATGCTCCGGCAAACCCAATTCGGCTCCGAGCTGGCGCACCTCGTCCTTAAATAACGGACGCAACGGCTCCACGATTCCGCAGAAAGGCAAATCTTGAGGCAGCCCGCCGACATTATGGTGACTCTTGATGACCATGCCGGTTGCGGAGCTGCTTTCCACAACATCAGGATAAATCGTGCCTTGCGCCAAAAAATCCAAATGTCCCAAAGAGCGGGCAGTCTGGGCAAAAACTTCGATAAATTCGCTGCCGATGATTTTACGCTTTGTTTCGGGGTCGGTTATGCCGGCCAGTTTCTGTAAAAAGCGCTGAGAAGCATCTACCATAATTAGTTTCCCGCCTAATAAAGGGCGAAAGACTGCTTCTATCTCCTCTGGTTCATCTTTACGCATCAAGCCGTGATTGACAAATACTGCTGTCAACTGGTCGCCAACAGCTCGATGCAGTAAAGCCGCCACCACAGAACTATCAACGCCGCCGGACAATCCCAGCAACACCTGTTTATCTCCAACCTGCTGCCGGATCGACGCGATAGCCTCGCTGGCATAGGACTGCATTTGCCAATCGCCGCGGCAGCCACAGATCTTAAACAGGAAATTGTGAAAAATCTCCCTTCCCCGCGGGGTATGCGTTACTTCAGGATGAAACTGCAGGCCATAGCAATGACGCGCCTGATTTTCAAAAACGGCGCAGTCGCAGTGTTCGCTTCGGGCCAAAATCTGAAATCCCTGAGGAGGTTGAGACACCTGTAAAGTATGGCTCATCCAAGTTTGCAGCCGGCCTTGAATCCCCTCTAGAAGTTGCCCTTCCGATAAAACTTCAACTTCAACGCTGCCGTACTCGCGCTGCTGGGGAATCTCAACTTTCCCGCGCAACATATGCGCCATTAACTGCATGCCATAGCAAATTCCAAGAATAGGTATGCCCAAATCAAAAATCCTATCATCGCAGCGCGGAGAATCATCATCTAAAACCGAAGCCGGCCCTCCGGAAAAAATGATGCCGCTCGGATCCATAGCCGCAATTTGTTCAGCAGGCATATTATATGGGACAATTTCACAATACACATGCTCTGCCCGTACTCGTCTGGCAATCAGCTGCGAATATTGCGCTCCAAAATCCAATAGGACGATCAAATCACGCGTTTTTGTCACAGTATTCCTCTCCAAATTTTTCTAGTCTAACAAAGATAGTACTATTATAGCCGCTGTATATTGAGAATTCAATAAACAAGCTGATCCAATAAGAAAAATAGCAGTACATTTACTGCTATTTTTCAAAATCAGACCACGCGAACAGCAGATCGGGCTGCGACAAGACTATCACCATTATTAGCAGGGGCAAAACAATCCCTCCGGCGGCTGAAAAGCTACTGCCCGCACCGGAGAGCCGTCAGCGTCAGCATATTTCAGCGGCAGAACAGAGATCATAGCCATATTGCCCCTGATTTCACCCAAATTAGTCAAATTCTCAATCAGTACTTTGCCGCTAGACAGCAGCTGCCGATGAATCGGTAATTCGGCGCTGTCTATTTTATCAAAAGAGATAGCATCGATGCCGATGCCGGTCAGCTGTTGCTGGGAGGCGAGGTATTGCACCGCCTCGTCGCTCAGCAGCGGATAGCCGGAAAAATAATGTTCTTCGCCCCAATAGCGATCCCAGTTCGTTTTCAGCAGCGCAAATTGGCAGAAACGCATCTTGCCGCCATATGGCTCAATAACAGAAAGCGGAATCTCACCATTCTGGCAGACTGTAGCGTCGATAATAACGCCCATTCCGCAAAAAGTATCGACCGGCAGCTGATCCAAAGTAGCCCCTTCGGCAAAAATATGGCCGGGTGCATCCAAATGGGTGCCAGTATGCGAAACCATCTGCAAGAGGGTTTCACGAAAACCATCTTGGGCCAAAGTAGAAGAAGGCGATAAGCGCGGCTGCGCGGTTCCTGGATAAACGGGCATTTGCGCAGAAATATTTTGAGTTAAATCAATAATTTTCATCGTTATTTATAATATATTCTATACTTATTTTCGTCTCGCAACGCATATCCGCCGCGGCCGGAAAGCCCGGCATACTATCGAACATTACGCTGCGCTTTAGCTCCTTGCGGTATTCCATTGGCGCAAGGAACTGCAACCTGGCATTTACCACAACCAAAATAAGCTTTATGATTAGGCTGATTTGGCTTCAAGGCTCGGGTAGAAGTCACAAAATGATCACAGGGTTGATGCTTTTTCGCTGCATTAATATCCGCGTTGACATCAATGGCGCCTACCGGACAATTTTGAGCACATTTGCCGCAGCGCGTACAATAATCATATAAGCCACTATACGGCCGCTGGGTTACCGGCAGCTCCGCGGTGGTAATCACGCTGCAAATACGGCCGGCAATGCCTTTTTCGGTAATCAGTCCCTTGGACATACCAAAAGTGCCTAATCCGCAGATATATGCAGTATGCCGTTCTGACCAATTCGACTTAAACGGCTCCAGCATCTTAAAGCGCGAATCTGTGCAGGGCAATACTGTCTCGTAGCCGGCTGCAATCAGTTGATCCCGCAGATAACTGCCAAAAATAGCCACCATTTCCTGCCCCTCAATACGTCCCTGCAGCCATTCATCCGCTGGAGCGGAAAAATCAACCGCGTTTGCTTCTTTAATTTGCGGATTGAACGGCAAAAAACAGGCCAACACAGTTTTTGCGCCATCAAGCCATTGCTGCGGCAGCCAATAGTTTGGATCGATAACCTCAGGCTGCAGCAATTTGCTAAATAATGGATCGTCAGCGCTTGCTACGCCAAACAAAGGCTCCATAAAAATTTGCATACCAATCAGATCCGGACGCAGCGCATCTTCTTTTTGGACATGATTATGTTCATTATCATGCAAAAAAGCAGCTGCTTGATTTTTAAACTGTGCAAAATCAATCATTCTCTACACCTTCTTAGTTTAGAAGCTTGTCCTCGGGCAGGCTTGCCATAAATTGGATTAATTGCCACAAGCAAACGTTGCTCGCGGCAATTAACATGCATTATTTCGCTATTATAACAACAAATCCTTTTCGGAGCGCAATTATCTGCTGCGTTTAAGCGGGATATTGTCAATGAGCCAGCTGCGGCGTTTCCAGGACAAACAGGCCGCCGTCCAAATCGTCATCTTCCTGACTCAGCACCCAATCAAGAGTCTCCAGTTTATCTATTAAAGAAAGGATCAAAATATCCAGCGCCGGATCTGCTACCAAAGAGGCGGTTTTTTCTTCGATTGCCAGGATGAGCTGGCGTTTATATAAATCACAGCGGGCGATAACTTGCTCCTCATTTCTCACGATACGACCTCCATAGCGATCGGATTATACCTGTATCTACCACTATCATATTACCGCATCCGATAATTGTTAAAAATTTCTTAAAAAAGCCTTGCCAAGCACTGTTTTTTCTGATAAAATATTTGAGTGTGTTATGCAACATACTCTTATGAATGGCCAAAGGAGGTGCCCTGAAATGGCTAAATGCGAAATTTGTGGCAAGACCGTGCATTCCGGCATGAGCGTCAGCCATTCCCATATCCGTACTAAGCGTCAATGGAAACCAAATCTGCAAACTGTACACGCTGTGGTAGACGGAACCCCTAAAAAGGTTACGGCCTGCACTCGTTGCCTACGCTCCGGTAAAGTACAAAGAGCTAACTAGCCGGCAGCAACCAATTTCAGACTTCAAGTCATTAAAGGGGCTCCGCTGGAGTCCTTTTTTATTAGCTCGTCAACAACTATTGTCAAGCACCGCAAGGAGGAGGCCATACCATGGAGCGAAAATACAATTTTTCCGCGATCGAAAGCAAATGGCAGAAATACTGGGACGAGAACAAAATCTACTCCGTAGATGAAAATCAGGATAAAGAAAAGCTTTATCTGTTGGAAATGTTCCCCTACCCTTCCGGCAAATTGCATATGGGACATGTCCGCAATTATTCCATCGGCGATGTGATGGCCCGTTACTGGACGATGAAAGGCAAAAATGTCCTGCACCCTATGGGCTGGGATGCCTTCGGTCTGCCTGCGGAAAATGCCGCTATCCAGCATGGCGTCCATCCTTCCACTTGGACCAAAGACAATATTGACAACATGCGCTCGCAGCTCAAGACCTTGGGTTTAAGCTATGACTGGGATCGTGAGGTTTGTACCTGCCTTCCGGAATACTATAAATGGACGCAGTGGATCTTTACCCAATTTTTTGAACGCGGCCTGGCCTATAAGAAAAAAGCCGCTGTCAACTGGTGTCCTTCTTGCCAAACAGTGTTAGCGAACGAGCAAGTTGTCGATGGACGCTGCGAACGCTGCGACTCTATCGTAGAAAAAAGAGACTTGGAGCAGTGGTTCTTCAAGATCACTGATTATGCGCAACGGCTGCTCGATGATTTGGACAAGCTGCCCGGTTGGCCGAGCAAGGTCAAAACGATGCAGAACAACTGGATAGGACGTTCCGAGGGGGTAAAAATCAATTTTAAAACCACCACCGGCGAAGATGTACCGGTTTTCACTACCCGCGATGATACTATTTTCGGCGTCACCTATATGGTGTTGGCACCGGAACATCCCATGGTGCAAAAACTGATCGCCGGAACAGAATATGAGCAGCCCGTCAAGGAGTTTATCAGCCGGGTAGCTAAGCTGAGCAATATTGACCGCACCAGCTCCGATCTGGAGAAAGAAGGCATGTTTATCGGCGCCTATGCCATCAACCCGATGACCAATGAAGAAGTGCCGATCTGGATCACTAACTATGTTCTCTATGAGTACGGCACCGGCGCCGTGATGGGTGTGCCAGCTCATGACCAGCGCGACTTTGATTTTGTCCAAAAGTATGGTCATAAAATTATTAGGGTCGTCGCTCCTCAAGACTGGGACGGCTCTGATCTGACCGAGGCCTTCGAAAGCTACGAAGGGGTACTGGTGAACAGCGGCCAATTCAACGGCCTAAGCGTCACGGAAGCTAAAACCAAGATCGCCGAATACATGGAAGAACATGGCATCGGCGAACGGGTCGTTAATTACCGTCTCCGTGACTGGCTGATTTCCCGCCAGCGTTATTGGGGAGCGCCGATACCGATTGTCTATTGCGAAAAATGCGGCGCTCAGGCCGTGCCAAAGGATCAGCTGCCGGTACTGCTGCCGACAGACGTTGAGTTCAAACCAACTGGCGAATCCCCATTGAAAACCAGCCCGACCTTCCGCGATACCATTTGCCCCAAATGCGGCGGACCAGCGGTGCGCGAGATGGATACTATGGACACTTTCGTCTGCTCCAGCTGGTATTTTATGCGTTACTGCGATGCGCATAACCAAAACGAAGCCTTTAACAAGGATTTAGTCGATTTCTGGATGCCGGTAGATCAATATATCGGCGGCGTTGAGCATGCTATCCTCCATCTGATGTACGCCCGTTTCTTTACTAAAGTATTTCACGATATGGGTCTATGCTCGGTCGATGAACCGTTCACCAATTTGCTCACCCAGGGTATGGTGCTCAAAGACGGTTCCAAAATGAGTAAATCCAAAGGCAATGTTGTCAGCCCCGAAGATATCATCAATAAGTACGGTGCAGATACCGCCCGCCTGTTTATCCTCTTCGCCGCGCCTCCGGAGCGTGACCTGGAGTGGAACGATACTGCAGTAGAAGGCTGCTCACGCTTTTTGAGCAGGCTCTGGCGTACTTTTGTCAGTGTAAACGAATTAAGCGGCATCCACGACGCGCTTCCAGCTGATCTAAATGAAGATGACAAAAAACTGCGCCGCGCTATTCATGGCTCAGTCAAAAGAGTTACCGAAGATATTTCCACTCGTTTCCAGTTCAATACCGCTATTTCGGCAATCATGGAGGCCGTAAACGCCCTTAACGAATATTTAGAGCGACCGCAATGCAAGGGAGCGGTAGCAGGAGAAGCGGCAGAACTCTTGATGCTGCTGATCGCGCCCTTTGCCCCGCATATTGCGGAAGAAGTCTGGCACGATTTCGGACATCAAGATAGCATCCATCAACAGCAATGGCCGCAATATGACGAAAAAGCCCTATCTCTGGATACAGTACAAATAGTTATCCAGGTCAACGGCAAAATCAAAGCCAGAGTCGATATTGATGCCAATATGAGTAAAGAAGAAATGGCGGCCATGGCTCAGCAACATGAAAAGATCAGCGAATGGACTGAAGGCAAGCAGATCGTCAAAGTGATCGCTATTCCGCGCAATCTAGTCAATATAGTCGTCAAATAGAACTAGTTGAGTATATGCCAAATAAAAAGAGACATCTTCAGCTGTCTCTTTTTATTTAGGTAAAAGTTGCATTACCTGATATTATCTGTTACAATCGTAT
>CALXQC010000089.1 GCA_944390435.1 uncultured Clostridia bacterium
AAGGCTACGCTGGCATTCATAACCGCAGCTGTGGCAGCGCCCAGTAGCAGGCGGTCGATAAAAATAGTTATTGCATTGGGCATATAAGCGCCGGCAATACCGAAGCCGCCATAGCACAATAGGCCGATAAAGGCTATTTTGTAAGGGCCGATTTTATCGATCAGTTTACCGACCAGGACGGTAGTCGCTACTACTCCCAGGGCAGGGGCTGTTACTAGCCATGAGGCATAATTGCCTAATTGGTAAATGCGTCCCAGCTCCGGCAGTGCAGGAGTGATAGCGGTCCCGACCATTACCGTTAGGCTGCTGATCAGCATAATGGCGGTAATACCGGTGGTTCTAATCTGATTTGCGTTGTTCTTCATCCCAACCTCCCAGCAGTATGCTAAAAAGATATTAAAAAGAAGGCATCATACGATGCCTTCTTGTCTTTGATGGTTAGGGGAAAAGAAAGCACCGTTGAAACATGGCTTTCTTCTCTCATCCAGACCGTACTGTCGGCTTCGGGTTCCAACCGAATTAGCTTGCGCTCGCGGGCTATACCGCCGGTAGAATAACTCGTTTTAGAAGAAATAGTTCCGCCCTAGTCTAACAAAAAACTGCCCTGCCGTCAAGAGCCGGCTGGCCGTCCGGCAGATTAATCCTGCCGCCGATCAGCCTTGGCTTTTTGGTTGCGCAGTACCCTTTGGGCATTGATCTTGAGCGTTGCTGCATCCTCGGGAAGGATATGATCAGCAGTTAGCGGGCAGATTCGCCGCGCTAATTCCTCTTCATTGGCGGACAGGATGTTTTCTGGCTGCATGAAATCGATCAGGTCCTCCAGCCCGGGAAAATCACGGCCTTGCGACCAGTCATGGCGGCGATTGAACGGGCAGGCGTCCTGGCAGGCGTCGCAGCCTACCATCCATACGCCTATTTGCTGTTCATCCAGCTCTTTGGGCACAACTCCTTTGGCGAAAGTGGTGATCGTAGAGATGCAGCGCGCCGGATTAAGCGTATATGGCGCGCTCAGCGCCGCCGTGGGACAGGCTTGCTGGCAGCAGGTGCAGTTGGGCGGACAAGGCTGGAAATGCTTGTCATGATAGAGACGGCAGTTCTGGTCGATCAAAAAGCCGTCTAACTCTACCCAGGAGCCGTATTCATTATAAAGAAAATTGTTGCGGCGGATGATGCCGATACCAGCCGCCTGTGCTGCTTGGCGCAATCCCCAGATATTAGCTCGGCGGTCTTTGATCGCACCGGTCCATTGAATATGGTTCTTATCGAACCATCGGCCAAGCTGTAGCTTTTGTTGATACTCCGGCCCGTTTTTATCGCTGTCCCGGGAGATAAAAAAACCTTTGGCGTACATACCGGTAATTTTTGGCGGATAACGATATTTGCCCAGCCAGGAAAGGCAGATGATAATAGAGCGAGCCCAGGGAAATTGTGTTTGGAGCTGTTCAAGATTATGCAGGGCATATTGATATAGGGCGGAACTGTCGGGAATTTTATGAATACGCTCTTTGGTACGCAAGATATATTCGTTCATATCTTCAAAGGAGATAATGCCGCAGTCGTCATACCCGGCGCTTTGGCAGGCGTGGTATATCTGCATACTGAGTTTCTCGTTTTCTATATGGGTTATAGTCATAAGATCCGCCTCCTTGATGCATATTACAGATGCCAATAATATACCGCTGACAGCGGCAGCGTGTCAATCTCCCCGGCCTGATGAAGCCAAGGATTTTGCGAAACCATAGTAAAATACTATTTTTTTATGCAAACCTCTTCCCACTTGTCCGATTATGCGGTATAATCTCAGGTGGAATCACAATCCGTTGATTATTCTAGAACTGTTGGCCTGCTTGGCGGCGGGCATTTGTCAAAGATTATTAAAGATTATTAAAGATTATTATTGAGGCTGGAAGAGAGGTACCGTTTATGCTGACCTTAAAGCAATTAACCTGGACCGCTCCGGGCGGCGGCCGGGTTATCCGCGGGATCGATCTGGAGATCCCCGATCATCAATTAGTCGTTATCACCGGTCCGAACGGCGGCGGCAAGACCACTATGGCCAAGCTGATCGCCGGTCTGGAGCAGCCGGATTTCGGCCAGATTCTGCTCGACGGGCAGGATATTACCGGGCTGGATATTACCGAGCGCGCCAAGCTGGGCATCAGCTATGCTTTCCAGCAGCCGGTGCGTTTCAAAGGGCTGACCGTGGCTGATCTGCTGGAGCTGGCAGCCGGTCGGACGCTTTCCGAGCAGGAGGCCTGCAATTATCTGATTCGCGTCGGCCTATGCGCCAAGGAGTATATCGACCGCGAGGTCAACGCCACCTTGTCCGGCGGCGAGATCAAGCGTATCGAGCTGGCGACGGTGCTGGCGCGCCATACCCGCCTGACCATCTTCGACGAGCCGGAAGCCGGCATCGATCTGTGGAGCTTCAATAATCTGATCGACGTCTTTCAGGAGATGCAGCAGTCGCTCAACGGCTCGATGATCATCATCTCGCATCAGGAACGGATCATGTCGATCGCCGACCGCATCGTGGTGATCGCCGACGGTCAGATCTCGATGCAGGGCCCGGGCGAGCAGGTTTTGCCGCTGCTGCTGGGCCATGAGCCGGGCAGCCCTCAGTGTCCGATGAAAGTGGTTTATTTTGGAGGAGAGCAAGCATGAATGAGATCACGAAAGAAATCTTAAAAGAGGTTTCTGATTATAACGGCGGCGATTATCAGTTCGCCTACAATATCCGCGAGGACGGCTGCTGCGTCGGCAGACAGTCTACCGAGCATATCAAGATCGAAAACAAGGAAGACGCCCCCGGGCTGGTGATCCGCATCCTGCCCGGCACCAAGGACGAGCGGGTCTCGATCCCGGCCTGCGTCACGCACGGCAATGTCGACGATGTCGTCTATAATGATTTTTATGTCGGCGAGGGAGCTGATGTGCGGATTATCGCCGGCTGCGGCGTCCATGTCTCTACTGGCGAGCCGGCCCGCCATAATGGTATTCACCGCTTTTTCCTGGAGAAGAACGCCCATGTACTATATGAAGAAAAGCATGTGGGAAAAGGCAATGGTACCGGTATCCGCTCTATCGACCCGGTCACAGAGATCACCCTGGGCGAGAATGCCGAGCTGGAGATGGATTCGCTGCAGCTGGGCGGCGTCGACCGCACCCTGCGTCAAACCTCCGCTGTGGTGGGCAAAGGCGCGCGGCTGATTATCCGCGAGCGTATCCTCACCGACGATGAGCAGGAAGCCAAGACCGATTTCGTGGTGGAGATGAACGGCGAGGGCTCCAGCGTCAATC
>CALXQC010000090.1 GCA_944390435.1 uncultured Clostridia bacterium
CGATCGTTCCAGCGCCGGAATAAAGATCCCAAACCGTCTCCCGTCCGCTGAGTTCGGCCATCTGAGCTACCTGCCGATATAAAACCTCCGTCTGGCTAGAATTGACTTGGATAAAGGTGGCCGGAGAAAGCTGCAGCTGCAGGCCGCATAAATGCTCAGGAAAAAATTCATCGCCAAACAAACGGCGCCATTGGCCTCCGTAAATGCCGTATACCGGCTTGCCGCTGCATTCCCAAAGCGAGCGCAGCTGCGGCAGTACGGCAACCAGCCGGGGAACAAGATCCCGAGCGCTGGACAATGGCTGCCTCGTCACCAAAGTCAGCAACAGTTCGCCTGCGCTATTGCAGCGCAGCACCAGCTCCCGGAGATCGGCGCGGCAATCAGGATATGCCTTCAATACTTCCGGCAGACGCTGCGCTGCCTCTGCAAGCGGCCGCTGCGGCAAAAGACAACCAGGAGCAGCGATAAAATCCTTGCTCCTGGTTGCATAAAAGCCTAAACGAAGGGCATCGCCATCCGCTTGAACATGATAGCTAATACGATTGCGGTAAGCCAAAACATCGCTGGAGGGCAACACCTCGGCGACCGGAGCTTCCGCAAAAGCGCCGATCCGCCGCAGAGCATCGACGACCAACTGACGCTTCAGCCGCAGCTGCTCCGGATAACCGGCATGCTGCAACAAGCAACCGCCGCAGTGCTGATAGACCGTGCATAGCGGAGCCGTACGAGCGGCGGAAGGATCCTGCACCTTCAGGAGCTCCCCTATGGCAAAATTCTTCCGCCGCTGGCTGATACGGATAACAGCGCGCTCCCCCGGCAGAACGCCAGGGACGAACACCGCCAGACCATCCACATGAGCTACCCCGGCTCCGGCGGCAGTAAAACCGTCGATCAATACCGAATAATGCTTCTCCTCGTGTTCCATACGCTTAGCTATTCTGCAGCGTTGGTGTCGAGCATAACATAATTCTCCCGCTCGCCCAGCTCCTTGACTTGATCGGAGCAAATCCAGTTATAGAGGATCCGAGCCGGATCATCCTCGGGGAGATCGGCCGGGATCACTACATAAAAATCATTAACATAGGGATAGTCCCCGGCGGCAATGGTCTCATTGCTGGCCTCTACGCCATCAATAGCAAGGATCTTGCTGCGGGAAAACTTATCCGTTTCCATATTAGTCAAGTAATAATACACGGTATAGCCCAGAGCGTTCTCGGAATTGTCATAATCCGCAATTGCCTCCAGCAGGCCGATCATCGAATCCACGATCAGCTCTTCCGGAGGGTCGATCAACTGATCGCCTAACGGGAAAAATAGATCAAACAGAGTCTGGCTGCCGCTGTCGCGGTTACGCTGATAAGCGATGATCTCGCTGTCGGCGCCGCCGACTTCCGACCAATTAGTGATCTTGCCGGTATAAATATCGGTGATCTGCTGCGTGGTCAGACTATCGACCTGATTGCTGGCATTGGCGATAAATACCAGAGCGTCGCGGCCGATCGGCGTCATCTCCCAAGCAAAACCATGCGCTTCCGCATAATCGATCGCTTCCTGTGACGGCTCATAAGCGAGCAAAATATCGAAATTGCCCTCTACCAGCTGATTATAGTTCCAAGTTGTAGAATTTTCAAACAGGATATAATCAGCGGTCTCCTCCCTGCTGATCGACAAGGCGGAGGCGGTGATCGCCTCGCCCAAGGGCAACACTGCCAGCGAGCCGCCCATACGCGGATAATTATCCTCCGTAAAAGTGAAGCTGCCCTCTACCGGCTGGCTGTCATTGTCGGATTGGCAGCCAGCGCCGACCAAAACAACGGCCAAAATAGCGATTGCGATAAAAATAATTTTTTTCATCATCCATGCTCCTTTCCTGTCACCATTTATACTGATCTTTAACTATAGTGATCTTTAATCCAAAGTATTAATATTGATCCTAATCAGCCATTCGCCGTCGCTGTCGATAATGCCTCCGTAAATGCTGTTGGTCACCACATAGTGATCGTCGTCGATCTTAGTCAGCATATTAAAATTAGTTTTTTTCAGCAGCTGTCCTTCGTCATCATAGATGTTATAAACTCCGGTTCTGGGATCAGAAAAAACATATCCCTTGCCGAAATCCAAATAGTTGTAGTAGACGCCGTCGATCTGGGCGATCTCTTTTTTCTCCGAAAGATCGTACAAGAGCGTATAATTAACATAGCTGCCGTCGCTGGTTTCCGCCGCCATCTGGATTGCAGCGATATCTTCAGTGCCCGTCAGCAATTCCATCCAGGCGTTTACATAATTATCATCATCAAATTCCAGCCAAGGCTCACTATCACCCCAGCGGTATATTTGCAGCGACTGCTGATAGGCGGATGATGTATACCAGCCGTTACCAATATAAGTGATAAAATTCGTCAGCGCAGGGCCTCGTTCGCCGGTCTCGATATCAATCAAATAATAGCTTTGCTGCGACCAGTCGCTTACTTGATACAGCTGCGGATAAGCGTCATCGTTAAGCGAACGGATATCGGCATCTCCAGCGATCTCCCAGATTACATTTCCAGAGGCGTCAATTAGCAGAATTGCGGACATATCCGCGGTCTGGGCAAGGAAATAACCGGCATGATCCTCATCCCAGCTGGTAGAAGTCAGCTTGGCGTATTGCGGCTCCAGCAAATAATTCCCCTCCAGATCAGCCAAGCCCCAAAGTCCGCTGTCATCGGCAGCCAGCAAATATCCGCCGCTGGACGAGACATCACTAAAATCAAGATCCGCAAGGGTGTTGCCGTCATAGTCGGCGATACGGTAGCCATAGCTGCCGTCGGCACGCTGATCCTTAAGCAGCAAGACGCCGTCTGCACAAACATCAATCAGCCAGCTGTGGGGGAACTGCGTCCGCAGTGTGCCGTCGCTCATGCGATAAACATAATTGGTGGCATAAGAATACGTATCATCATAATCGACGCCATTGATGATAAAAATTTCTTCATCTGCGTATTGCAGATATCCCTGACAATCATCGACCACCCATGAGCCGTCGAGAGCGGCATAAGCGATATTAGAAAGGGTATCATAATTGCTCATATCCTCTTCGGTAATATCTGTCGGGTGATAGCTCATCTGCATGATCTCGGCGCCCTCATACTCCGGAATCGTAATATAAGTGCAGACCGGGTCCATGACGATGCGCCCCTCGGCATCGCATAATCCGTAACGGATCTCATTCATCCAATCGCTATACAGGACTTGTCCGGGATAATAATAGAGCCGGCCATAATCATCAGAGGGGATCAGGCGGTCGGTATATTCCTCATAATACCGCGAAGAGATGTCCGTAAAAGGCTCGAAAGGCTCTAGTTCCGGCAAGGATGAAAGTCTAAACTCATTATCTCCCACTGTCACATCACTTCCTGGCTGTTGGGCAGCACAGCCAAAAAGCGCGGTAATGCAACCGGCAAGCAGCACGGCAATAAAGATACGCCACATAAGATGTTTCTTCATTTTCTCCTCCTTTCAAGCTTCCGACAACTTTACACTGATCTGTTATTATGATACTATATATCTGCTGATTTCACAACAGTTATCAAGCGGTTTAATCTGGAGGTAGCAATGAAAATCTGTGTGATCGGGCTGGGTTATATCGGCCTGCCCACTGCGGCTATGTTTGCCTCAAAAGGGCATGATGTAGTCGGCGTAGATAAAAATGAACAAATCGTCTCTGCGCTCAATCAGGGCGAGATCATCATCGAAGAGGACCGGCTAGCAGATTTTGTCAAGGCAGCGGTGTCGGCAGGTACTCTGCGCGGGGCACTGACTCCCGAAGAGGCTGATGCTTTTATCATCGCCGTCCCCACCCCCATCACCGAGGAGAAAAAAGCGGATATGCGCTTTGTCGAAGCCGCCGCCAGAGAAATCACCCCTTATCTGCGCAAGGGTAATTTGGTGATTCTGGAATCTACCTCTCCGGTCGGCACTGTCGACGAACTGATCTGCCCCATCATCGCCGCCTCCGGGCTGCAGATCGGCAGCGAACTCTTTGTCGGTCACTCCCCCGAGCGAGTTATTCCCGGCAAGATTCTCTAGGAATTGGTACATAACAGCCGCATTGCCGGCGGCATCAATGCCGAGTCTGCCCAAAAAATCGCCGACCTCTACCGCTGTTTTGTGGAAGGCGAAATTTATCAAACCAACGCCCGCACCGCGGAACTATGCAAGCTGGCAGAAAATACTTTCCGCGATATCAATATCGCCTATGCCAATGAATTAGCGCTGATCTGCGAACAAAGCGGCATCAATGTCTGGGAAGCGATCAGCCTGTGCAATAATCATCCCCGGGTCAATATTCATCAGCCAGGCCCCGGCGTGGGCGGTCACTGCATCGCTGTAGATCCCTGGTTCATCGTAGAGAAGCAGCCGGATATAGCCAAACTCATCCATCAGGCAAGGCTAATAAATGATCAGATGCCGTCTCTAGTAGCGCAAAAAATCATCCGTCTGACGCAAGATCAGGACAAGCCCCAGGTCACTATTCTTGGCGTTACCTATAAACCCAATGTTGACGATATGCGCGAGAGCCCGATACTCACCCTGATCGATCTATTGGAGAGAGCTGGCATCGCAGTAGCCGCACAAGACCCTTTCGCCAAAGGCTATGAAGGCGATCCCTGCCTGGCGGCATCCGGCAGCGATCTGCTGGTGCTGGGAGTTAATCACGACTGCTACCGTGATCTTGACCTGCCCCGTATCGCCCAGGCAATGCGTACGCCGCAGCTGCTCGATACCAGAAATTTCTTCAGCAGAGAGGCCGCCGAGAATGCCGGTTTCAGTTATCATCTGCTAGGGGATAGATAACCAGCCCTATCACCACAACACAGATAAAAAGAACCGCCTTGTTAACAAGGCGGTTCTTTAATATGATCGCACCGGCGGCGGAAGAAGCCCAAATACATCATCAAGCCAGCCAGCCCCCAGAAATAAGCCTCCATATAAGTTTCTTCAAAGATATTTTCAAAGAAGCAATGCGCCAGCACGCCGCATAGACCGGCAAAAATAGCCGCGGTCAGCACCCGGTAATTGCCCACCGCACGCTGCAGCGGATCGCCGGGCAGCTGAGAAAAATTGCAATCACTGCGCTGAATGGCCTTAACTCCCAGCACGATCAGTGCGAGCAGTAGCAAGGCGTAAAAGATAATGCCTAGATAGCCCATTTCCACCAGAGTTTTCATGAAATAGTTATCCATATAGAAATAACTAAATTCTTCCGTAGTGTCCAGCACCTGATTGTTCATCGCTACCGCACCGCCAAAGCGACCCAGACCAAAACCAAGCCAGGGATTCCCCTCATTGAGTAATTCCTGGCCGATCACCCAACGGATAGCGCGGCCGCCAGTCGATGAAGCTTCAATATAATCAGCAGTGAACAAATAAGTCAGGCGATTGGTGATCGAAGGCACAAAGGCCAGCACCGCCGCAACCGCCACGCCCAGCAGCGCCAGCAAACGCTTATCGATAAACAAGGCGAAAATCACCACCGCCACCACAATGCCGATCCAAGCGCCGCGGGAAAAAGTGAACAGCAGCGTCAGGCAGCAGCAAATGGTCATCAATAAAGCAAAAAGCTTAGCCTTGGTACTGCGGCAGAAATAGACCAGTCCAGCCCATAGCGGTGCGGTCATTACCATCAGCGAACCCAAGATATTGGGGCTGCCGCATAGAGAAAACACCCTGGTACGCACGCCCATTTCTGTCTGATTGACCCAGGAGGAAGGGATTTCGACAGCGACCGCATACTGATAAATGCCGTGCAGCGCCAAACAAGCAGTCAACAGCAACAGCGCCCCGTAGAGGACTTTCATATCCTGCTCAGTCTCAATCAGCCTAATGATAAGGAAGAACCATACCATATATTCTACAACCGCCCGGTAGCCCTCAAAAGCGATTGCTGGATAAGGATCAATGATCGACATCAGCAAAAAGCCTATCGCCATAAAGAGAATAATCCAGGCGTCCAGCGCAGTTTCACGATTGAGCGCATCAGTCTGGCGCAATGCCCGCCGCCAAATAATCAGCAGCGCGGCAAAAATGATAAACGCCTCTTCCCAGCCGGCAGAGAGCACCGGCATCGAAACCACTGACTTCAAAAGGTAATTGATCGGCAGATAGAGGGCAAAGGCTACCAGAATCCATTGGCGCAGCGACAGGCGGTTGATCAGCCCCAAGATTCGGCTATGGCGGCTGAGCCGCTGATAACCGCGGCTGATTGCAAGCATCAGGCGGTAGAACAAGCTCTGCCGCAGACAATCGCCAAGTCGTTCGCAGCAGCGCCGTAGCCAATGCATGATCCTGGCATAGGCGCTCGTCTCAACGCGGTTACAGCTATCGCCCCAGCCTTCCCAAAGGCGCCTGCTCACCGATTGCCGATAGCTCCGGCGCACGCCGGCAATAGTACGGGCGATCAGCCCCTGCTCCCACCAGTGATGAACAGTATGCGCCGCCCGAGCCGCCCAGCGGCAAATCAAACTATTGCGAACTAGTTCACTCATCTAAATCACCTACTGAACTTCATCGCCGATTTGCATATAATAAATGGTGCCTGTGCTCTCGAAAGTCTGCGTTTTGACGATAAAGCTGCGTCCGGCACGCAACTCCTGAGAGCCGATTTTCGGCGTCGCGCTATTGGCCGCCACCTGACCCACGATTTCAACATAAATAGTCTGAGCAGTAGGAGAAGTGGCAGATACCAGCGATCCGTCTGCGGAGGTGACATCTTCGCTATAGGCCTCTGCCCAAACATCGGTGATATAGGCATCGACATAGCTGCTGCTCATCACCAGCTGCTTACCGACCAGATCCTGACGCATCGCTTCCTCAACCAGATCCGGCGGGCAGTCGGGGATTGCAACCACCAGGGTAACCTCTTCCTGCTGGGAGACGGCATCGCTTACCCGATCGCCGAAAACCTGCCAGACGATGGCCCCGACCACAACGACTACTGCGACTAGAATAACCAAGTCGACAATATTAATGATGCCGAACAGCTTGCCTTTTTCATTAATAATCTTCATTTTGTTCCTCCTCGATATTTGATCGCAATCAGTTATTGCTGCGCGGCGTTAGCGGCGAATATGCCGTTTTGCCGCAAACATGCTTCCATTTGGCGCACCCGATTATCCCAGGACGCAGCCTCCCCTGCCGCCATACGGGCCTTGACCAGTGCCGGATCCTTCTCCGCCAGCGCCAAACGGCATTGGGAGATAAACTGCTCCGGGTTATCCGCGATATAGATGATATCCGCATAATCCGCTACCTGCAGCGGCTCAGGAGTGCTGACGATCGGCTTGCCGGTCGCCAGATATTCATAAAATTTCAGCGGGCTGACATCCCGAGACAGCCGGCCTGGGGCAAACAGATTAAGGCAGACATCAAACTGCCCTATCTCCTCGGGCAGCTGACGCTGCGGCATCAGACCTAACAGACGGATATTCTCCCGCTGCTTCAAAGCGCTGATGTCAACTCCCGGCATCACCCTCCCAATCAGGCGGATTTCACCCTGCGGGAAAGCCTCGGCCAGTTTCAGCAGCCAGTCATAGGCGATGCAGTCCTGCAGCATACCGACAAAGCCAAAAACCGGCCGCTGCGGATCCGGAATGTGCGGCACCTGCGCCGTCTGGGAAAACAGCGGATAATCAACGCCATTGGGAATCAGCACCGTGCGTTGATTATAGCGGCTCAAAGTTTCATAAAGTCCCCCTGCTGTACAAAAAACCATATCTGCGGCCGAGGCCAGATCGCGTTCCATGGCATCGACCACTTGGGGATTAAGCAGTCCGCTATAGGCGCTGTGCCGGTCGACACAGTCATACACCAAGCCTTGATGTTCCACATGGGGCAAAATATCGGCTGAAGTCGGTGAATAGCACCATAAATGCGGCCGGTTAAATCCATGTTCCGCGGCTCTTTTGCGGATATAGCGCGCTAATTTCTTTTGATTGCGCCGGTTGATCCAGCGATATTTATTGCCCAGGGGCCATACCGGCGGCAAGGCATAGACGGTGAGATTATCTTTTACCTGCTCTCCCGGCTGCCGAAACCGGCTCAACCGCGGGCGCAGCGAGCGGTCCTTGAGCGGCGCAAGATAAGTAACCGGCGGATCGAAATAGATGATCTGGGCGTCGCTGAGACGGTTCATCACATTTTGCTTACGGGTGGGATAAGGATGATAGTTGGAAGTAGAAAGACAGATGATTTGTTCCATAACAACTCCGTTAAAGCATGATTCTTAATAACGACAATTTTGAGGCGAGATGAACCGGCCTAAGCCTCGGCCGGCAGCTCCAGTAATTCCCGTGCCGAGGCGATGTTAATCTCCTCATTAAGACGCAGCTTAGCCGCAGCCGCATCAGCCCGGGCAAAACCGCTGGCGGCAATCTGGTCAATCTGGCGCTTCAGCTCCGCGAAATTAAGCTGCCGCAGCGGGATACAGTCAAGTGAGCCTAGATCACGGATAAAGCTATCCACCTTGATATCATAAGAGATGCCGATGACCGGCGTGCCGCAGGAGGTAGCAAAAATCAAGGAATGGAGCCGCATCCCCACTACCAGTTTAAGCTCGCCCAGCATACCAATCAGCTCATCCACTTCATGCCTTTCCTGGAAAATATAATACGGCGCGTGCATCAAGTCTGCTACCCGATGGGCAATCTCAATATCCTTCGGCCATTCGATGGGGATAAACAACGGCGTGAGTCCATATTGGCGGTAGGCGTAGTCAGCCGCCGCCGCGATTTCTTCCAGATTTCTAAATCCCGGCCAGGGGCGCAGGCAGAAACCGATTTTCGGCACATCTGGCGGGATCTGCTCACGGACAAAAGCTTCGCGCACAATTTCCGGCGGAGCCTTATGCAAAGTAACGGTCGGATCTGCCGAGAGCATCACCCGCGGCGCTGTGACCCGCATTTCTTCCAAGGCTGCTAATGAATTGCTATCGCGCAGGGTGATGATCTCGACATTTTTGTTGAGAACAGCCGCGGCCAGACGCTGATTCAGTCCTTTTTTAACCGGACCGATACCGCAGCCGTACATAATCACCCGGCAGCCGCATAAACGCGCCGCCCAAAGCGTGAACAAATAAAAATATAGCGAACGGGAAGATGTGACGTCCTGGATCAGAGAGCCGCCGCCATTGATAAAAATCTGCGAATGACGCAAATGTTTCAAGAACGAATAGATATTAAAAATATAAATCGCATTGGTCTTATTTTTGCAGCGGGTATCCATTTTATCCCGGCTCAAAACAGTCAGCGGCATATTGGCGTCGATTTGCCGCATCTGCGCGACTATCGCCTGCAAGATCGCCTCATCGCCAGAATTACCGCGCCCATAAGCGCCGCAAATCACGGCGCCCCAGCGCTGCCGCTGATGATGGCTGCGCTCCAGCATCAAATCATAGGCGTGTTCCTGCACCCGGCACATATTGGCCAGAGAAAATTCCTGCCGGGCGCGCTCAAAGAGGTTGTCCGCCAAAGTACGGCGCAGCTCCTCGTCAATGGAGAGCCGGTAAATATCCTCGGCCAAAGCCTGTTCATCGTTGGAAGCAAACAACAGTCCGCTAACGCCATCCTGAATCAGGTCCGGAATACCGCCGACATTACTGGCGATAGCAGCGCAATGCTCATAAGCTCCTTCCAGCAAGGAATAAGGAAAAGTCTCTGATAAAGAGGACAGCACATTGATATCTACATCGCGGAAAAAAGCTTTCATATCGCTGATCCAGCCGACAAACTCAGTCTGCTGATCAATATGCAGCTTCTTAGCCAAAAGCTTCAGCTGTTCCTCATCCTCGCCGCTGCCGGCGATTTTCAGCCGCAGGCGCGGATTGCGCGCTAATGCTGCAGCAAAAGCATGCAGAAGCAGCGGGATATTTTTAATCGGCGTCAGCCGGGCGGCGATGCCGACGACAATCTCCCCATCAGGAGCTTTAGCTCTAAACTTGTCCCTTGCCGCTGTAAAATCAAGCCCGTTATGGATGACAAATATCCGCTGCGGATCCATGCCCATCTTAATTAGACGCTGTTCCATCTCGCCTGCTACAGCCATATAAAAATCCATTTTTTTCAGCGCGCGGGCATTAATTGAGCCGAACACCAGCTGCTTCAGCGGCATCCCCATATAATCGCGCCGGGGGTCGGAGTGTACGGTGGTGCATACCGGGATATGGCGTAATTTTTTCACCAGCACGCCCATCAGATTAGCTTTAGCCCCATGGCAATGGATAATATCCGGCTGAAATTCATCAACAGCGCGCAGCGCTACACGCAGACAAGCGGCAAAGTTCCAAGCGCTGGCCACCTCTACTACCTCCAATCCCTTCTCTTTGGCTTCTTCCGAGAAGGAGCTTTGGCGGAAGCTGACCAGACGGAACTGATTATGCGCCATCAGCTCCTGGCCCAAGGAAAGTATATGCGTTTTCGCGCCGCCAATATCGCCGCCGCCGGCGAAATGCATAATCTTCATCATTAACCTCAGTTAAACGCTTGCGCAATAATAGCGCCGTATTTTTCGGATAATATATTCAATAGTAGCATAGTTCACATTTTTGCGCAATCGATCAGGCAAAAAAGATATTGCAGATGATAGCTGCGCTGATGAAGCTGATCATATCTGCAGTCAAGCCCACGGCAGGGGCGTATAAATATTTTTTTATCCCTACCGCGCCGAAGTAAACCGCTAAAATATACATCGTAGTATCAGTGCTGCCCTGCATCACCGAGGCCAGCAATCCGGCATGCGAATCCGGACCAGAGGTCTCGATAATATCTGCGGTAATGCCTAAAGCACCGCTGCCTGAAAGCGGCCGCATAATCGCCAGCGGCAGCACCTCCGCCGGTATATTCAGCAGCCGGCAAACCGGAGCCAAAACAACGGAAAGAGCCTCCAGCGCCCCGGAACTGCGGAAAACAGCAATCGCCACCAGCATACCCAGCACATAAGGCAAAATTTTCACGCACATCTGCAGCCCTTCCATCGCTCCTTCGACAAACAGCTCATAGAGCGGCAGGCGGGCGATAATACCGGAGAGCAGGATAATGATCATTAATACCGGAGTGGCGTATAAAGACAGAGCCTCCATCTCTCACCTCCGGCGGTACCAAACACGGATCAGCCGGTCAAACAGCAAAGCAAAGCATAGCCCGATCGTCGAGGCCAGGATAGTCGGGCCGACGATCGCAGCCGGCGAGAGCGAACCGGCGGAAACCCGCATACTGATTACCAGCGTCGGCATCAGCGTAATGCAGGAAGTATTGAGCACCAAAAAGGTAACCATCGACGGAGTCGCACGGTCTTTTTGACCGTTAAGCGCTTGCAGATGCTCCATGGCCTTAAGGCCAAAGGGGGTGGCGGCATTGCCGATGCCAAGCAGGTTTGCCGCGACATTCATGATAATCGCCGGGAAAGCCGGGTGCCCGGGCGGAATATCGGGAAACAGCCGCCGGATCAGCGGCGAAAGCGCCCGCCCCAACAGCTGCACTAGGCCGGATTTCTCGGCAATCTTCATCAGTCCCGTCCATAAGCAAATCATGCCGCATAACTCGATAATCAGCAAAGGAGCATCTTTAGCAGCGGCAAAAATAGCATCGTTTAGCGGGCTGATTTCACCAGAAATGGCGGCAAAGATAATACCTGCCGCCATTAATACAAACCAAAACCAATTAACCATTGCGCATCACCAGTACCACATTATGCACCGGTGAAGCGAAACATGACTTATTTTAGAAGAAAGCGCTGATAAAGCTCTGCCAAACATTACGCAGTGCGTCGCCAAAAGTATACCGCGCCACGCCCTGCTGCAAATAAATTGGGATTTCCGCAGTATTGCCCATCTCATCGCTGTATGAAATAGTACCGATCGGCTCATTAGCGTCCAGCGGCGCCTCCAGGGAAGAAGGCAGATCCAGTTTAGGCACCGGCTGATAGGTAGAATTGCTGGGGACAGAAATCACAATATCGTCCTTTAAGACCGCCTTCACCGAACCCTTGTCTCCTCCGCGGATATCGATAGTGGCGATCACGTCTCCGGCGGAGGCCAGCTGCAGCGGCTTATAGGTTTCAAAGCCATAGTCCATCAACAGCTCCATCTGCTCATAATGGGTCTGGTTCGGACAGTTAAGCACCACTCCGATCAGCCGCATCCCGTTCCGGGTAGCAGAAGCGACCAGGCAATTGCCGGCAGTATCGGTATAGCCGGTCTTAACCCCGTCGGCGCCCTCATAAAGGGTCAGGAACTGATTGTGATTATGGATAGTGCGGTCATAAACATTGCTGGCCCAAGGAAGCGTCCACATTTCAGTGACGATAATCTGATTGAAAATCGGATATTTCATCGCCTCCCGGGTGATCATCGCCAAGTCATAGGCGCTGGTCAAATGTCCCTCAGCGTCAAGACCATGGGGATTTTTCCAGGTACTGTCGGTCAGCCCCATTTCTGTCATCTTATCATTCATATAGGCCACGAAAGCCTCTTCAGTACCGGAGACCGCAATCCCCAGCGCCTGGGCGGCGTCATTAGCGGAGCGCAGCATCAATGCGTAAAGCAAATCTTCTATTGCCTGCGTCTCGCCCGGCTCCAGCTGAATACCTGATTCGCCGACATTCGCAAAATCATTGGGAAGGGTAACGGAAGTAGACAGATCTTCAATACTCTCCAAAACCAGCAAGGCGGTCAACACCTTAGTGGTAGAGGCCGGCGGCAGCGATTGATGGGCATTATTCTCATACAGCACTCTGCCGGTCGAGGCGTCAATCAAAATGCAGGCAGAAGCATCAATAGTCAAAGCCAAGGCCGTGGCCGAGGTCGTGCCGATAATCCCAATAGCGAGCAACACAGCGATAAATAATTTTTTCACCTTAGCTCCCCTTCCTAAGTTCATTGCCCTATTTATTTCACTATCGATAAAAAATAATCCTCCCGAGGGAGGATTATTTTCATCGGATCTGCATCTGAGGCGCGGGATTACTCGCAGCGTCTTTTCTCGATAATATTCTGCAACTGTTCGGCGATAATCGGCACTGCTTCGATCGCTTTATCCAGCGGAGTCGCGCCGCAAACCGGGATCAGCCGCACCTGCTCATTGGCAATGACCAAAAAGCCCACCGGCTGGACGCTGATACCTGCGCCGCTGCCGCCGGCAAAGGGCGGCGTATCCTTATGGCGGCCGATTTCGCCGCCGCCGGCCACAAAGCCGCAGCAAACCCGCGATACCGGGATCACTGTGACCCCGTCGTTGCTTTCGATAATATCACCGATAATGGTATTGACATCTACCAGCTCGCGCAGGCTTTTCATCGCTGTATCCATCAACGCTTCTATTTGGTGCTCACCTGCCATGTTATCTCCTCCATCTTTTCCGCCATTTCCGGCGGATAATCCTGCCAATAATATCGCACGCGGTGACCGATATTATACATTCTCCATGCAGCCCGCGAGGGACAAAAGCGCCCCACTGCCACCAAAACCACAGTCTCTCTAAACGCAGCGCTCCTAGTATATCCAGCAATAGGCGCAGCGTTGGCCACCGGCGTTTTTTCCGCCGCTTTTTCTGCTGCAGGCTAAATTTTATCTCTACCGGCCGCCCTTCGCAGCCAAAAAGGTGCGGCAGCCAATAGAAACGCACTCCGCCCCCTGCTGCCCTAGCCTGTATAGTGACCGGATAAAACAGCATTCCGCTGATAATAAAGAACGCCGCTGCTACAAAAATAAGATCACCGCCTCTGGCTTAATTTAGCCAAGAAGCGGTGATCTTATGCAAGGGAAAAATCGCTATGCTACCATGTAACCGTCAGATCGCCACACGCGATCAGCAGAAGGGAGGTGACATCATGAAAGGACATAAAAAATCCTTGGTAGAGGCGGTTACAACCGTAGACGAAACTAATTTTGAGATACGATATATCAAAATTAGCTACACGCTGGCAAGAAAGCCGGAAAATAAAACCGGCAGGCAGGGGCGGGATTACCGCCCGCCTCTGCCAATTCATCTTAGCAAAGATCATAGAAAAAGTCAAGCAGCCGATTTTAGGAGATTATAGCGGCTGCAGCCTGCATCAAGTATCTAGCCACCGGCATCAGCTATCCAGAGCCTGACAGTAAGCAGGACTAAATAAAAAGGCCGCCAGCGTCACCAGCGCATAGCGGCCAAAAACCCATCACAAATGGGGCGCAAAGCCTGCCATGTGTGCTTCTATTATACCACAACGAATATGAAAAAGAAAGGGGCAAATAAAAATAAAAAAATATTTTGTGCAGAGGCGGAAAGATTATGCCGAAATAGTTTTGACCGGCGATAGAAATGATGAATAAAACATTATAAAATCTTTCGACCTAAATTTCAGTCAGTTGGTCTCATCGTGGGGAAAAGGATCACATCACGGATCGAAGCTGCATCGGTAAGGAACATCACCAGGCGGTCGATACCTATACCCAGGCCGCCGGTCGGCGGCATACCGTATTCAAGAGCGCGGAGGAAATCTTCATCCGTCTCATTGGCCTCATCGTCGCCCTTGGCGCGCAGCTCCATCTGTTTATTAAAGCGCTCGCGCTGATCGATCGGATCGTTGAGCTCGGAATAAGCATTGCACAGCTCGCGGCCGAAAATATAGCCTTCAAAGCGGTAGACCAAGCGCGGATCATCGTGCTTGCGTTTGACCAGCGGCGAGATCTCGATCGGATAATCCAAAACAAAAGTGGGTTCGATCAGCTTGTCCTCAACTTTTTCCTCGAAGAAAAGATTGATGATATTGCCGCGGTCGGCATCGTCAGCGACTTCCAAACCGGCCTCCTTGGCTGCGGCGCGGGCCGCCTCATCGGTAGCGATCTCATTGAAATCATAACCGGCGTATTCCTTGATAGCGTCAAACATGGTGATGCGCCGCCAAGGCGCCTTCAGGCAGATCTCTGTGCCCTGATAAGAGACGGTATCGCTGCCTAATACCTCGCGCGCTACGGCGGAGATCATGTTTTCGGTCAGCTCCATCATACCGTTATAATCGCTATAAGCTTCATACAGCTCCAGCAAAGTGAATTCGGGATTATGTTTAATAGAAATACCTTCATTGCGGAACACCCGGCCGATTTCATAGACCTTTTCCAGCCCGCCGACGATCAATCTTTTCAGATGGAGTTCCAGAGCAATACGCATATACAGATCCATATCCAGCGTATTATGATGTGTGATGAACGGTCTGGCCGCTGCGCCGCCAGCGATATTATGCAGCACCGGAGTCTCTACTTCGAGAAAACCGCGCTCGTCCAGCCAATTACGGATCGCCCGAATAATTTTACTTCTGGCGATAAAGGTCTGCCGCACATCTGGATTGACAATCAAATCGACATATCTTTGGCGATAACGCAGCTCCACATCTTTCAAGCCGTGAAATTTTTCCGGCAAGGGACGCAGTCCCTTAGTCAGGAAAGTTAATTCTTTGGCTTTAATCGAAATCTCGCCGCGATGAGTACGGAAGATCTCGCCGCGGACGCCGACAATATCGCCGATATCCCACAGGCGGAACAGCTCATACTGTTCCTCGCCGACTTCGTCCAGCTTGATATAGATCTGGATCTGGCCGTCTTTATCCGCCAGAACCACAAAGCTGGCCTTGCCATGGCCGCGAATCGCCATCACCCGTCCGGCGACAGTGGCCTCGCTGCCTTCCAGCTGGTCAAAATTATCGATGATCTGCTGGGAGGTATGCGTGCGCTCAAAGCGGTGGCCAAAGGGATCAATCCCCTTTGCCTCCAGCTCTTTCATTTTATTGATTCTTACCTGCATTTGTTCATTGAGTTCCATCTCTGCCATAGTTATTTCCTCTGCTCTAGTTTTATCATGGATTAGCGGCGGCCGGCCTCTTATTTGGAAATGCTGACAATTTTCAGCTTAGTCAGTCCGGCCGGGACATTGACTTCGATAATATCGCCGATAGTATGGCCCAAAACAGCTTTGCCGATCGGGCTCTCATTGGAGATTTTCCCTTCAAAAGGCTTAGCTTCAACCGAGCCGACGATCTGAAATTCTAATTTTTCATTGGTTTCAACATTAACGGCCATCACATAAGCGTATTCGGAAATGATATCAACATTCACGTCTGTGGAATCAACCACTCTGGCGTTTTTCAATTTCTTTTCGTAGTTAAGGATTTCACCTTCGATGAAGGCCTGCTCGTTTTTAGCGTCCTCATACTCAGAGTTTTCACTGATATCGCCAAATTCAATCGCCTGCTTGATCCGGGCTGCGACCTCTTTGCGGCGTACCGTTTTGAGATACTCCAAGTCTTTTTCCATCTGCTTGAGGCCTTCTAAAGTTACGAGGATTTCATTGTCCGCCATAGTTGTACCACCTTTCAGCTTTGCTTACTCATATAACTATATTAGTTTATGCTTATTCCGGCTCTTTGTCAAGGGTATGCTTCCAGATAACACTGGCTGTAAAGGAGTGAATCTGCTTGCCGAAAATCGCCAATATCAGCCGGGAAAAACGGCCCGACATCGCCTCCTGCTGGCAGCTGGGAGCGGAAAGGATAATCATCGACTCCTATTGTCTGCGTCGGGGACGCGCGCGCAAAATCGCCCAGCTGGACGATAAAAGATGTGACCTTATCGCCATCAACCATCAGCTGCGGCAAAAAGCATGCCTCAGCTGGCCTTTCTTTGTTGCTGAAGGAAAAGTTCTAACGCTTGCACTGCTGCCGCAGCTGCTGGATCAGCAGCGTCCCCAATGGCGCAAAGAAAATATCAGCATCTCCTGCAACGGGCTGGCGGGCTTCCTGGCGGTCATGAGGCTGATGACAGAAACCGACCGGATCAGCCTCAACGGCGTACAGGCGACGGCTATCAGCAGCCTGCTATACCATAAATATGGAATGATCGTTGAGCAGCGTCCGGCTGATTTTTCACTTAGGGAACTGATTTTACCACGGATGATCAATACCATTCAAGGAGAGATTCCCATCGAAATAGCCGAAGCGCTTTTAGTCGTCAGCCAAGGCGGTTTCCCGGGGAAAAAGATCCGTTTTCTCCGCCAACTCGCCGCTGCCGCCGAACGCTACGGCTTTTCGCCGTCCGCTGTTTCCGCCACATAACGCTGCAGCAGCTCGGCGATTTGCTGATAAGACGATAGGACATTAATCTGCCGGCGCAGCTCGGCGGCATGGCGCATTCCTTTAAGATACCAGCCCAACTGATTACGCATCGAGCATACTGCCAGCTGCTCTGCCAGCTGCTTCGTCGCTATGTCGCTGCTGCCTTCCCGGCGGCAAACAGCCACGGTAGTACGGCGGATATGCTCATGCAAATTCGCTAAAGCCATTGCAACGACAGCTGCCGTATCAGGGCGTCCAGATGGCGTTTGACCAGCTAACACAGCTTTAATATCGGCAAAAATCCAGGGATTGCCCATCATACCCCGGCCGACCATTACCCCGTCGCAGCCCGTCTGTTCGAGCATCCGCAGCGCATCATCGGCGTTAAAAATATCGCCATTGCCAATAACGGGTATATTCACAGCCCGCTTGACTGCGGCGATGATCTGCCAATCAGCTTGTCCAGTATAAAACTGCTCTCTGGTTCGCCCATGAATAGCAATAAAAGCAGCACCGGCAGCCTCCATCCTTTGGGCAAACTCTACTGCATTGCGATGGGCTACATCCCAGCCGGATCTCATCTTGACGGAAACCGGCAATCCGCAAGCAGCAGCTGCCGTCACTAGGCTGGCGGCCAGCTCCGGGTCCCGCATCAAGGCGGAACCCTCGCCATTGCGCACCACTTTCGGTACTGGGCAGCCCATATTGATATCCAGATATTCTGCGCCTAGTTCTTGGGCCACGGTAGCGGCATACCGCATATGTTCAGGAGAAGAACCAAACAGCTGAACTAAACGCGGCGAAGCTTCGTCCGCAATATCCATTAATTCTAAAGTTTTCTTATTCCCATAGGTAATAGCCTGCGCGCTGACCATTTCGCCGTAAGCCAAATCAGCCCCCTGCGAGCAAACAATATCACGATAAGCGCGGTTGCTGATCCCCGCCATTGGCGCAGCCACTACCTGAAAGCTAAAAGTCATTAAATTCCTCTCGAGGTAAAATTGTTTCGATCATCAATAGAAAATTGCATTATTATTGATCATTTCATGATAATACTTACTGCCATTATTACAGCAAGTATGCCAAGGCTAATTTTAATAATATTGCACCAGGCACAGAAAGTCAAATCCACCACAGCAGCTGTTGAACGGCAGAAGATAAAAAAATATTCAACTAACCGCAATAGCTTTGACAAATAAATCTTTATAATTTATTGAAAAATTCCATTTTGCTTGTACGTATATAGCTGTTTTGTTAAAATACGAAGTGTTTTCTAATACTTACTAAATGGAGGAATAAATCGCAATGAAAAAGAAAACCTTGTTATCACTGTTGATATGCAGCGTGGTTGGGCTAACCTGCGTATGTACCGCATGCGGCCAAACTGAGCAGGAAGAAAACACTCCCCCCGCAGAAAGTTATGAGATCCAAACGATTAGTAAAGAAGATTTATTAAGCAATATCGATACTTATACCATCGTAGATTTGCGCCAAGATGAGCCGTATCTGGGTTGGCCAGAAGAAGGCATGGACAGAGGCGGACATATCGAAAATGCCGTTCAGTTTTCCTATAATTGGCTGAACTATCTGGAAGAAGCTGATACAACACTGGCTGATTTAATGAATGAAAAAGGTCTCACTACTGATAAAACCTTAGTCCTATATCATAATGATAATGCTATCACCAATGACTTTGCCCAACAAATCATGGCCCTTGGTTATGAAAAGGTTTTTGTTTTTGAAGATTTTGCCGGTTGGGTTGCAGATGAGAATTATCCGCTGATAGCTGCTCCTCATTATGAAATGATTGTCTCTCCGGAATGGGTACACGAACTCATCTCCGGCAATAACCCAGAAGGCTATGATAACGACAAGTTCATTGTCATGGAAGGCTCTTGGATCAGCTCAGATGCTTACGATGAACGCCATCTTCCCGGTGCTTATTTCTTCACTACTGATAATGTAGAAATAGCTGACTATGAAAATGAGCGTACTGAAGAATATATGTATAACTTTTTACCTGCTGAAGAAATCCAGGCCAATTTAGAAAAATTCGGCATCACTTATGATACTACCGTCGTACTCTACGATCCATTTAGTGCCGGTTCCTACTGCGGTAGGGTCATGATGGCTTTGATGTATGCAGGTGTAGAAGATGTCCGGATGATGAACGGTGGACTTCCTGCCTGGGAAGCACTAGGATATGAAGTAGAAACAGAACCGTGTGAACCGACCCCAGTGGACAGTTTTGGCGCTACTGCTCCGCTGCATCCAGAATATGTCCTCTCCATGCCTAATGAAGTACTAGAGGAACAAGAAGATCCTAATTTCCGCCTTGTCAGCATCCGCTCCTGGGAGGAATTTATCGGAGAAACCAGCGGATATTCCTATATCACTAAAAAAGGCGAACCAGCAGGAGCGGTTTGGGGACACAATGTTGATGCCTATTTTGATATAGACGGTACTTATAAATGCTTTGCGGAAATAGAAGAAATGTTAGCTGAATGGGATGTGACATCCGAAAACCGTATCAGCTTTTACTGCGGTACCGGCTGGCGGGCAACAATCCCGTGGATGCTATGCTACATCCAGGGCTGGGATGTCACTATGTATGATGGCGGCTGGTATGCCTGGCAATTAGATGAAAGCAATCCCGTACAGTATGGGGATCCCCGCGAACAATAACCCATACAGATAAAGGATGACTTATAGCAAAATGAGAAAAGTATTATTTATTTTAATTGCCACAATCCAAATATTATTTTTCATCTGGCTTTTTGTGTTTGACTACCTGCTCAAACATAGCATGACCACGGTTCGTTATATCAATTTTGTTAATCATAGCTGGGAACAATCCTTATCCCCCACCTTATGGATGTGTTGTGGTATAGCTATTTTTGCCGCTATCCTTATCTATTTCCTAGTCAGAAGTTGCCAAAAAGGTATCGGCAAAGGAAGTATTATTGGTATGATCATGAGTTTAGGCGGCATAGCCTTTATCATCTTCGCCCGTGGTTATTCCGCATATTACTACGATAGTATAACTATTCTAATTATCGCAGTATTGCAATTGATTAATTTACTAGTACCACAAGCGACAAAGCTTACTGGCAGCAGCCAACCGCCTAACTAAACAACTTTTTAGCAATTACCCTCACCATCAAACAAAAGACATGGTATAAGTTACCATGTCTTTTGTTATCTATTCTCATTAATCCTGCTGAGCTATTTTTTATACTTATTTTTAAATTAGATTAGTCAAAAGTTATGTCAACACTAAAAATCATTAAATTCCTCTCTATCCAAACTACGAAATTGGATGGCTTCTGCAACATGTTCCAAAGCGATGTTTTCTGCTCCGGCCAGATCAGCGATTGTTCTGGCTATTTTCAAAATACGGTCATGTCCCCGGCCGCTCATACCTAAAGTACGGAAAGCCTCCGCCAAAAGCTGGGCGGCGTCCCGGTCAAGCTGGCAGTACTGCTCCAGATCTTGACGGCTCATCTGAGCATTGGTCAAGTAGGTTTTGCCGGCAAAGCGCCGCTGCTGAATCATACGCGCAGCTTTCACCCGCTGACGAATCACGGCTGAGCTCTCCTCGTCCCGAGAACGGCCGGAAATCTCTTTATACTGCACCCGCGGTACCTCAATTTGGATATCGATACGATCCAGCAAAGGCCCGGAAATGCGCTGGAAATAACGATTGCGCTGATATGGCGTGCAGGTGCATTGCTTGCGGCTATCGCCATAATAACCGCAGGGACATGGATTCATCGCGCCTACCAACTGGAAAGAAGCAGGGAAATCCACCCGCCCGCTGGCGCGTGAAATCGTGACGATATGATCCTCCATCGGCTGACGTAACGCTTCCAGCACATCACGGTGAAATTCCGGCATTTCGTCCAAAAACAAAACGCCGTGCGCAGAGAGGCTGATCTCCCCAGGCCGGGGAATAGCGCCGCCGCCGATAATGCTCACTGAGGATGCGCCATGATGCGGCGCCCGGAACGGGCGGCTGGTCATCAGCGCCTGTCCTTTGGGTAGCATTCCGCTGATGCTGTAAATCTTCGTCACCTCAATACTCTCGTTTAAGGTCATCTCCGGCAAAATCGTCGGCAGCCTTCGCGCCAACATCGTCTTGCCGCTGCCTGGAGGGCCGATCAGCAGGATATTATGCGCGCCCGCAGCAGCTACTTCTAATGCGCGCTTGACTGCCTGCTGTCCCAATACATCGCTCATATCAACCGCGGCTTCATCCGCGGGGCTCTGCAACAAGCGCTCGACATCAGTAACCGTTGGTTCAAGAGTATCTTCGCCGTTAAGGAGATCCGCCAGCTGCCCCAAGCTCTTGACTCCATAGGCAGAGATACCCTGGCTGATAGCAGCCTCAGCTGCATTATCCTGCGGTAAATAGAGCCGTTCAATCTCCGTGCTGTCCGCCAGACAGGAAGCGATGGACAATGCGCCGCTAATCGAGCGCACTGTTCCCTCCAGGGACAGCTCACCAACAAAGGCGGCATGAGTCAGCTGTTCGCTGAGTTTGATCTGCTCGGTAGCGACAAGAATACCGATGGCAATCGGCAGATCCAGCGAAGGCCCTTCCTTTTTGATATCGGCCGGCGCGAGATTGACCGTAATGCGGCGGATCGGGAATTCAAAACCGGAATTTTTGATCGCCGAGCGTACCCGCTCGCGGCTTTCCTTCACTGAAGCGTCGGGCAGGCCGACAATATCGAAGGCGGCTAGTCCCGCCCCGACATCGACCTCGACGATAACCGGCTGCCCGTCAAGCCCGCTTACCACACAGCTTTTGATCATTGCCAGCAAACAGATCACCTCAACCGTATTTTCTCTGCCGCAGCGCCGGTGAATCCTACTCCCCAATCTGCAGCTTATGCCAAATCATCATCAACCCTTCGAGCGTCAGATAGATATCTATTTCATCAATTGCGTCGCTGTAATCGGCGATCAGCGGCGCTAGGCCGCCGGTGGCGATCACCTTCGGCTGCTCACCCCATTCGTCGCTCATCCGCCGTACCAGTGAATCCACCTGTCCTCCATAACCCCAGAGAATACCGGAACGCAAATAATCGGCGGAATTGGTAGCGATTACCTTCGGCGGTTTGGTTAAGGCGATGCTGGAAAGCTTAGCGGCATGAGAAAACAGCGCATCGCGGGAGATTTCCACACCCGGGCAAATAGCGCCGCCTAAATATTCCCCCTGTGCGGAAACGCAATCCAAGGTGGTGGCCGTGCCAAAATCAACGATAATCAACGGTCCGCCGTATTTTTGATGCGCAGCCAGAGCGTCGATGATACGGTCAGCACCAACCTCGGCAGGATTATCGACCAAAAGCTTGATTCCTGTGGGAGTCTGATAATCAACAAACAACGGCGGCGGACAATGCAGGTATTTTTCCGCCAGCTTGTCCAGGGCATCATTAACCGCCGGCACTACCGAACCAACGATCATACCGTCAATATCACTGAAATGAATATTCTGCGAATGCAAAAAATCTTTTAAAAACACCATATATTCGTCGGCGGTACGGCGGGCATTAGTAGACATCCGCCAGCTGGCCAACAGCTTGTCTTGATCAAAAACGCCTAACACAACCTGCGTATTGCCGCAGTCTACTGCCAAAAGCATATTGTTCACCTCAACAAGAATTATACATCTTCCCCGCTGGTTTGGCAAATCCATCCTTTTGTCTGAACCGGCGGTACGCTGTTCACTGTCCGCTCCGGCCGTAGATCGCGGCCAAGATCCGCGCATGTTCTTTTTGATCATTAATCAGCAAAGACATCACTTCTTGCTGCCGCACACAGTTCATCTGCTGGGCGATCAGCTCAAGATGGTCGATCACTTCTAATTTATCGCAAATTGCAGTTTTGAGCATATCCGGGTAAAGTTTAGGCAGTGAAATTGCTGGACGCGGCAGCCTGGCCTCTCCGCCGGTTAGCTCTTCATATATTCCTTCTAAAAAATAATAATGCCGGCGTTCTTCGCGGCGGATCGTGCGCAATAATTCTTTATCGTGAACCGCCGGAGCGGCGTTGATGATCAATTCATAAGCGCGGAATGACTTCTTCTGCGCCAGCATCGCATCAGCCAGCATTTCCGGTAAACTTTTGCTCGGCATCATCGCTATCCCTCCCTGTTCCTTATACTATATGCAGCAATAGCAAAAAATCGCCGCAGGTAACGGCGATTTTTTGTCTATACCCAGCTAAATCGCCAGTTCCAGCCGCTGAAAATATTTTTTTACCGCTGTGCTAATTTTCGCTGATCGTGGCGGATTTTGTTGACAATCATCTTCGCTATATGTTAATATTTAAGACAGCAAATATCATAAAATTATCGTTACTGCGGATAACTTTGCTCCCGAAACAGGTATCAATGCGGCTCGAGCACAGCAGCGTTTTGCAGCTGCTCCTGCTGGTTTTGAGGCTAAAAGCGAGGGCAGCCGTACAACGACATTGGAGCTCAGAAGATTTATTCAGGGGGAACTTAGCGGGGATGAAAGCCTTAGAGGACAAAATTCTTAATGAAGGCACTGTTCTTCCGGGAGATATTCTGAAAGTAGGCTCTTTTTTAAATCATCAGCTTGATGTTGCTTTTCTGCTGGAAATGGGACAAGAAATCGCCCGTCTGTATCAGGGCGAACAAATCAATAAAATATTAACCATCGAAACATCCGGTATCGCCATCGCTGTCGCGGCAGCGGCATTTATGAAGATACCGGTTGTTTTTGCTAAAAAGAACCGCTCCAGCAATATTGACTGCGAGACCTACACGGTCAAAATCCATTCTTATACGCATAATAACGACTATGACGCCGTGGTCAGCAAGGCTTTTCTCAACGCGCAGGATCGGGTGCTGATCATTGATGATTTTCTGGCCAACGGACAAGCCCTGGGAGGGCTGCTCAATATCGTGGAGCAAGCCGGCGCCACTACTGTGGGGGTAGCGGTAGCCATCGAAAAAGGCTTTCAGCACGGCGGAGACAAACTGCGCGAGCAAGGGATCCGCGTGGAATCGCTGGCCATTATCGACTCCATGGACAGCAATACGATCAAATACCGGGAGCAAGCATGATAATAAGGCGGTTATCAATGCAAACTAACTTGATGTAAATTAAATTTACATAAAAAATTTGCCAATAGGCAGGGAGGGTAAGTCATGAAAAAATTCATTTCCACACTCGCCGTTATGCTGTTGGTGCTGGCAATGTGCTTCGCTTTTGCCGCCTGCGGTAACGACGAGACCACCAACCCCGATGACGAAAACGTCACCGGCAATGAAGACGGATTCAAAGTCGGCGCTATTTACATCAATAGCAAAAACGATACCGCTGGATATACCTTCAAACATCATCAGGGTATCACCACCGCAATGGAAAACCTGGGCCTCGATCCCGAGACCGATCTGGTAATCGTTGATGAAGTTCCGGAAGATACAGAAGCTGTTCTGACCGCTTGCGATACACTCGTTGGCGCAGGCTGCAACATTGTCTTCGGCATCAGCTTTGGTTATATTGACGCGATGGAAGAGGCTGCTGCCGCTTATCCGGAAGTCATCTTCTCTCATGCTACCGGTTACAAATCCAACGACACCAACTTCAACAATTACTTCGGCCGCATCTACCAGGCTCGTTACCTGGCTGGTATCGCTGCCGGCCTGAAATCCCTTGAGCTGGGCAACAACAATATCGGTTTTGTTTCCGCTTACGGCACTGAATATGCGGAAACCTGCTCCGGCATCAATGCTTTCACCCTCGGCGCTCAGTCCGTCAATCCTGACGTTCAGGTTCATGTCAACCTCATCGGTACTTGGGCTGATGAAGAATTAGAAAAATCTCTTGCTCAGGATCTGATCGACACCTATGATTGCTGCGTGATCGCTCAGCACTGCGATTCTGCCCAGCCTCAGATCGTAGCCAATGACAACGGCGTATTCGGCTGCGGTTACAACTCTGATATGACCGCAGATGCTCCTCAGGCTCATCTGACCGCGCCGATCTGGCATTGGGAAGTTTATTATCAGCTCGCTATGGAAAATGCCATGAATGATCCGGCTAACTTTGTCGCCAATGTCGGCAATTACTACGGCGGCTTGGCTGAAGGTTTCGTCGGTATTTCTCCGCTGAGCGACAACTGCGTTGAAGGCACTCAGAACTATGTTGATGCAGTCAGCGAGCTGATCGTTTCCGGCGAATGGGATGTTTTCTCCGGCGTCAAGCTGACCTATGATGTAGCCGATGACGGTACCGTCACCATCAACCAGAACGACGCTGCCTTGGTTGATACCGAAGGCAATGAAATTGTCGCCGCCGGCGGCGCCTCTGTTGAGGATGCTGTAATCACCGGTTCGATGAATTATTTCGTTCAGGGAGTAGTGCTCCACAACAACTAATAATATCGCCACAAGCTAAAGCCGCCGCCAAGGCGGCTTTAGCTTTTTCCGGCTGTTTGAAGCAGCCGTGCTTAATAACCCAGCATTAGCGCGGAATCTTTAACCGAGGAGGATGAATGATGAAAAAATTCCTTTCCATACTCGCCGTGACGGCGTTAGCGCTGGCGATGTGCTTGACCTTTGCTGCCTGCGGCAACGAAGAAACCGCCGATCCAGGCAGCGAGCCCGGCAACGGCGACTTTAAAGTCGGCGCTATTTATATCAATAGCCAAAACGATACCGCTGGATATACCTACCAGCACCATGCCGGTATAACTGCCGCCATGAACGAGCTGGGGCTGAACCCGGAAACAGATCTGATAATTGTCGATGAAGTAACTGATTCAGCCGCAGTATCAGCCGCCTGCGATACTCTAGTGGAAGCTGGCTGCGACATCATTTTCGGCATCAGCTATAATTATATCGACGCCATGGAAGAGGCTGCGGCGGCTTATCCAGCCGTAATCTTCTCCCATGCTACCGGCAACAGAGCCAACGAAACCAATTTTAATAATTATTCCGGACGTATTTACCAGGCGCATTATCTCTCCGGCATCACCGCCGGTCTCAAATCCTTAGAACTGGGCAATAATAATATCGGCTTTGTATCCGCCTATGGTACGGCCAATGCTGAGACCTGTTCAAGCATCAATGCTTTTACCCTGGGGGCGCAATCCGTTAACCCCCAAGTACAGGTTCATGTCAATATTATCGGCGCTTGGGAGAATGAAGAGCTGGAGCGCTCGCTTACCCAAGATCTGATCACCACCTACGGCTGCTGCGTGATCGCTCAGGATTGTGATTCTGCTCAGCCGCAGCTCACCGCAGCCGAAAACGGCGTCTTTGGTTGCGGATATAATTCCGATATGACCTCCGCCGCACCGCAAGCGCATCTGACTGCGCCTATTTGGAACTGGGGCGTTTATTATCAGCTGGCCATCGAAAGCGCCATGACTGATCCGGCCAATTTTATCGCTGATGTCGGCAATTATTATGGCGGGCTGGCTGACGGTTTTGTCGGCATTTCGCCGCTGAGCGACAATTGTGTCGCCGCTACCCAAGGTTATATCGATGCGGTCAGCAGTCTGCTGATCTCCGGAGAGTGGGACGTGTTCTCCGGTGTTAAACTGACCTACAATATAGCGGAGGACGGCACGGTCACCGTCAATCAAAACGACGCCGCACTGATCGATGCTGCCGGCAATCCGATTATTGCCGCAGGCGGCGCACCTATCGCCGACGAGGCGATCGCCGCTTCGATGAATTATTTCGTCCAAGGGGTTATTCCCCACAATAACTAAGCATATTAGCCTGAGGGCAGGCCGCCTCGTACAGCCTGTGCTCAGAAAAAAGTTGGATCAATCTAAAGGGTGGACTACTTTGACTGAAACTAAACCATACGCGATCGAGCTCAAAGGAATTACCAAGACCTTTGGCAGCGTGGTCGCCAACAACAATATCAATCTGCAACTGCGCCAAGGCGAAATTCTGGCGCTGCTGGGGGAAAACGGCAGCGGCAAAACTACCCTGATGAATATGTTATCCGGCATTTATAAGCCGGATAGCGGCTCGATCTATGTTGACGGACAGCTAGTCTCCATCAATTCACCGGAAGATGCCAAAAAACTGGGCATCGGCATGGTTCACCAGCACTTCAAGCTGATCGAATCTTTCACAGTAGCGGATAATATCCGCATCGGCAAAGAAAACGACAGCAACAAGCTGAAAGATAAACTGTCAAATATCCTTCTCAAGAAAAACAGCTATCATGAAATCGACGAGATCTGCCGGAAATTCGGCTTTGAGATCGATTCACGGAAAAAAGTCAGCAATATGGCGGTCTCTGAAAAGCAGACCCTGGAAATCATCAAAGTGCTTTATTACGGCGCTAAGGTGATTATTCTAGATGAGCCGACGGCCGTTCTGACCGTGCAGGAAATCGCCAAGCTGTTCTCTGTTTTGCGCAGGATGAAAAACGAAGGACATTCCATCATTATCATCACCCATAAGCTGAACGAGGTGATGGAGATTTCCGACCGGGTGGCGATATTGCGCAAGGGCGAATATATCGGCACCGTTAATACTGCCGAAACTAATGAACATCAATTAACCGAGCTCATGGTAGGACGCAAGGTCGATCTCAATATCGAACGCCCGGAGGTAGAAAAGAAGCGGCCGCTGCTGGAGATCAAGGATTTGACCATCAAAAACGACGAGGGCGCGACCGCGATCGATCATGTTAATTTCTATATCCGCGGCGGCGAGATCTTAGGCGTAGCAGGAATCGCCGGCTGCGGCCAAAAAGAGCTTTGCGAGGCGATCGCCGGGCTGCGGAAAGTCGAAAGCGGCATGATGATCCATAAAGGCGATAATATTGTCGGCCTCACGCCGAAGGCCATCCTTGAAAAAGGCATTGCTATGAGCTTTATCCCTGAGGATAGGTTAGGTATGGGTCTAGCGCCTTCGCTTTCTATCACGGATAATATGATTCTCAAAACCTATGCTGACAGCAAAGGGCCCTTTGTCGACCGAGAAAAGGGACGGCAGGATGCGCAGGCGGTCATTAAACGGCTGGAGGTAGTAACGCCTTCTACCGAAATTCCGGTCCGCCAGCTCTCCGGCGGCAATGTCCAAAAGGTCTTGCTGGGCCGTGAGATCAAATCCGGGCCGAATGTTATCGTCACCGCCTATCCCGTACGCGGCTTGGACATCAATTCCTCTTATGCTATTTATGATATTCTCAATCACGAAAAACAAAACGGCGTCGGCATCCTCTTCATCGGCGAGGATCTCGATGTGATGCTGGCGCTGTGCGATAAAATCATGGTGCTATGCCATGGACGGATGATGGGCGTAGTCCATGCCCATAAGACCACTAAAGAGCAGCTGGGGCTCATGATGACCGGCGCCTTGGATCTCACGGAAGTCGACGGCAAGATAGCCGGTATCGCTAAGGACACGAACATTAAAGAAGAAGAGGCCACGAACTAATGGGTAAAACACGTATCCGCATTGTTAAACGCGATGGCTGCGCGAAACGGAAAAAAGTGCTGATGTATTTAATCGCTATTATCGTAGCATTAGCCATTGGCGCTATCCTGCTTTCCAGCCTGGATGTCAATCCTTTCCAATATTATGGCAAAATGTTCACCATGGGAATGGTTGACAATCATATCGCCTACCGGACAGTTGAGAACTATATCAAGGCTTTTGTGCCGCTGCTGCTGACCTCGGTCGCCTTAGCGCTGTCCTTCAAAATCCGCTTTTGGAACATCGGCGGCGAGGGCCAGTTTATCATCGGCGCTATCGCCGCAACTACTATCGCCTTCACCTGCGGCCCCAGCTTGGGCCCTGGCCTGACCATCGTGCTGATGCTGCTGGCGGCGATGCTCTCTGCCGGCATTTACGGCGGCGTGATCGCTCTGCTCAAGGTCAAATTCAAAACCAATGAAACGCTGCTGACGCTGATGTTTAACTACATCGCGCTCTACTTTCTCTTATATCTGGGAGAGACCAAAGCACCCTGGAATTTTTTCCTTAACCCAGAATCAGAACGTCCGATCTTTGGTTCTTTTGCGGATATTGTTTCCTTCCCTACGATCATGATCGGCAAATTTTCGCTCAATCTAAGCCTGCTCTTTGTCATCGCGATCTGCGTAATCATCTACATCTACCTCAAACGAACCAAGCAAGGGTATGAAATATCCGTAGTAGGCGACAGTGTAGGAACTGCCAAATATGCCGGGATGAAAGTGAACAAAATCGTTCTGCGCACTATATTTATTTCCGCTGCCTTAATCGGCTTGGCTGGCGCCTTGAAGGTAGGTACCAGCGGCATTCTTTCTACCTCTATCACCGACAGCGTTGGCTGGACCGGCATCATCGTAGCCTGGCTGGCTAAGCTCAATACCATTGGTATTTTTGTGGTTGCAGCGCTGATCTGCGTTCTGGATACAGGATCCACGATCGCCAGCTCAACCTATTCAGCTATCGACGCCAATTTCGCCGATATTCTCCAGGGCATTATCCTTTTCAGCGTGCTAGTGGCAGATTTCTTCACCCGCTTCAAAATCGTTATCAGCAAAAAGGAGGAACAATAAATGGATACCCTCAACATTGTAACCCTCTTTTTGTATAATATTGTCGTCTATAATATCCCCCTGCTCTATGGCACGGTCGGCGAGATTATTACCGAAAAATCGGGCAGCCTTAACTTGGGCGTCGAGGGCATCATGGCTGTGGGGGCCATCTTTGGCTATATCATTGGCTGCTATGCCAACAGCTTGTTGGTGGGCATCATCATCTCCTTTGCCGCAGCCGGGCTATGCGGACTGATTTTCGCCGTGCTGACCGTTTCGCTGCAGGCAAACCAGAATGTTACCGGCCTGACGCTGACTACCTTCGGCCTGGGAGTCTATTTCTTCGTCGGCAATGGCATCAAGGGTGTCGGCTGGCCGACAATGAGCGATTACAGCGCCATCAAAGAAGGCTTTGAGGCTATCAATATTCCCCTGCTCTCCGATATTCCGATCATCGGCAAGGGCTTATTCAGCCACAATATCCTCGTCTATCTAGGCATCATCATCGCCATCGCCGCCTGGTTCTATCTGCGTCATACCCGTCCGGGGCTGCGGCTGCGGGCAGTGGGCGAAAACCCGGCCGCCGCTGATTCGGTAGGTATCAATATCACCCTCTATAAATACCTGCATATCATCATCGGCGCCGGCATCATGGGCATCGGCGGCTACTATATGGGGCTTAACATGAGCGGCAGCTTCAGCAGTAACTGTTGGATCAACGGCTACGGCTGGATCGCCATCGCCCTGGTTATTTTCGCTAACTGGAGTCCGTTAAAAGCAATAGGCGGCACCTTCATCTTCGGCTTTTTCAATACTCTGCGCGTTTCCCGCGGCTCATTGGCGGTAGCTTTTCCCGAATTACTGGGTTGGCTCGACAGTGTCCCGGCAAAATTATTCCAGGCGCTGCCCTTTATCATCACCGCCATCGTGCTGATCGTTGATTCAGTGAAGAAAAAGAAAAACAGCAATGAACCGGCTGCAATCGG
>CALXQC010000091.1 GCA_944390435.1 uncultured Clostridia bacterium
GACGCCAATTATATCTTTCTGGCAATGCAGAAAGATCCGCAGCTGGAAGAGCCGCTGCTGGACGAGATCTATGAGACCGGCACGGTAGTCAAGATTCGCCAGCTGCTTAAGCTCCCCGGAGGGACGATTCGTCTCCTGGTCGAGGGGCTGTACCGGGCGAAACGGATCGGCTGCATCCAGGATGACCCGTATTTCCTGGCGGAGATCATGCCGCTGCGCCGGGCGCAGAGCGATGAGGATCATATCGAGGAAACAGCGCTGAAGCGCCTGCTGCTGAACAGCTTTAATGAGTATGCCAAGCTCAGCAAGCGGGTCACCGCGGAGACGATGGCCTCGATCAATAATATTGGCGATGCGGATATTATGACTGATATTATCAGCGGTCAGCTGAATATTGAGGATCAGGACCGCCAGCAGCTGCTGGAAATGCTTAATCTCCATGAACGTATTCTCCGCATTATCGATTTGATAGATCAGGAGATCGAGATCGCCAATGTGGAAAAGGTGATTGCCGCCAAAGTGCGTCAGCAGATGGACAAAAGCCAGCGAGAATATTATCTGCGCGAACAGATCAAGGCCATTCAGAGCGAGCTGGGCGACGGCGAGGACCGCCTCTCTGAGGTGGAGAGCTACCGTCAGAAGGCCGATGAGGCCGGACTGCCGGAGAATGCCCGCGAAGTCTTTGACAGCGAATTGAAAAAACTGGAAAAAACTCCGCCGATGATGGCCGAGGCGATGGTGATCGCCAATTATCTTGACCTGATTTTGGCTCTGCCCTGGAATAATTCCAGCGAGGAAACGCGCGATATTCTCTATGCTGAGCAGGTGCTCGACGAGGATCATTACGGCCTGGCCAAGCCCAAAGAACGCATTATCGAATATCTGGCCAGCTGCCAGCTGAAAAATAATTTGAAGGGACCGATCATCTGCCTGGTTGGACCGCCCGGCGTCGGCAAAACATCGCTGGCGCGCTCGATTGCCCGCGCCACCGGGCGCAAGTTCGTCCGTATGAGCTTAGGCGGCGTGCATGACGAGGCGGAGATCCGCGGCCATCGCCGTACCTATATCGGCGCGATGCCCGGCCGTATTTTGAACGGGATCAAGACCGCCGGGGTCAATAATCCGCTCTTCCTGCTTGATGAGGTGGACAAACTGGGCAAGGACTGGAAGGGCGATCCTACTTCCGCACTGCTGGAGGCTCTGGATCCGGAGCAGAACTCGACCTTCTCCGATCATTATCTGGAGATACCCTTCGATCTGTCCAAGGTGATGTTCATCACTACCGCTAATTCTAAGGCGGAGATTCCCCGCCCCTTACTCGACCGCATGGAAGTGATCGATATTTCCAGCTATACCGAGGAGGAGAAACTCAATATCGCTATCCGCCACCTGGTAGGAAAGCAGCTCGACGAGCATGGGCTGAACAAAACGCAGGTGCAGTTCACTAATGCGGCGCTGAAAAATATTATCCGCCACTATACCCGCGAGGCCGGCGTCCGCGAGCTGGAGCGGCGCATCGCCAAGGTCTGCCGCAAGGTCAGCCGCGATATTGTCGCCGGTATCGAGCCTCCCTTCAAAATAACTGTCGATAATCTCGAGCAATACCTGGGCAAGCCGCGCTATCTTGACAGCAAAACGCGCCGCCGCCCGCAGCAGGGACTGGCGATCGGCATGGCCTGGACGGAGGTCGGCGGCGAGATCCTCGAAATCGAAGTGCAGACCCTGCCCGGCAAGGGGAAATTCACCATTACCGGCAAACTCGGCGATGTGATGAAGGAGAGCGTCCAAACCGGATATACTTATCTGCGCTCGATCGGCAAACGCTATCATATTCCCGATGATTTAGAGGAGACTACCGATATTCATATCCATGTGCCGGAGGGCGCGATCCCCAAAGACGGACCTTCTGCCGGCATTACCATCGCTACGGCGATCTGCTCGCAGCTGTCCGGGATCAAGGTGCGCGGCGATATCGCCATGACCGGCGAGATCACCCTTCACGGACGGGTGCTGCCGGTGGGCGGCATCAAAGAGAAGCTGCTGGCCGCCTACCGCTACGGGATCAAGGAGATCATTCTGCCCAAGGAAAACAGCCGCGATCTGGAGGATATTCCGCCTTCGATCCGCGAGAAGATGATCTTCCACCCGGTAGAGCATATGGATGAGGTGCTGGCGTTGGCGCTGTATCAGCCGCAGAAAAAACAGCCGGCCGCCCAGTAATAAAGAATATTATGATAAGCCCTGCTTGCCGCAGGGCTTATTCACAGGAGAAACAACAAATGCGACTGAAATCTTCCCGCCTGGCCGCCTCTGCGGTGCGGAGCAGCCAGTATCCGCCGGAACAGCTGCCGCAGATCGCACTCTTCGGCCGCTCCAATGCCGGAAAAAGTTCGCTGATCAATACGCTGATCGAGCGCAAAAACCTCGCCCGCACCAGCTCGGCGCCGGGCAAGACGCGGCTGCTCAATTTTTACCGCGTAGAGGCGCTCGCCGCTGATGATACGCCGCTGCAGTGGTATTTTGTCGATTTGCCGGGCTATGGCTACGCCAAAGCGGCTAAAAGCGAACGCGACCACTGGCTGAGAATCATCGAGGAATATCTGCGCCAGCCGTCAGCTAAGCTCTGCTGGCTGCTGGTGGATATCCGCCACCGCCCCGGCGCTCAGGATCTGGCGATGTATCAGATCCTGCGCGAGAACGGTTTTGCGGTGGCAGTGATCGCCAATAAGGCCGATAAGCTGAGCCGCAATCAGCGGCAGCAGGCGCTGCGCCTGATCGCCAAGGAGCTGGAGCTGCCACCGGAGGAGCTGGTGGTATTCTCTGCGGTTAGCCGCGAGGGCAAGGACAGGCTGCAGCAACTGGTTGAAGCTTACCTGCGTCAAGGATAAACCTGGCTGGCAGTTAATCAAGAATATTTCTTGATTAAGAAAAAGTAAGGAAAATGTTATAAAATTTTATCTGAAAGTTATGTTAAGATCATTGACTTTTAGAAAAGGGAAGTGTAAAATAGGCAAAGCTAAATAAAAACGCAGGCAGACAATGGGACGGCCTCAAAGGCGGCCGACTAAGACGCCGGCGCGGAGTTTAGCTAATAAAAATAAGGGCAGGGAAAGGCCGCTGTGCCGCGTCTGGGGGGACGTTGAAGCCCTGACCCGATAAGGAGGATTTTCTGATGAAAAAAGCTTTACTTGTTTTGGTCGCTCTGATGATGGTTGTAGCTCTGGCCGCTTGCGCTCCGGCTGGCGAAGATGACGCCGTAGCTCCGGAAATCACCGCTACCGCTGCTGCCGCGGACGTTGGCGCTGCTGCTTCTGACCTGCTCAACGCTGCTATCGAAGCTGAAGACCTCGACTATGTCTTTGAAAACGGCATGTATGACAACATCGCTGGTTTCGCCAATGATGATGCCAACGCTTGGTTCTTCTATGTAAACGATGCTCTGGCTACCGTCGGCGCTGCTGAGTACACCGTCGCTGAGGGCGATGTTCTGGTTCTGCGCTACGAAGCTATCAACAACAACATCGAAGATGTTGAAGGTGACGACGCTAACGTAGAAGGCGACGACGCCAATGTTGAAGGCGAAGATGCCAACGCTGAAGGCGAAGACGCTAACGTAGAAGGCGACGACGCCAATGTTGAAGGCGAAGGCGCTAACGTAGAAGGCGAAGAAACCCCCGCTGAATAATTAACATAACGCCAAAAAGCTGCTATGCAGCAACAAGCGGCTGTCATCAGACAGCCGCTTGTTTTTTTATTCCGGCGAAGAGGTCGGCTGGAATATGCCGGGGTGTTGTTTAAGGTTTGCTTAAGAAGGCTTAAGAAAGGCTTAGCGCTCTTGACCGCAGCGATGCTGTTGGCTATAGTAGAAATGAAAGGAAGGCGGAAGCTATGGACGAGCGATTGCAAAGAAAAATGCGGGCGATCTGCATTCTGGCGGCGGCACAGCGCGGCGACGCCTATGCTTATCAACTGCTCAAGGAAGTATCGGCGCTGCTGCCGCTCAGCGAGGCGGCGCTGTATCAGCTATTGCAGCGCTTGCTCCAGGCGCAATATTTGAGCGAATACAGCGCCGACTATCAGGGGCGGCAGCGCAAGTATTACCGCCTGACCGCTGCGGGGCGGCGGCATTTGGCGGAATTTCTCGACGAATGGGGAGATATGATGCGGCTATGCCAATATGTCCGGGAGGGACAGGAGAATGGATAAGCGGACTTTTCTCGAGCGGCTGCAGGCAGCTCTGGCAGGGCTGCCTGATGCAGAGCGGGAGCGGCAGCTGGCTTATTATGAGGAAATGATCGACGACCGCGTCGAGGAGGGCATGAGTGAAAGCGAGGCAATAGCGGCGTTGGGCCCGGCTGATCAATTGGCGCAGCGGGTTCTCCGCCAGACGCCGCCGCAGCAGAGGGCGGACAGAGTGCGGCGCAGCGGTATCCCGACTGCGGTCTGGGTGCTGCTGGCGGTCCTGCTGCTGCCGTTATGGCTGCCGCTGCTTGGCTTGGCAGGCGCCCTGGTGTTGGGGAGCTTCGCTCTGCTGTTCGGCCTAATCGTCGCTGCGGCCGGGCTGGTAGCCGGTCTGGGGGTAGGCGGCGTCGGCGCGATGATCTGGGCGCTGGTCAGCTGGGACTTAAGCGGCATGAGCGTGGTTTTTGCCATCGGCGCGGGGCTGATCGCCATCGGGGCAGCGCTGCTGTTGGCGCTGCCGGCAGCTTATCTGATCAAGGCGCTCTGGCGGGGAATCAAAGCTTGGGGGCGCAAGCTGGCGGCGCTGTTAAGGGGGGAACGGCATGACTAGAAGAGGTAAGATCATGCTGCTGGCGGCGCTGCTAATGATCTGCTCCGGCATAGCGCTCTGCACTATCGCCTGGGCGGCGGAGGGCCGGGATCTGCTCGACCGCTGGGGCCTTTATCTGCATCAGGGAGAACCGCAATATCAGCAGCAGGAATATTTG
>CALXQC010000092.1 GCA_944390435.1 uncultured Clostridia bacterium
AGCACCGTTGGCTTATCGAATAAACCGTGCTCGACGGTGCGTGGCGGTTTAACTCTAGGCATACCGCGTTTGCCTTCTATCGAGGCAGTCAGCGCTGATCCTTCGCCGCAGACGAAAGCGCCGGCACCGCGGCTGATTTGAATATCGAAGTTGAAGCCTGAGCCGAGGATATTGTCGCCGAGCAAACCGGCTTCTTCAGCTTGGGCGATCGCAGTACGGAGACGGTTGACCGCCATCGGATATTCTGCACGCACATAGATATAGCCTTCATTGGCGCCGCAGGCGAGCGCGGCGATCATCATGCCTTCCAGCAGGCTGTGCGGATCACCCTCCATGATGCTTCTATCCATAAAAGCGCCCGGATCGCCCTCGTCGCCGTTGCAAACAACATATTTCTGCGGCTCGCTTTGACGTTTGACTTGCGCCCATTTGCGTCCGGCAGGGAAACCGCCGACGCCGCGTCCGCGCAGATTAGATTCACTGATTTCGTTGATGATTTCGTCCGCGGTCATTTCAAAAAGAGCTTTTTCAAAGGCCGAATAACCGCCGATCGCTAGATATTCTTTCAGCGAATTAGCGTCGATATGGCCGCAGTGATTCAGCACTAGACGGGTCTGCTTTTTATAAAAGGGGATATCATCCTGCTTTTTGCAGACAGTATTGCCTTTTTGATAAGCCAGGCGCTCAATATGTTCGCCGCGGCAAATGGTTTTTTCGATGATCTCTTCGCAGTCTTCCAGCTGAACTTTGACATACAGCCAGCCTTGCGGCTCGATACGGATCAGCGGTCCCATTTCACAGAAGCCATGGCAGCCGCTTTTTTTCATTCCTACTACGTCTCCGTGCGGATCTTCTTCCAATTCGACGGAGCAGGGGATATTGCGTTCGCGCATTAGTTGGCTCAGCCGGTCGAAAATATCTAAAGAGCCGCTGGAAACGCAGCCGGTGCCGGCACAGACAAGGATTTTTTGCTTTTCTGCGGATAAAGCGTTAGCATAGGCAGCTCGTGCTTGCTGAAGTTCTTCTCGGGTATGTAACATTATAGCTCCTCCTTTAATTCTTTAAGTAATTCGGAGGCCTTGTCCGGCGTCATTGCCGGATAAACTTTGTCATTGACAGTAAGTACGGGAGCCAGGCCGCAGGCACCCAGACAGGAAACAGTTTCAACGGTGAAGCCCAGGTCGTCAGTAGTTGCCTTATCCGCCGAAAGACCTAAGTCTTCACGCAGCCGCTCCAGAATAGGGATACTTTTACGCACATGGCAGGCCGTGCCATCGCAGACCTTGATGACGAATTTCCCCTTGGGTTCCAGGGAGAAATTTTCATAGAAGGTTGCTACGCTGTAAACTCTAGCTTCGCTGACACCTAAGCGTTCTGCCATATGCGGGAAAATTTCTTTAGGCAGATAGCGGTATTTTTCCTGGATGCATTGGAGAATCGCAATGATCGAGCTCGGCTTGGCGCCGATCTCATCGATGATTTGATCAACTGCGGTAAAATCAAAAGATTTGTCCATACGAACCTCCCTTAGAAGTAACTGACTTTAATTCTTTTGCCCATTTGCTTCAAGCATTCCGATAATTCTTCTACTAAGCGCATTTTGATATTAAAACCTATCGGTAGCTTGGGGTTTTGATGTGCGGGATTGACCGCTCGGCCAACATAGAAATTAATATCTGTCGCTTCCTCAAACAACATTCTGGCGATTAAAGAAGCAGCGTCTTTTTTATAACTCCATTGCTTATACAGTTCATTGTCCTGGATATAGTCTTTAGCGTATTCCAAGACTTTGCTGATGGTTACGACGCCTTCAGTGACTAGATCAACTCCCTCAATTTTTGCGGTCGGCGGGATCTCTGGGTCGATATATACCGGCATACTGGCATCGATCTCTTTACCCAGGAATTTTGCTGCCAGAGAAGATGTGGTACCGCCGCAAATGATATGTTTGCCCTCTTTGGAGAAGAAAAGCGACATCATCAGCGAATCATCTTTCGGGTCGGATGGCGGACCGAACATCAGATTGACCGGCTTGCGCTTTCTAATCTTCACGGTGCAGGCAGTGGTATCGTCTCCCGGTTCTCCGCCATAAAGAGAATAACATTCATTGATCAACATTGAGCTGATGGTTTTGGCGGTGAAATCACTGCAGTACATAGTCTCCAGAAAATCGATAATATCCTCACGCAACCAACCGAAATTAAGCGTGAGCCCCACACCGGCATGGATAGCCCCATCACTGATGGCGACGAAAGTATCGTCCTCCTTGAGCGGGATTTTGGATTTATAGATCACTTTATCATCGATGGTTTCGGAGATCTTAGGGTAATCATAATTTTTACCGTCGCGCAGCATGATGACATGCGGATTATCATACTGGATGATCTCTGCCACTTCATTATCAATAATGCGGATAATGGTAAAAGTGGAGTAGGCGACATTACGCACCTTGCAGATCGGCAGGGTGGCGGCAATAGTTGAAACACAGTCCTCTACCGGCAAGTCGTTGGCCATCATGGTCGAGATAATTTTTGAGGTCAGTGTTGCCAAGATATTAGCTTTGACGCCGCTGCCCAGGCCGTCGGCTAGCACAACGATAGTCGAGTTATCATTAGGTGTTACTACTTCCACATGATCGCCGCAGAGCTGCTCGCCGTTTTTGTTTATGCTAATATAGCCAATATCGGTACACAGATCATTCATCGCTCAACGACTCCTTTAATTTAGTCAAGGCCACCTTGGTTTCGGCAGTTGTTTCGCCAAGCAGGGAAGCTATCTCCTGAACGGCGCGCATTTGTTTTTCGATGACTTTATCAGTGATTTCTACTGTAGTACGGCTCAACTCTTGTTTATGCTCACGCTGTTTAGTTTCTTCGGTAATATCGCGCATTAAGCAGATAATAATATGATATTCCTTATCATAAATAACGCTCTGCTCGACATATTTTTGATATTCCGCAAGATAGACCTGCTTATCATAGAAGTTCTGCCCCTGCTGATAAGCATTAATAAACGGAGTAGGATCCAAAATACGAACCACAGGGCTGCCGACAATATCTCGCTGAGAAGCATTGTTGATCAGCTGACAGGCCGCCTTGTTGATCTGCTGCACTTCAAGGCTTTCGTTAAGAACGATGATCGCGTTGGGAGTGTTTTGAATAATATTATCCGAGAAAGATTCCGCCTTTTCTTTAAGGTAGGGGAGACACATGGTGATAGTAGCTTTTCCCTGGAGGACAGCTAAGGCCTTTTCGCGGCAGGTGTTATAACCGCAGCTGCCACAGTTGAGCTCGTCTTCTGGTTTGGTCTTGCCCATTTCGCGGAGTATTTCTTCGATGGCGGAGTCGGCGACCATGATCTTGCGTTCTTCAAGAGAATCAAATTCTTTTTTGACGATGCGTTCCGACATGTCAGCTACGCTGAAATCGGCTTTTTCGGCATATTTATCAATAGCCATATAATCGCGCACCAGCATCCGGTGATGCTTATCCATTGCCGGGCCGCCGATACAGCTGCCGGCGCAGGCGGACATTTCGATAAAGCATTTATGAATATTACCGTCGAGTATGTCCTCGATAGCATTGATGCAATTTTCGATACCGTCAACGGTGAGAAAAGTATAGTCTTGCAGTTCGTCCAGATCCATGGTTTTCAGGATACCGCCGGAAGTGGGGAAAAAGCGTGCGCGACCCTCATTGCTTTCATCTGCTATGTAATTAAATTGGATTTTTTCGTCGAACAGCCATGCGGATAATTCTTCAAAGGTCAATACGCAGTCGACAATTCCCTCATACCTTTCTGCTTCTTCCTTTTTGGCAATGCAAGGACCGATGAAAACGGTTTTTGCCTCCGGATGACGCTGTTTGATATCCAGGCAATGAGCCTGCATGGGCGATACTACCTGAGCCAAATAGGGAATAGCCTTAGGAAAATGCTTTTGCACCAATAAGTTGACGGTGTGGCAGCAGGTAGAAATAATTACATCCTGCTGTGCGTCTTTAACCATTTTCTCATACTGTTTTTTGACTATGGTTGCGCCGATTGCAGTTTCTTCCACGCCGGCAAAGCCCAGTTTTTGCAGCGCTTCTTCCATTGATTTGATCGTTACATTGTCATAATTCGCCACAAAGGAAGGCGCGATGCTGGCATATACAGGCTGCCCGCTTTTTAGAAGTTCCTTGGCATGTTCAACATCATTGCGAATTTCTTTGGCGTTTTGCGGACAAGCGACAAAGCAATGGCCGCAGAGAATGCACTCTTCCGGAATGATATGCGCTTGATCGTCGGAAAAGCGGATTGATTTGACAGGACAATGTCTAATACATTTGTAGCAGTTTTTGCAGTTGGATTTCTTTAGCTTCAAATACTCTTCAGCCATCTTGCTTTACCTCCGGTTAACTTTTGCCTGATTTATGACGGTGAGATGATGCAGTGAATGAACGGCATTTTCAGCTGATAGCTGATTTTTGACAAACAATCCGATTTTCGTGAAATCAGATGCTAAATCCTGCCCGTTAAGCGTCAGGTCTAGCGAAAATATTTTATTGCTGCAGAAGAATAGTTCCAGTCATTATAATTTCTGATAATCTCCTTGAGCGGGGACAATTTGTGCTATTTACCGCTGCGGCCAGAACATAATCGTTCTGGCCGCAGCAGCTTGCGTCTACAAACCGCAGATATTGAGTTGATTCGGTTTCACTTATACGGTTTTATGAGTGCCGTAATAAGCGTTGAGGTACATTTGTTTGATTTCGCTCATCAGCGGATAGCGCGGATTGGTTCCGGTGCACTGATCGTCGAAGGCCTGTTCGACCATGTCGTCAAGGCGATCCAAGAAGTCTTTTTCATCAATACCATATTCCTTGATGCTCTTCTTGATGCCAATGCGCTCTTTGAGATCATCGATCGCTTTGATCAGGTTCTCGAGTTTTTCTTCATCATTTTTGCCTTTGATGCCCAGAGCATCGGCCACTTCGGCATATCTGGCCAGAGTGTGCGGATGATCGTATTGCGGGAAGGTGCCCATTTTGGTCGGAACTTCAGCAGCGTTGAAGCGCAGGACTTCATCGATCATTAGCGCATTGGCGATACCGTGAGGCAGGTGATGGAAGGCGCCCAGCTTATGAGCCATCGAATGGCAAACGCCGAGGAAAGCATTGGCGAAAGCCATACCGGCCATGGTAGCGGCATTAGCCATTTTTTCTCTAGCTACCGGATCATTGGGGCCGTTGCCATAAGCGCGCGGCAGATATTCAAAGATCATTTGCAAGCTGCGGATAGCCAGTCCGTCGGTGTAATCGGTAGCCATCATCGAAGCGTAAGCTTCCAGGTCATGGGTGACTGCATCGATACCGGAAGCGGCGGTCAGCCCTTTCGGAGCGGTCATATGCATATCGGCGTCTACGATCGCCATATCAGGCATCAGCTCATAGTCGGCCAAGGGATATTTGATGCCGGTCTGCTCGTCGGTGATAACGGCGAAAGGCGTAGCCTCTGAGCCGGTACCTGCAGAAGTGGGGATAGCGATGAAGTACGCTTTTTCGCCCATTTTGGGGAAGGTGTAAACTCTTTTACGGATATCGGCAAAGCGCATCGCCATATCCATAAAGGCTGCTTCCGGATGTTCATACATTACCCACATGATCTTAGCTGCGTCCATTGCCGAGCCGCCGCCGATAGCAATAATGGTATCGGGTTCAAAATCTCTCATTTGCGCGGCGCCTGCTTTAGCGCAAGCCAGGGACGGATCCGGAGCAACATCATAGAAGGTGGTGTGCTGAATAGCCATTTCATCCAGCTTATCGGTAATCGGCTTGGTATAGCCGTTATTGTAGAGGAAAGTATCAGTTACGATAAACGCTTTCTTTTTGCCCATGACATTTTTCAGTTCATCCAGAGCAACGGGCAGGCAGCCTTTTTTGATGTAGATCTTTTCAGGCGCACGGAACCAGAGCATATTCTCTCTCCTTTCAGCGACGGTTTTGATATTGAGCAAATGTTTGATGCCTACATTCTCGGAGACAGAGTTGCCGCCCCAGGAACCGCAGCCCAAAGTCAGCGAAGGCGCTAGTTTGAAGTTGTAGACATCGCCGATGCCGCCCTGGGAAGAAGGAGTATTGACTAAGATTCGTCCGGTTTTCATCCGTGCCTCAAAGGCATCCAGTTTAGCCTGCTCGGTAACTACATTGAGATAGATGGAGGCAGTGTGGCCATAGCCGCCGTCTTCAATAAGCCGTTCCGCTTTAGCGAGAGCATCATCAATGTTTTTGGCATGATACATCGCCAGGATGGGGGAGAGTTTTTCATGGGCGAAAGGTTCGCTAACCTCAACGCTGGTGACTTCGCCAATTAAGATCTTGGTATCCTCGGGTACTTTGATGCCGGCCATTTGAGCGATAGTATGAGCGCGCTGGCCGACGATTTTAGCATTAACGGTACCAGCCTCAGTGAGGATGATTTTGCGCAATTTATCAGTTTCTGCTGCGCTTAGGAAATAGCAGCCGCGGTTAGCAAATTCTTTTTTGACGGCGTTATAAATTTTATCGTTCACGATAACGGATTGCTCAGAAGCGCAGACCATGCCGTTATCAAATGTTTTCGAGTGGATAATAGAGTTGACTGCGAGCAAGATATCAGCGCTCTCATCGATGATGGCGGGAACATTACCAGCGCCAACGCCCAGAGCCGGTTTACCGCTAGAATAAGCGGATTTAACCATGCCGGGGCCGCCGGTGGCGAGAATGATATCTGCTTCTTGCATCAGCATATTGGTGAGCTCCAGAGATGGGATATCGATCCATCTGATGATGTTTTCCGGAGCGCCGGCGGCGACAGCAGCCTCGAGGACAACTTTGGCTGCCTCGATGGTGCATTTCTTCGCACGCGGATGCGGGCTGATGATGATACCGTTGCGGGTTTTTAGCGCGATCAGAGATTTGAAGATCGCGGTAGCGGTAGGATTGGTGGTCGGGATAACAGCGGCAACAACGCCGACAGGTTCGGCTATTTTGCGCATACCGTAGGCCTTATCCTCCTCGATAACTCCGCAAGTTTTGACGTTTTTATACGCATTGTAGATGTATTCTGCGGCATAGTGGTTTTTGAAGATTTTATCTTCAACAATGCCCATGCCGGTTTCCTCGACGGCCATTTTAGCCAGAGGAATACGCATTTTGTTGGCAGCAGTAGCTGCGGCCAGGAAGATTTTATCGACCTGTTCCTGGGTGTAGGT
>CALXQC010000093.1 GCA_944390435.1 uncultured Clostridia bacterium
GCAAACTGCTCCATATCGCGGATAAAGCAGGTGACTTTGACCACATCATCCAGGCTGCCGCCGGCTGCAGCAAGAACAGCTTGCAAATTGCTCAGGCATTGCGCTGCCTGCTGCGCAATATCAGCGCTGCAATTACCCGCAGCATCCAGCGGCAGCGTGCCGCTGGTAAACAGCCATTCGCCGCAGCTAATAGCCTGCGAATAAGGACCAATCGCCGCCGGAGCTTGCGTTGTGGCAATAGTTTTCTTCATTATTACCCCTCCTCAATATCCAATCATCATTTGCGAGCTGCAATCTGTATCTTGAAAACAGCTTATCAGCTCAGTTGCAGTGCGGCCGCCTAGCGTGAAGATTCTTGCTATACGCATGATGCCGATAATGATTTATTTTATCATGCCGCCGCTAACAGCGCAATCGTCCTGCCCGGCCCGATAAAAAAAACGAGAGCAAACGCTCTCGTTTTAGTTATCATTTGTAACAAACAGATCATTTGTCCGAATGAATCATCTGAACAAATATGGCCGCGCTTATTTACGCTTTCTGGCAGCCTCAGCCTTTTTCTTTCTTTTAACGCTGGGTTTTTCATAATGTTCATGTTTACGGATCTCGGCCATCACGCCAGATTTCTGGCAGGTGCGCTTAAAACGGCGCAGGGCGCTATCCAAAGATTCATTTTTTCCTACACGAACTTCACTCACTACTATCCCCCCCTCCATGGAGCAGGTCACGGCTAAGAGATTTTTTACAATTTAGCCACCGGTATTATATTATAACTGATTTTGTCACTAGCGTCAATCATAAATTTTTCTTGCCGTTCCATAGAGGCGGAAGCGCTGTTTTAGCGGTCGCAAATCGGGCCTAAAAATTTACCGCCAACCAGATGATAATGCAGATGCGGCACTTCCTGTCCGGAATTTTTGCCGCAGTTGGAGATCAGGCGCCAACCGTCCGCCGCCACCCCCAGCTGCTGAGCCAACTGGCTGGCGACATAGCTGATCTTGCCGAGCAACGGGATATCTTCCGCGGTCACATCATTCAAACCGGCCAAATGTTTGCGCGGAATAATCAGAATATGGGTCGGCGCGGCGGGGTTTATATCTTTAAAAGCAACCAAATCTTCATCTTCCCAGACGATTGTAGCGGGGATTTCGCCATCAGCAATCCGGCAAAACAAGCATTCGTGACGAATATCATTATCCATATTTTAAGTCCTCCTTAAGCCTAAGACAGGCAGTCGGTTATAAATATTGCACAGTTTCTTCCAGCGGTTTGCGCTCGCCATGACGCTCCGACGGAGCCGCCCCCTCGGCGGCATAGCCCAGCGGCAGCAGCGCCACCGGCACATAATTCTCGGGCAGTGCAAGCGCATCGCGAATGATCTTCTCGTCAAACAGCCCTACCCAGCAGGTGCCTAGGCCCAGTTCCGTCGCGCGCAGCATCATATGCGTAGTTACGATTGAAGCATCGACAACGCCGAAATTGACACTATTCATCGGCAGCACCGCCGCTTCATTGCGGTCATAGCAGACTACCAGCACCACCGGCGCGCCGAAGGTGCAGCGGCTGGCCTGTACCGCTTTGGCAACGCTATCGCCCTGGAGAACAAAAATTCGCTGCGGCTGGCTGTTTTTGGCGGTGGGTGCGATCCGGCCGGCCTCGAGCACGGCCGCCAATTTATCCGGCTCGACATCACGGTTAGAATAGGAACGCAAAGAGAACCGCGCTTTAGCAAGATCCATAAAATTCATCATAATCACTCCTTAATCTTGATGATTTAACAGTTGGCAACTAAATCTTTGCTGATTCGATCAGCAATAAACTTTTTTATTGATAAAATTCTCTTCCCGGCATATTTTTAATTAACGCAGCGTTCTCCCGTAGAGCTCGCTGTAGGTCAAGCGCCCGTTCACACGCTCGGATTTCATCAGGCTGATCCGCTCGACATTCTGACGCAGCTGCGGCATCTGCACCGTGTAGCGGCGGAAATCAAAATCTTCCGGAAGCACCGCCTGACGCAGCAAGGTCAAATGCGGACGGAAGGAGCGGCGCTCCACAGCAAAGCCGCTATGCAGCAAGGCGGCGGCCAAGCGGGAATGAAGCGCATTGAGGGCAGGCTCGGGCTTGATCCCCAGCCAAACAATATCGCCTCCGGGACGGCTAAAGCGGCCCAGCTGCGCGGCAATCAGCCGAAAAGGCGCTCCGGCAGCAGCGTCGATACACGCGCTCAACTGAGAGACCGCATCGTTTTCACCGATGAAAGCCAAGGTCAGATGATAATTTTCCTCACTTACCGGCCGGCAGCTGAGAGACCGCTGCGCTAAATCAGCGGTGATGGCGGCTAGCAGCCGTTTATTCTCCGGCGAAAAATTAATAGCGATAAATAAACGCATGGTTCCACCTGTTGTCCGTGATTTACCAGCATTGTCCGCAACCAGCCTCCCGGACGCTGATTTGCGCCGTTTATCTTATTATATATTATTAACTTATATTGCGCAATTCTTGATTCTTCGCCGCAAAAAATTGTTAAATACTGATCTCTTTGTTGAGGGTTGCAAAATATCAGGGATAATAGTATAATGACTATGTATGAATTTAGGCTCGGATTTTAGGGCCTAATTCATGCGCGCACTTATTTTTATGTTATTATTTGCACTTATAGTCTGGAGAACATCATGAAAAATCCTAACCGTCACTTTGGCGACAGAAAGGACGGCACCTGGCTGCGGGATCTGGATCCGATGCATGCCTTTGTTCCCTATATCTACACCAACCGTGCAGATTCCGAGGCTTTCATCGAGGAAACCATCGATCTTACCGCTGTGGACGCCTATCTGGCCGCCAAAAATGCGACCAACCCGGAATTTCATTATACGCTGTTTCAGTTGATCTCAACAGCTATTTTGAAAACCGTGGTTCTCCGTCCGGAATTAAACCGTTTTATTGCCGGCCGGCGCATTTATCAACGCAGTTTCCTGTCACTGGCTTTTGTTGCTAAGAAAAAATTTGCCGACGATGGCAAAGAGTCTTTATTGATGCTTTATTTCGATGAAGACGCTACCCTGGAGACAGTGCGCGAGGCCATGGATAAAAAAATCAATGGCGTCCGCAACGAGGGCAAGACGGATAATTCCACCGATGTCATGCGGATTCTCTGCAAGATCCCCCGGTTTCTCCTTCGCATCGTCGCGGGATTAATCCGTTTTCTCGATTATTTCGGTAGAGTCCCCTACGCCATGGTCAAGGAAGAGCCTAATTATTCGAGCATCTTCCTGAGCAATCTGGGCAGTATCAAGCTCAACGCCGCCTATCATCATCTGAACAACTTCGGCACCAATTCCCTCTTCGTCGTAATCGGCGAAAAGAAGCTGCGGCCGCATTTCGATGATCAAGGCAATATGACGATGCGCGATACGGTTAAGCTAGGCGTAACTCTCGACGAAAGAATCGCGGACGGATATTATTATGCCAAAAGCATCCGTTTAGTAAAATATCTGTTAGAGCATCCGGAATTGCTCGAACGTCCTGCTAATGAGGAGGTCAATTATGATTGAAGCACAACAAGAGCTCAAGGCTCCCTGGCTTAAGTCTTACGGCGATCTGCCCTTCCATCTCGAATATCCCGATACCACTATGTTCGGCAATGTAGAGCATGCCGCACAG
>CALXQC010000094.1 GCA_944390435.1 uncultured Clostridia bacterium
AACCGCGGTGTTGTTGGTTCGAATCCAACTCGGGGAGCCAAAAGCAAGTCAAGCGATTGACTTGCTTTTTTTATTATGTTATTAAATAAGGTAGCAAATATTTGGACCCAAGGGGATAGATGGAAAAATGCAGACTATCGATCAGGCATTAGCTAAATTGCAAAAATCTGCCTTTCGCCGCCGCTTTCACCTTTCAGTCGCGGATAAGGCCTATATCGCGGACAAGGGTTTGGCAACTATCCGCCGCCATGCTGCAGATTTTGTCCGTCAGCGTTTAGCTCCGGCGCAGATTACTAATGACGGACATCAGACACCGATGCGCGGGCATCCGGTTTTTATTGCTCAGCATGCTACATCGTGCTGCTGCCGAAAATGCCTTCATCGCTGGTACCATTTGCCGCTGGGGATAGCGCTTACTGCCGAACAGCAAGAAAAAATCGTTAATCTTTTGATGGCCTGGCTCCAGCAGCAAATGGAGGATGATGTGCCTCGCTAGAAGGAAAATTTGTAATTAAATAGTTGACAAAATCAACTAATTGGCGTATAGTAAGTAGCGTTATCAATTTAAGAGGACATTATGAAATGCCTATGGCCGCTGATGTAAAAAAGAATAGCAGCGATATTAATGAACAAGTGCTTAATTCATGGTTGGATGTAGCTTCCATGATCAATAATCAGCGCTTGGTCAGTTATTTGTCATTTAACGAGGCTACTGTCTGTAATCGTCTGTGGCGCAGGCTCGGTCAGGAAAAAGATTACCTAACCCAGAGCGAGCTTTGCCGGGAAACAGGGATGGAAAAAGCGCTGATGAACCGAACTCTGCGCTCACTGGAGGATCGCGGTTTGATTGAGCGTTCCAAGGACGCTAGTGATAAACGTATTGTTCAGGTAAAATTAAAAGAGGATAATGACATCTATTTTAGAGAAGTACATAGTAAAAGTTTAGCAATCGTAGATAAAATGATCGCCTATGTCGGGGAAGACCGGGCGCGGCAGATTATCGAAGCGCTGCAGATGATCACTTCAGCTGCCAAGCATGTGGTACGGTATGGCTGCCCACAGGCGCTTGATTCCGCAGCGGTTCAGCAATGCGAGCCAGTGGAGGACGATCGATGATAATTGATTTTGCTCAAATCGAAGCGACAAAACTGAACCATTTTTATGGCGGCGAGCAGGAGCTCAGCGCTAAAATTTTTGCTGATGATCATAATAGGATTATGCTGTCCTGCTTGCGGCCCGGGGCTTCTATTGGTTATCATCAGCATGATAGCGGCAGCGAGATCATTTATATTCTGGCCGGTAACGCTACCATTGTGGAAGATGATAGCACGCAAATTATTACTGCCGGGCAAGGACACTATTGCCCTAAAGGTCATTCGCATAGTCTTATCAATACTGGTGATATGGACTTGGTGTTTTTTGCTGTGGTAACGCAGCAATAGCTTTGGAACTAAAAACTCTATTTTTACGGAAGGAATAAATTATGAGCGTACAAATTATTGTTGATTCGGCTGCAGATATGGATCGCGAATTAGTGGAGCGTGAACGCCTGTTGGTGATCCCGCTGAAGACGATTTTTGGCGAAGAGGAATATTTAGATGGTGTGACCATTACTCCGTTGCAGTTTTACGAGAAGCTGATCGAAGACACTACCCATCATCCATCAACCAGCCAGCCGTCGCCATACGAATTCCAAAAAATATTTGAACAGGCTACTGAACATGGTGATAGCGCGGTAGTAATTACGATTTCCGGCAAACTTTCCGGCACTTACCAAAACGCTATGATTGCCGCTAATGATTTCAGCGGTCAAATCTATGTGGTGGATAGCGAAAACGTTACCATTGGAGAGCAGCTGCTGGTGCAGCTGGCCTTGCGACTGCGGGCAGAGGGATTGGACGCTGCTGCTATTGCTGCACAGCTGGAACAAAAAAAACATGATATTTGCCTGATTGCCTTGCTTAACACCTTGGAATATTTGAAACGCGGCGGGCGTATTTCTAGCACTGCGGCTTTTGCCGGCAGCCTGCTGTCGATTAAGCCGGTGATTTCGATCGAAGACGGCGAAGTAAATGTGATCGGTAAGGCGCGTGGTTCGAAAAACGGTTATAATATGCTGACGGAATTTATCGATAAGAAAGGCGGCATCGACTTTGCGATGCCGATTAGCCTGGGCTATACCGGACATAGCGACGCGCTGCTGCAAAAGTATATTAATGATAATCAGCGTCTATGGCGGGGCAATGTTGATAAGCTGCCGGTGACCTTGATCGGCAGCACTATCGGCACCCATGCCGGGCCTGGGGCGATCGCCGTGGCCTTTTTTAGCCGCGCTGCGGGTAATAATTAGCAAATCCGCAATCAGAAAAGGCGAAGTTATACTGCCAGGAACTGCTAAATTTCCAAGGGATATCGGGCAACCGATATCCCTTGGCGCGTATGCGTGGCGGCACCATTCTTTCCTGGCAGGGAAGAGGCGATTGATTTTGACTATGCTCTGTGCTATGATCAATATATAGACATTTTAGTTGCATAGCAAGGAGTGCGGTGCTATGTCCGAATATTCCAGCTGGATCATGGCGGAGATTAAATCCGTCTGTATCAGATATAAGCGGCGAATAGCAGGTTCTCAGAGCGTTCGTGATTGCCTAGCCCATATGAGCGAGCAGTTGTCGCCTTGGTGCGACAGTGTGGAAAAAGAAGCGGTGAGCTTTCATCCGCATGCCTTTATCGGCAGCATTGCCCAATCGGCGGTCGGCGATATTGCCGGCACGGTTTGCTTTTGGATCGCTTATTGGACGCAGCTGCAGTTGTTTCTGGTACTGAGTCTGGTGTTTTTTTCGGTAACTTTAGTCGCTCGTCTTGGCGAATACGGCTTGTATCTGCGGATATTTGATTTTTTATATCCACGGCGGCAGTCGGAAAATGTTTTTGCCGTGCGGCGGGCCAGCGGCGAGACCCACCGGCGCATTATTATTTGCGGCCATGCTGACACGGCTTATGAGATGCCGTTTTTTATGCATATGAAATCGTGGATGATTTATCTGCTCATCTTCGCGGCTGACGGCGGAATGATGGCCAGTATGGTTTTCGCGGTGCTGGCTTTGGCTGCGCCTTTATCGCAGAGCGTACTGCTGACCTTTGCAATCATCGAAGCCGTATTGCTGCTGGCATATATTCCGTTTCTATTTTTTGTTAAATGGCGCACGATTACCGACGGCGCTAACGATAATCTGAGCGGCTGTTTCCTCGGCATGAGCATCATTAAAGAGATGGCTGACAACAACGAACGCTTAACGCATACAGATCTTTGCTGCCTGATCACCGACGGTGAGGAAAGCGGCCTGCGCGGGGCGCTGGCTTATGCTAAAGCGCACCGTCAGGAGTTGATCGATAGCAATACCATCGTGATCGCCGCCGATACTATTCATGATCCCCAACAGCTGATGATTTATCATCGGGGAATCAATTTTACGCAAAAAAACGACCTGGAAGTATGCGAGCTGCTGCATCAGGCAGGGCTGGCCTGCGGCGTTGATTTGCCTTATACGGATTTTTATCCTGGAGCTAATGATTCAGAGGCCTTTTCGCGTTATGGGATTAAGGCGGCTGCTATTTGCGCGGTCTCGCATCAGCCGTCAGATTATTATCATACCAGATATGATTCCTGGGATAATCTAGATGAGAGCTGTATTGATCTGACCCGCGAAATTTTGAAGCAGGCGGTTATTCTTTATGATCAGGGCGGAGCAGCAAAGGATGCGGCTAGTTGCCAGGCATAAATTTAACCGGGATTTTGTTTTCTACTAATATAAATAACGGCATGGCGCTCGCCATGCCGTTATTTATTCGCATGAGGCTGGCTGCTGCCGCCATTAAAGACATTGCAGTTCCAGCGGTGAGGTAAAGAGGCTTTGATAGCCGCTGTCGGTGATAAGTACGGTATCTTCGATGCGAATACCGCCCCATCCGGGCAGATAAATGCCTGGCTCTACAGTAACGAGACAGCCGCTGGACAGCACTCGTTCGCTGACACGGTTTAGTGAGGGGGCTTCGTGAATATCCAAGCCCACTCCATGCCCCAGGCCATGACAAAAGTATTCGCCGTAACCATGCTTAGTCAGAAAATCCCGTGCCGCGGCGTCGATATTTTTGGCAATAGCGCCGCTATGCAGCGCTGCCTCAGCCTGATGTTTGGCCTCCAGCACTAGTTGGTAACGTTCTTGCTGGAGGGGAGTAGGCTGGCCGATGAGGACGGTGCGCGTCATATCCGCATGATAACCGGCATAGCAGCAGCCGAAATCCATAGTAATGAATTCGCCTTCGGCAATGATTTTATCGCTGGGTATGGCATGGGGAAGCGAGCCGTTGCTGCCGGAGGCGACGATGATCGGAAAGCTGCTTTCGCAGCCCTGACCCAGAATAATATAGAGCAGCTCGCTGGCGATATCTTTTTCGCTGATGCCAGGACGAATATAGCGGCAGATTTGGCTGAAGGCTTGATCTGTCGCCGCGCAAGCCTGCCGCATCAGCGCGATTTCCGCTGCGGATTTACAGTATCTTAAGCTTTCGGCCAGTTCGTTGACTGGTATCAGCTCTACTGATGATGCTAATGATTGCCCCAGCTGCTCGAAAAACAGATAAGAGAGATGCTGACGCTCGAAGGCCAGGCGATGAATCTGCCCTTCTTGGCATAGCTGCCGGATGGCCTGAAAGAGCGAGTTGTGCGGCAGGTTATGGGTAATAATTTGATACTCCGGACATTCGCGGCCGGCCTGCTCGGTATAGCGGGAGTCGGTGATCAGCGCCTGCTGAGTCGGGGAGATGAAGAGATAAGCATCATCACCGCTGTAACCGCTGAGATAACGAATATTAGCCGGGTCGACGATCAAAGCGGCATCAACGCCCCGTTGGCTTAAAATAGTATGAAATTTGGCTAATCTTTCTTTAATCATAGTATTCTCCTTATTGTAGCAACCCCTAGGTTCTGCGTCCGCTCCATGCCGCTGGCGGACAGCTATTCTCCCCGCTGCGCTTCCTGCTGCGCGGCCAGGGAAAGCTGCACTAATTGCTCATAGGCGGCAGTTTTATCAATAATTGCCTTGATCAGCTGATCGATCGGTGTTTGCGGGCGGTAGTCGGCCGGAGCGAAATAGCTGATCCGCTGCTCACGGAAAAGGCGGTAGACGGCGCTTTTATCATTAAACTCCGGATTGTAGACGCCGATAGAATGTCCGCCATAGGACTTAACTAACTTCATACAGGGAATATCTGTACTGCTGTCGCCGATATACACTATATTGCGGAAGGGGATACGGATTTGTTCCGCGGGGAAATAGGCGTTGACGCCAGGATCATTAATATCGAGCACTCCCTTGCTGATGCGGAAAAGAAATTGCGTTTTATTGGTAAAGTTGACGGCCTGCGCCGGCCAGGCGGCAACTCCGCGCTCGTTGAAATAGAAGGAGCTGGCATAGATTTTGGCAAATTGCCGCGCCACTACCGTGCCCTCGATCATTTCCTTGAGTCCGGAAGAGATAATATAATGTTCTACCTGCACACCCTGCTGCGCTCCATAGCGGCGGATTCGCTCGAACCACTGCTCTACGCCAGGGAATAGCTGAATCCGCGCCCCATACTCCATCAGTGCCTGGCGGGTAGGGATAATATATCCTTCCGCTTCTTTGACCATCATATACATATAGGCGAGATTGCTGTCCATATCGTTCTGCTGCGCCAAGGCGGTAGCATCCTGCCAAAATTTCTGCACATCATAGCCAACGGCCTGAATATAGCCCTGGGCCTGCATATCGTCTGGGGAAAGCGTTTTATCAAAGTCATAGCATATAGCTAATACCGGCTGTTGCTCGTGGCGGTGCTGCGTTTCCATAAGCTGCTCCTTTGCTAGCAATATTTGCCTTCATTATACGCTTTTTCCCCCGCTTGCTCAAGAAATAAGCAAGAAAAAACTCCGGCGAACCGGAAGGTTGTGTGGCGAATAAATAACAAAGATACGAACTTAATTTTCTTCCTGAAAATATGCCGTATTTATTACACTGAATATAATTTTAAGATTTTATCCCCAATAATCATAGATTGTTTTTGACTTTTTCATGATATAATTCATCTGACAAGGAAATCATTAAACCGCAAGTTATAGAGAATATGAAGTTATGGTTCACTATTAAAAACAATTAAAAACTGTTATTGCTTGCGCAAGAGTATTAGTGAGCGGTATAAGTTATGTAAAGTAAGATTTATGGAGGAAGTTATGGATAGAATTTTAAAAAAAATAGGAACAATAAATTATAAACAAAGCAAATATGCAAATGCTTTTATGATTGGTAATTTTATATTTTTTGTGATTATCGGGGCAGTTTTTATTACGTTAACCCACTCAATAGAAAGTAATACAATAAAGGTCCAATGGTTTTTATTAGGCTGCTTCGGTTATATAATTTCTCACGAAATTATTCATTTGATTTTTATGAAAATATTTTCTAGAGACAAAATAAATATATCTATTAAATTGCCAACAATATCGGTAGGAAGTAATGCGAAGTTCAGTAAAAAACAATTTTCTATTATTACTCTTGCTCCAGTAATAATTTTGGGCACTATTCTCATATCGCTGATCTTATTTACTTCAACAGAATATACTTTCTTGTGGAGTATACTGTTAATATTAAATTTTGCAGGATCAGGCGGAGATTATCTGCAGTTCGCAAAAACAAGGAAATATCCTGCTAACACTTATTTTCAAGATACTAGTAATGAGACAATAATATTCCAATAATAAAAAACCGCCATTTATATGAATACACACATTTTTTAATTAAGTTTAATAAAAAAGAAAAACTCACGAACTTTTTACAGTCCGTAAGTTGTATTCAAATGGAGCCGATGAGCGGAGTCGAACCGCTAACCTGCGCATTACGAATGCGCTGCTCTGCCATTGAGCCACATCGGCATATTAGCCAGGGCATGGTATTAATGCCTGTTCTTAAGGGAGTAAGCCTAAATCATTATAAAGAGTTTCTGCCGCTTTGTCAATAATTAACCGCAGACTCGCAGCGATATTTCGCCGCTAGTTAAAATATCGATAACCCCGTCGTCTTTTTTAACGATGAGGCCGCCTGAATCATCGATCCCCAATGCTTTGGCGCGATAGACCTCGCCGCGAAGATAATAGGTGATCTGCTGGCCAATCACCAGCGAATGGCTGCGATAACTCTCCAGGTAACTTTTGTCTTGGGGATGTTCGGTCAAAGGCAGCAGCTGATTGACTATTTCTGCCGCCAGCTGATTGCGCTGATCTGTCGCATTGGGCAGCGCGCCGGCAATCTCCCTGAGTTCCGGCGGCAGCGCTGTTGGAGCGGTATTGATGCCGATCCCGATGATGACGCTCTGCACTTGCCCACTTTCAAAATCGGTGACAGCTTCGGTTAAAATGCCGCAGATCTTTTTGCCATCCAGATAAAGATCATTGACCCACTTAATCTGCGGCGAGATCCCGGCCGTTGTCTCGATAGCGGCAGTGACGGCGACCGCAGCCATAGTCGTGGTCGCGACGGCCTGGGCTAAATCGCTGTGCGGCTGAATGACCAGGCTTAAATAGAGCCCCTGCCCGGCAGGGGAGCAGAAAGATCGTCCCTGACGGCCCTTGCCTTGGCTTTGGCCATTGGCGATGATCAGTGCACGCCCGGTTAGACCGTTCGCCAGCAGCCGTTTGGCCTCTTCATTGGTCGAGTCGATGCTATCATAGATTAAGATGGGCAGTTCCTGATATTCCGGCTTTAGGCAGGCGCGGATCTGCCCGTTATCAAGAAGATCGCCGGCAGCCAGCAGCCGGTAGCCTTTGTGCGTTACCGCATCAATGGCGTAGCCTTCCGTACGCAGGCTGACGGCAGCTTTCCAGACCGCATTGCGCGAGACATTGAGCAGCTGAGCGAGCTTTTGCCCGGATATGAATTCGCCTTTGCTCTGCAGCAGGGCAGTCAGTAATTGTTGTTTAACACTCATGGCGACGCTCCTTTATTTGCTCTTTTTAGTGTAGCATAAGCCGGGATATCTTGCAAATGCCGGCAGTGAATATAGGTCGGGAGCGGGAGATTTTGCTCTTTACAAGCAGCTGCTTATTGGGTATAATGAATCGGTAGAACAAGCGGACTTTTTGACATTGCAGATGAGCGGGTGTGGCGGAATTGGCAGACGTGCTAGACTTAGGATCTAGTGCCGCAAGGCGTGCAGGTTCGACCCCTGTCACCCGCACCATTGACAGCCTGTTAGCACGCTAGCAGGCTGTTTTTATTAGCCAGCAGCAGAGAAAAATGATTGCATAATAGATGGCTTATAGATGAATTTGGCCTATTAAGGAGTATTATGAAGCAGCGGCGGATCATTACTGGTATCATGACTTTAGTTTTGGTGGCTGCTATGGTCGGCATGGCGGAGCTGCTGGCAGAGCCGGAGATTATTTTCCCCGAGATCGCCGCCTTAGCGGTCGGCGCTTGGGTAGCGCCGCGTTGTCTTTGGCGTACCAGCCGTCTGCGTTTAGTTCTGCTGATTGCGCTGTTTTCTTTATTAGGCGTTTGCATCGTGCGTTATCTGCCGCTGCCGCTTTATGTTCAGCTGCTGCTGGCCTTTGCCGCAGTCTCCGCTGGTTTGATTTTATCCGGCACGACCTTTGCTCCGGTGATCTCAGCGATGGTGCTGCCGGTTTTGCTGGGCACGACATCCGGGGTCTATCCGCTGGCTGCTACGATTTTGGCCGCGCTAGTCGCAGCAGCCCAAGGATTGCTGGAACGGCGAGGACTTTATCCGCGGAGTGACTTTATTCCACTACATCCGACGGGCGGATCTTGGCTGGCATTGCTAAAACGGCTGCTGGTGGCGGCAGGAATTGTTGCGGCAGCCTTGGCTGTGGATTGGCGTTTCTGTGTTGCGCCGCCGCTGCTGGTGGTGCTGACGGAATTTTCCTCACCGCAATGCCCGGCTCGCCGTTTTCCGCTCAAGGCATGGCTGCTGATCAGCGGCTGTGCTCTGGCTGGCGCAGCCTGCCGGCTGCTATTGAGCGTAGCCTTAGGGATGCCGCTGACGATCGCTGCGGTGGCGGCGACAGCGATCGTGCTGTTGGTGCAGCAGCGGCTGGAGACATATTTGCCGCCGGCCGGCGCTTTGGCGATCCTGCCGATGCTGATCCCCGCAGCGGAGCTATGGCTATATCCGCTGGAAATTCTAATCGGCTGCGCGTTAATGATTGCTGCCGCGCTGCTGCTATTCCGTGAGGATCAGGCCAGCGGCAGCGCATAATAATGCATTTATGCCATCCGCTCGCTTTGCCGGCAGAATTGACAATCAAAAAGGACTTGCCCTCATAGGGCAAGTCCTTTTGCTATCGCAGCTTGTCGGAGACCGGCGGATTAGAACAGCGGTACTACCGCGCCGGCATAAGTCTCTTCCATGAAGGCTTTGATTTCATCGCTCTGCAGCGCTTCAGCTAAAGCCTGAACGGCAGGGTTGTCTTCATTGCCTTCTTTGACGACCAGGACGTTGACATAGGTCTGCGCAACATCGGAGAAATCGTCTTCCTGAGCCAGACCGTCGGTGTTAGCGTTCAGCCC
>CALXQC010000095.1 GCA_944390435.1 uncultured Clostridia bacterium
GGTAGCATAGCAACCCGGATTGGCGATCCGCTTGGCCTGGCCGATGCGCCGGCGCTGCTCCGGCGAGAGTTCCGGCAGCCCGTAAACCCATTGGTCATTGGTTCGGTGCGCGGTGCTGGCATCGATAATAATCGTCTGCGGGTTAGAGCATAGCGACACCGCTTCGATGGCGGCGGCGTCCGGCAAGCAGAGAAAAACGATATCCGCCGCGTTGATCAATTCCTGGCGGCGGCGGGGATCCTTGCGCTGTTCATCGGAGATCTGGAGCAGCGAAATGTCTTGCCGCTGGCTCAAGCGTTCTTGCAGATGCAAGCCGGTGGTTCCCGCTTGTCCGTCGATAAAAACATGATATGTCATTGAGATCAACCTCCGCCAGTTTAATATTATTAATTATGCACATATTTGCATAAAAGTCAAGAGGTTTGGCTAAAATTCCCGCCAATTATTTTTCGCTGCGCTGTTTGCTGAGCTTTGACAAAAGCAAAATAATTTGGTTCCGCGAATTCACAGAACCAAATTATTGCTTTGAATCATTATCAGCTAAATGACGGCAAGATTACCAATACAGACGGGAGATTATTTTAAGACCGCCTTATGGTAAACCTTTTTGCCTTTCCGCAGCAGCGCCTCTCCGCTGGGAAAATCGCTGTCGCTGAGCGCATAGTCATGGCTAGTGATACGCTCATTGTTAAGATAAATCCCGCCGTCTTTGATCAAGCGCCGTCCTTCGCTGTTGCTGGCGATCAGGCCGCATTTGCTCAAGAGGTCGATGATAGTCAGCCCTTGTGCCAGCTCGGTAGCGCTGATTTCGGTAGTCGGCATATTTGCGGTATCTCCGCCGCCGCCGAAGAGCGCTTTGGCCGCACTTTGAGCCTTCTTGGCTTCTGCTTCGCTGTGTACCAGCTTGGTCACCTCATAGGCCAAAGTTTCTTTAGCCTTGTTGATATCGGCGCCATGCTCGATATCGGTCATGGCGCGAACCTCATCCATCGGAATAAAGGTCAACAGGGAGAGGCAGTTGCGGACATCGGCGTCGTCAATATTGCGCCAATACTGATAGAAATCATATGGGCTGGTTTTTTCCGGATCGAGCCATACAGCGCCGCTTTCGGTTTTGCCCATTTTTTTGCCGGCTGCGGTGGTGAGCAGCTTAAAAGTCAGTGCATGAGCCTGCGCGCCTTCAACGCGGCGGATCAGGTCTGCGCCGGCCAGAATATTCGACCATTGGTCGTTGCCGCCCATTTCCAGCAGCGCGCCGTAGCGGCGGTACAGTTCCAGAAAATCATAAGACTGCATCAGCATATAGTTGAATTCGAGAAAGGTCAAGCCTTTCTCGAGACGGATTTTAAAGCACTCGGCGGTCAGCATCCGGTTAACGGAGAAATAACGGCCGTAGTCGCGCAGAAATTCGATATAATTTAGGTCCAGCAGCCAGTCGGCATTGTTGACCATGATCGCGCCGTCTTTATCGTCAAAATGGAGAAAACGAGAGAAAGTTTTTTTGAATTTTTCCGCATTAGCGGCGATCTGCTCTTTGGTCAGCATCTTCCGCATATCGGTGCGCCCGGAAGGATCGCCGACCATAGTGGTGCCGCCACCGATTAGGGCAATAGGACGATGCCCTGCTTTTTGCATATGCATCATCACCATGATTTGGATAAAATGCCCGACATGCAGGCTGTCGGCAGTAGGATCGAAGCCGATATAAAAGGTGACCGGCCCCTTGCCCAGCAGCTCTCGGACTTCCTCCATATTAGTAGCTTGCTCTACGAAACCGCGTTCCTGCAAGATATCAAAAACATTATCCATCTAACTATTCCTTTCCATAATATTGTATCAACTCCAACAGATATTACATATCATAATTTTTTCAGTATGCTTTGTCAAGTTATTGGCTTTGATCTTAAATAGTGTTATAATCAAAATACTTTATTTTTCCCCATTAACCGGATCAGTTGTTCGGAGCGGCTGCCGCGGCTGCGGCATCAGTGCTTTGTCCGAGGGAAAGGAGCGCTCATGAAATATAATATCTTAGGCAGAACCGGCATCAAAGTCAGCGAACTGTGCTTTGGCATTTTGCCGATGGGGCCGCTGCAGGCGGATATGCCGGTGGAAGACGGCGGCCGGCTGCTGCTCTCAGCTATGGAGCAGGGGATAACTTTTTTTGATTCCGCGCAGATGTACGGCTCTTATGCCCATTTGCGCTATGCGTTGGATCGTTTCAGCGGCGAGGTGGTTATCACTGGCAAATCGGTAGCCGACAGCTATGAAAAAATGGCGCAGGCCATCGAGGATGGGCTGCGCGCTTTAGGGCGTGATTATTTCGACGTCTTTTTGCTGCATGCAGCGCGCGTCGGCGAGGATATTCTGCAGCAGCGCGCCGGAGCCTGGCAATGTCTGCAGGATTATAAACAAAAGGGCTATCTGCGCTCGATCGGTGTTTCTACCCATAATGTCGCTACCGTTGAAATGCTGGCCGAGAACGATGAGGCGGACGTGGTGTTCTGCCTTTATAATAAGAACGGCCTGGGCATTCTCTCCGGAGGGCCGGCGGAAATGCTGGCCGCGGCACAGCATGCCCACCGCAATGGCAAAGGCGTATATTCAATGAAACTGCTCGGAGGCGGCAATCTGCTCAGCGATATTATCGAAGCAGTCGCTTTCGGACGCCGCGAGAGCTGCTTTGATGCTCATGCCATCGGTATGGTTAAGCCGCAGGAACTAGAGATGAATCTGCGTTTTTTCAATGATCAGCCGGTCTCTGCCGAGGAAGTGGCAGGAATCAAAAATAATAAACGCTGGCAGCTGATGTATGCCCTGTGCAAGGGCTGCGGCAAGTGCGCGGCCAACTGCCATAGCCAGGCGCTGGAAATGGTGGATCAGCACCCGCAGGTGATTTTGGACCGCTGCGTGTTGTGCGGATATTGTGCAGCTGATTGCCCTGAGTTTGCTATCAGAGTCAGATAAGGCTCTCAAATAAGATAGGTAAATAGCCAAGAGGAGGAATGATAGGTTGGAAAATGAAGAAATAAAGTCCGCGCCCGGAGGGCTCGGCGGCTCTCCGGGATTGAAAAAGCATCATATCACAACGTTGACCGTATTTTTTATGATCTTTTGTATGGTCAGCGCCGGAGCCTATGGCATTGAGGATATGATCCCCGCCGCAGGCCCCGGCTTAACTATCGTACTGTTGATTGTCCTGCCGTTTTTTTGGAGCATCCCACAAGGCTTAGTCGCAGCCGAGCTGGGCAGCGCTATTCCTGAAGAAGGCGGCTATTATAAATGGATCCAGCGCGGCCTGGGCGAATTCTGGGGTTTCCAGGGCGGCTGGTGGCGCACGCTCTCCATTTATATTGATTCAACGCTTTATATCATTTTGGCGGTAGGCTATCTATCCGCTCTGGTCGAGATGAGCGATACCATGGTCTTTATCGTCAAGGCGGCTTTAATTCTTATTTTTACTTATATTAATATTCGCGGCATCTCTGATGTAGGCCGGCTGTCCTCATATTTTTCTATTTTCGTGATGGCTGCTTTCCTGATCATGACGGTGCTGGGATTTGTTAATTGGAATACCAATCCTTTTGTTCCCTTTATTCCGGAAGGCCAGTCGCTGATGAGCTCGGTGGGTCTGGGCATTGCCATTTGTTTATGGATGTATGCCGGTTATGAATCGATGTCGACGATGGCCGGTGAGATGAAAAACCCCCAGGTAATTCCCAAGGCGACAATTCTTTCAGTTCCCGCGATCATGCTGCTGTATATTCTGCCTACGATTGCCGGATTAGCATCTGTCGGCAATTGGCAGCAGTGGTCTACCGAGGGCGGGATCAGCTTTGCCACAGTGGCATCTTCATTGGGTATACCGGCTTTCGGCATTGTTTTCGGCATCGCGGCGATCGTCTCCAATATGTCTCTTTACAGCACTTATCTGGCTTCCGGCTCCCGCGGCTTCTATTCGATGGCGGAGGATAAGCTCTGCCCCAAGTTCTTTGCTGATATTCATCCCAAGCATGGCACGCCTTATAAAGCGATTATCAGCATGGCGATCATCAATATCATTCTTTGCAATTACGGCTTTGATGTTTTGGTGGTGCTGGATGTCTTTTTGCTGATGTTCGCCTATATCCTGATCTATATCGCGGCGATCGCGCTGAGAATCAAAGAGCCGAATCTGAAACGCCCCTTCAAGGTTCCTTTCGGTACCAAAGGGCTGATTCTCTTCTGCGCCGCGCCGATCATTTTAGCGGCGATCGCCCTCTTTACCAACGGCATTATCTATTTCATCGGCGGCTGCCTGGGCGTACTATCCGGCCCGATCGCCTATTTCGTCTTTAAGCGCAAATACGGCGGCCTGGATCAGCGCCGGGCGATCCCTAAGGAAGCGAAGAAGGCCGGCTTGATTATGTGCGCGGTGATGGTAGTCTGCCTGGCGGTAGCCGGAGTATTGCTCCTGGGTGACCGCAGCGAGGCTCATGACGCGCTGAATGATTTTGATGCGCGTTACCTGGCTGGAGCGGAGGAAACGGATATTTATTTTGATTGGAGCGATGAGCTTTACGCTTTGTCGGTAGTAGATAGCAACGGCGTTGATTATAGCGTCTATTATGACGGCGATTTCTACGGCGCAGTGGAGCTGACTGATTATTATGATTCTCCGGAGGCTTTCGCCGCCGACGCTTATGCGGAAATCAGCTATTTATCTGCCAGCGGCGTTCCGCTGTCATGGATCGATGTCTCCTCCGGCCAATACCTGTGCTACGGCGTGGAGTATGATAGCTATCACTCCGCAGCGGAATTGCTGGATAATGTAACCAAGGCTTATTAGCGGCAATGATGCGCTAAGGCGCTAGGGAGGGATACTCTGTGATTGAAAAATATGCTCTGCCGGAAATGAGTAAAATCTTTAGCGAGGATAACCGCTATCAGCTGATGACTGATGTGGCGGTGACCGCCTGCGAGGCGATGGCTGATATTGGGCAGATCCCGGTGGAAGCCTATAAGGAAATCAAGGAGAAGGCCGGCTATGATATTCTCCGTATCAAGGAGATCGAAAGCGAGACTAAGCATAATGCCGTGGCCTTTCTGGCTTGCATGAAGGAAAAGATCGGCCCGGCCGGCAATTATCTGCATTGGGGCATGGCTTCCGCCGATCTGGTGGATACCACCGTGGCCTTGCAGGTATGCCAGGCAGCTGATCTGCTTTTGGGCAAGCTGAGCGTGCTGCGCGAGGTATTGGCGGAGCTGGCCAAGCGATATAAAGATACTTTAATGATGGGGCGTACCCACGGCACAGAGGAGGAGCCGATCACTTTTGGCTTGAAGATGGCAGTATGGGTCAAGGAAGTGGTTCGCTCGATCAACAGGCTCAATAATGCCAGAAATGTGATGGCGGTAGGGAAGATATCCGGCGTTGTCGGCACCTTCTCGACAATCGACCCGCATGTTGAAACTTTCGTTTGCCGCCGCTTGGGGCTGCATCCGTCTTATGTGACTACGCAGATTTTGCAGCGCGACCGCTATGCCGAGTTTATCACCACCTTGGCGATTATCGGCAGCTCGTTGGATAAATTCGCTACGGAAATCCGCAACCTCTCGCGCACCGATATTCATGAAGTCGAGGAGTCGATGTCCGAGGGACAAGCCGGCTCTACCGCTATGCCCTACAAGCTGCGGCCGTTTAACTGCGAGCTGATCTGCGGACTGGCGCGGATGCTGCGCGGCTTCTGTGTGCCGGCGATGGAAGATATCGTTATCTGGCACGAGCGCGATACCACTCATTCCCCAGTAGAGAAAATTATTATTCCGGATAGCTGTCTGCTGCTGGATTATATGATCTACTTGTTTACTGATGTGATGAAAAATCTGAAAGTCTTCCCCGAGCGGATGAGTCATAATATCGAGGTCAGCCATGGCGTGATCTTTTCACAGCGTCTCTTGCTGGCTCTGCTGCGCAAGGGCGTGATGCGGGACAAGGCGATGGCGATGATCTCCGCCAATGCCAAGATCTCCGCGGAGCAGGAAGTTGATTTCCAGTATTTGGTGCTGGAAGATCCCAAGATCAATTCGATCTTGAGCCGTTCGGAAATCATGGAAATTTTCGATTTTGATTGCTTCCGTAAAAATATCGATTATATTTTTGAGCATGCCGGATTATAAGCTCAGAGTTGGTTCTGCACGAATCAAAAACACCCCTGTATAAGGGGTGTTTTTTGGTGATGCGGACGCTTCGGCGTTTTATTTCAGATTAATAGTCAGGATATTGGATTTGAGGATATTGGCTAGGAGTACCCGCGTTTCCGCTTTGACTTCTTCGAGCGGACATTTTTCCGCATGACATTCGCTGATAAATCCCCATAGCCCGTTGCAGAGGAAATTAGTCACTTTGCGCAGCGAATATTTAGGCGCCAGCAGCCGGCTTTCCCTTTTAATATGCTGCTCGACTCTCTGCGAGAAATATCGGCAAAAGGTAAAATATAGATAGGGGCTTTCCCCGGGCACGGCATGGGCGAAAAAGGGCGCCTCTCCGTAATAAAGATCGAGGATGCTGTCCAGGACATTACAGTAGCTGGTCACCGGATCTCGCTGAGGATTGTTTTCTTCCTGCAGGCGGTAATAGTTGTTCTCGGCGATAGAAAGCATATCCTGAAAGATTTCTTCGGCCAATTCATACTTATCATTATAATGAGTATAAAAAGTAATGCGGCTGGTCTCAGCGGCCTGGCAGAGCTCAGTCACGCTGATTTGCTCAAAAGGCTTTTTATCCAGCAGGCTGATCAGGGTGTTTTTGAGATTCTTTTTTGTTTTGCTGATCCGTTTGTCTTCCATAATATCATGCGTCCTCAATATCATGCTGTATTTTTAATGAGTGCTGCGCCGGTGCAGCCCGGCGGCTGTGGTGCCAATATGTTTTTATGATTTTGGCAGCTTGTATAATTAAGTAGACAAATCTCCGGCTTTGTTATTGATTAGCAATGGTTTATTTATTATAACTAGTGTATAAGTATCTGTCAATGGAGCAGAAAATTTTTTGAGGGAGGCTATCAAATGAGCGATTATATCCTGAGCTGTTGTTCTACCGCTGATCTGAGTGAGGAGCATTTCCGGCAGAGAGATATTCATTATATTTGTTTTCATTTTTTGCTGGACGGCGTGCAATATCCCGATGATCTGGGCAAATCGATTTCCTTTGAAGATTTCTATCAGGCGATGGTCGATGGGGCCGATACCAAGACTTCTCAAGTGAATGTCGATGAGTTTGTCGAATATTTTACGCCTTTCCTCGAAGCCGGCCAGGATATTATCCATTTATGCCTTTCTTCGGGTATTTCTGGCGTCTATAATTCTGCTACGGTTGCCCGGGATATGCTGGCGGAAAAATATCCGGAGCGGAAAATTTATATTATCGATTCGCTGGGCGCTTCTTCCGGCTACGGGCTGCTGATGGATAAATTGGCAGATCTGCGCGACCAGGGGATGGGCGTGGACGAGGCTGCCGCCTGGATCGAAGAGCATAAGCTGGAACTGCATCATTGGTTCTTCTCGACGGATCTGACCTTCTATATCAAGGGCGGCCGTATTTCCAAGGCTGCCGGCTTTGTCGGCACGGTGCTTAATATCTGTCCGTTGCTTAATATGGATGATCTCGGCCGTCTGATTCCGCGGGAAAAGATCCGCTCCAAGAAAAAGGTCATCCAGGCCATTGTCGATAAAATGGCGGAAAATGCTGTGGACGGTCTGGATTATGCGGGCAAATGCTATATTTCTCAGTCCGCTTGTTATGATGATGCCCGGGCAGTTGCGGATCTGATCGAAGCGCGCTTCCCCAAGCTCGACGGGAAAGTGGAGATCAACAGCGTCGGTACAACGATCGGTAGCCATACCGGCCCCGGCACTGTGGCGCTGTTCTTCTGGGGCAAAAAGCGCTAAAGATAATGCCGTTCGCTAAACGGCGGATATAGAATAAGCTGTGGGCAACAGGCGCTCCGCTGGGGCGTCTGTTGTTTTTTGCGGCAAATTTTGTTGCCGCAGCCGATCTGAGTTTCCTGCGGTATAGAGCGGCGGATAAATGGCCAAGCTATCATCAAAGAGGTGATATGATGGCAGGTTCGCAGATCGCATTCCGCAGCGAGATTTCGCTTTCAGCCTATGAGAATGCGGCGTATATCAGCAGTGTGCTGGAAAGCAGCATCGATATTGTAATCAAAGAATTTCGCCTTGTCAATGGTCAGCGGGCGGCGTCTTTTTATATCAACGGCTTTATCAATAACGACATGATTGGGCGCGATTTTTTCGAGCCGCTGTTTCAGGCGCGGCAGCAGCAGCAATACAGCGCCGACGATATCGTCAAGAAAGTGCTCAAGGCCGGTAATATTTCGCTGCAGGATGATATGTCTCAGCTGATCGATAATGTGCTGCAGGGCTTGACGGCATTGTTTATCGACGGTTCTTCAACCGCAGTAATGATGGAGGCGATTACCTGGCCGCAGCGCTCGGTCAACGAGCCTTCCACCGATGTGGTGATCCGCGGCCCGCGCGAGGGATTTATTGAAAATATGCGCAATAATGTCACCCTGCTGCGGCGCAAAATTCATCATCCGGATTTTCATGTAGATACGGTGCGGGTCGGGCGTTATAGCCGCACGGATATCGCCCTTGTTTATGTCAGCAGTATCGTTGACCAGGAGGCTTTAGAGCGCTTGCAGCAGCGGCTGCAGCAGATCGATACCGACGCTGTTTTGGACAGCGGCTATATCGAACAGTTTATCCAGGATACGCCGTATTCGCTGTTTCCTACTATCGGCATCGCAGAAAAACCGGATATCGCCGCCGCCAAGATTTTGGAGGGGCGTATCGCTGTACTGGTCGACGGTTCGCCGATCGCATTAACGGTGCCGATGCTGTTTGTCGAAGGAATGCAAAGCCCGGAGGATTATTATACCCGCTTTTTTTATGCCTCCTGGGTACGCTTTATTCGCACGGTAGCCCTGTTTTTTAGTGTTTTTTTGCCGGGGTTATTCGTTGCGGTCTGCTGCTTTCATCAGCAAGTGATCCCGTTCAATCTGTTTTTATCTATTTCCGCCGCAGAAGCCAATACGCCGTTTTCTGTCGGCTTTTCGCTTTTGCTGATCGGACTAGTCTATGAGATCTTGCGCGAGGCCGGGGTGCGTTTGCCGAAACCGGCTGGTCAGGCGATCAGCATTGTCGGCGCGATAGTTATGGGCGATGCAGCGGTTTCCGCGGGATTGATTTCAGCTCCGGTGCTGATTGTTTTAGCGATTACGGTGATCGCTTCTTTCGTTACGGTCGCTTTTGTCGACGCTGCCACGCTGCTGAGGCTGATTTTTCTCTTTTTGGGGTGGTTCTGCGGCTTTTTCGGCATTCTGGCGGGCGCGCTTTTTCTCCTGGTTTATTTATGCTCGCTGGAGTCGTTCGGCGCGCCTTATTTTTCCCCCTTTGCTCCGCTCAGCTTCAGCGGTCTCAAGGATAGCCTGCTGCGGTTGCCGCTGTGGAAACTGCGCTTCCGGCCAGCTGTTTTAAGCCGCAACCGGCGGCGGATGGCTGGATCTATGCGAAGGGAGGGACGCTGATGCGGCAAAGTAGAAAATGGCTGATAGCAGTGATCCTGTTGCCGGGGCTATTTTTTTCCGGCTGCCAGCAGCGCGATGAGATCGGCGATCTGGCGGTCGTTTTAGGCGCGTTTCTGCAGCTGCAGGAAAACGGCGATCTGCAGATGAGCGTGGAGGTGGCGCATAAAGCCACGATCGACGGGGCAGATGAAAGCCTGGCGTTTAGCGTCGCCGCTGCTACCTGGCAGGAGGCAGAGCGGGCGCTGAGCGATAAATTAGATAAAACCGTTTATTGGGGACATATGGTGCTGATTGTTTTCGGTCCGGGGTTCTCGGCGGAACAGATCGGCGCTTATATGGCTGCGTTCTACCAGGATCAGCGTTTTTCGCCGGTTATTTATGTTGCGCTGACTGATGCAGAATCCCAGGAGCTGCTGGAAGCCTCCTTCGGCGAAGCGGCTTATTTATCGCAGGGGCTGGCGGAGCGGCTTTCGTGGCTTAGCGAAAGACAGCCTCAGGCCAGTTTGACGGTAAGAAAATATATGCAGAACAGCTATTACCGCCACAGCGGCGGGACAATGGCTCTTCTGGCGCAGCAAGACGGGCAAATTTATCTCAGCGGGATGGTGGATGCCGATGAACGCGAAGGCTAGCAGGAGAATACAGAAAATAAGCAGCTGCGGCATTTCCTTATTTGCCGGATTCGGCGTTTATTTGGCCGCAGCGAATGATCTGGGTGTCGCCCGGCTGCCTGCTTTGCTGGCAGCCGCAGCGGCGGCCGCTGTTTTAGCCGTCATCTATTGGCTGCTATTGCGCCGCGCCGCGCCTTTACCGGATTTGAGCTGGTGGTATTTGCTGCCGGCAGTAGCGGTCTTGCTGATCGTCTCGGTCAATTATAGCGGTCTGATTTCTTTATGGCGCGATATGGCGGTCAATGAAACGCCGTTTCCTGTTTATTCCTTGCTGGCGGCAAGTTTATTGCTGCTGGCCGGATGGCAGGGAGAGCAGGCAGTAAACCGGGCTTGTCCAGTGGTCGCCGCAGTAGTTATCGCCGCTATTATTATCGATACGCTCTTGGTGCTGCCGAAAGCAGATCCGCAGCTGTTAGCTGCGGCAGCGGAACATTCGCCGCAGCAATTGCTGCGGGGCGGGGGAGAAATGGCGCTGTTTCTCCTGGCTCCGGCGGCAGTCTTTGCCTATGGCTCGGAGAATTTGGCTGCTGCTGATAGGAAACCGCTACCGCTGCGTTTTTGTTTGACTGCCTGGGGGCTGACCTTACTTTATCTGCTGCTGGAACAGGTGCGTAATCTATTGCTGTTTGGCGAGCTGATCGCCCTGGATCAATATCCGCTGCTGCGGACGCTGAAATCCGTTGATTTTGGCGTGGGAATTTCCAGGCTGGAGTTTCTGGGCGTCAGCGCTTTGAGCGCGGGAATCCTGATTGCGCTGATGCTGGAATTTGCTGTTTTAGTGGGCATATGCCGCCGCCTTAACGGCAAAATTGCTGCTGCCCGCAGAGCAGTGCCTTTGGTTTTGACCGCGTCGGTGCTGGGAGTAAGCTCGCTGATTTATTGCTGCGCTACGCAGACGGGGCTGGTTATCATCGTTTTGGCGGCGCTGGCGCTGTTATTGGCCGCGCCGATGCTGCGCTTGGTTGCGCGGCGCCGCAGTTGAAAGCTGCACGCCGGCCGCTGCGGAATAAAATAAAGCTTGATCCGGAAGTCAAGGGCATGGTGCAGAGCACCGGCCCTTGACTTTATTTATTTTGACAGTATATAA
>CALXQC010000096.1 GCA_944390435.1 uncultured Clostridia bacterium
TTGCCCTCGCCGGAATGGGAGTTATCTCCCTGATAAAACTTCTCAAAGACGCGGCGCTGCACTTCTTCGCTCATGCCGGATCCGGTATCGGCGATTGAGACGCGGATATGTCCCTCCTCGCGGCGCAGCACCACCAAAATAGATCCTTGCTCGGGCGTAAATTTGACGGCATTGCCGAAAATATTCTTCCATACCTGCGCCAGCAAATCACGGCAACCGTAATACTCCACACTTTCCAGATCAATATCCAGCTGCAGCTGTTTCGCGCTCCATTGCTCTTCAAAGAGGATCACTGTCTCGCGCAACTGCTCGTCGAGATGATACTTGCTCTTTTCCGGAGCGATCTGTTGATTTTCCAGCCGCGACAGCTGCAAAATATTGCCGGTCAGGCTGGAGAGCTGCTTGGCGTTAAAAAGGATTTTAGCCAGATAGGCCTGCCGCTTCCCGGCATCCAAATGCTGGTTCTGCAGCAGCGTGGCATAGCCCTCGATCGCAGCCAGCGGCGTATTGAACTCATGGGAGACATTGCTGATAAAGTCGTCGCCAAAGGCCTTATTGCGCGTCAGTTCCTCGGCCATAATATTAAAATTATGCGCCATCTCGCTGATCTCAGCAGAAGGAACGTCCTCATTCATGCGGATGCTGAAATCACCTCTCGCCACCGCCTTAGTGGCTTCATTGATATCGGAAAGCGGACGCAAAACGACCTTACCCATCAGCCAAGCCAGCAGCACGCTTAAGCCGACGCTCACGATACACAGCACCAGGATATTGAGAATAATATTGCGCTCGCTTAAAATATCCAGATGAAACAGCAGCGCGGAAATAGTACCGGATAAAAACATCGTCAAAGCGACGATCACCATTACGACCAGGGAGAAAGCAACGATGATCCGCACCGGCGGCAGCCCGTGCAGCAAATATTTCCGTTTCATTTCCGCACCACCTTATACCCCAAACCGCGCACGGTGGCGATCTCGAAATCCGGATTATCGCGAAATCTTTCCCGCAGCCGGTTGATATGCACATCAAGAGTATGGGGATCGGTCTCCGTATCCACTCCCCAGATCTCGTCCATCAGCTGGCGCCGGGTAAAAATACGGTTGGGGGAGGAAGCCAGCTTGTAGATCAGCAAAAATTCCTTTTGCGGCAGCACCTCATCCGCCTTGTCCGGCGCAGAAACAGTCAGCGAAGCATAATCAAATAATGTTCCGCCGAGCTTGAGCCGCCGCTCGCTGATAATCTGCGAGCGGCGCAGCAGCGCCTCAACCCGCCAGATCATCTCATTGACGTCAATCGGCTTCACCATATAGTCGTCAATCCCGGCGCGGAAACAGGCTTGCTTATCGCTGGGGCTATCCTTGGCGGTGATGATCAGAATCGGCATCATATATTGCGCCTCGCGCAATTCGCGGATCAGGGTATAGCCGTCGATATTGGGCATCATAATATCGGAAATGATCAGATCGATATAGTGTTTTTCCAACAGCTCTAAGGCCGCTGCCCCATCTTCCGCCGGCAGCGGGTGATAGCCGTTATCGCTTAACACCGTGCAAAACAGCTCGCGCAGTTCTTGATCGTCTTCGACTACTAAAATATTAAACATGGTTCCGCCTCCTTTACTTATTATAGCATAATCCGCAGCAAAGATCGGGCTGAAATTCAGCTAAAAATCACTTTGCCGCCGCGCCAGTTGAGTTTTAGTTGAGAATCGCCGCCTATACTAACTTCCGTTTGCGAAAGGAGTGTAGTTATGCTGAAAATGTTGCAATACCTCCGCCGCCAGGAATGGCTGATGATCTGCTGCAGCTTAATCTTTATCGTCGGGCAGATCTGGCTGGAGCTGCGTATCCCTGATTATATGTCGGAGATCACCACCTTGGTACAGACCCCCGGCAGCACTATCGCTGAAATCATCGGCGAGGGCGTGCCGATGCTGCTATGCGCCCTGGGCAGCTTGATCTCAGCTTTTGTGGTAGGCTTTTTTGCCGCCAAGATCGCGGCCGGCCTGGCGCAGCGGCTGCGCTCCCAGGTGTTCAATCAGGTGCTGTCCTTCTCTATGGAAGAGATCGCCGGTTTTTCTACTGCCAGCCTGATTACCCGCTCCACCAATGATATTACCCAAGTGCAGATGTTTATCGCCATCGGTATGCAGGCGCTGCTGCGCGCGCCGATCATGGCGGTATGGGCGGTATGCAAAATCGCCGGCAAAGGCTGGGAATGGACTGCCGCCACCGGCTGCGCTGTAGCCGTGCTGATGGTAATGCTGACGGTGATTATCATCTTCGCTATGCCGAAATTCCGCATTATGCAGCGCTTGACGGATAATCTCAACCGCATCACCCGCGAAAACCTCACCGGTATTCGCGTGGTGCGCGCCTATAATGCCGAGGCATATCAGGAAGAAAAATTCGCCCGCGCTAATGACGAGCTGACTAACACCAACCTCTTCACCAGCCGGATCATGGCGATCATGCACCCGGGCATGACGGTAATCATGTCCGGACTGACCCTGGCTATCTACTGGATCGGGGCGATTTTGATCAATAACACCGCCGCAGTAGCTGATAAACTGACGCTTTTTTCCAATATGGTCGTTTTCTCCTCCTATGCCGTGCAGGTGATCATGTCCTTCATGATGCTGACCATCATCTTTATCATCCTGCCGCGCGCCAGCGTCTCTGCTAGACGTATCCTCGAGGTACTGGAGACCCCGGCCAAGATCATCGACGGCGAGAAAAACGAATCCGAACTCTACGAACGAGGAGAGATCGAGTTCCGTCATGTCAGCTTCAAATATCCCGACGCGGCCGAATATGTGCTCCATGATATCAATTTCACCGCCCATCACGGCGAAACTGTCGCTTTCATCGGTTCTACCGGCAGTGGCAAAAGCACCCTGGTCAATCTGGTGCCGCGTTTTTACGATGCCACCGAGGGCGAAGTGCTGATCGACGGCATCAATGTCAAAGAATATACGCAGTGGGCGCTGCATAATAAGATCGGCTATGTGCCGCAAAAAGCGGTTATGTTCAGCGGCACCATTGCCTCCAATGTCGCCTATGGTGATAACGGGCGCGCTGAGACCAGCGACGAGGATATTATCAAAGCGGTCGAAATCGCCCAGGCCGCGGAATTCGTCAATAAAAAAGCCGAGCAATACGAAGCGCCGGTGGCGCAGGGCGGCTCCAATCTCTCCGGCGGACAAAAACAACGCTTATCAATCGCCAGAGCCATCTGCCGGCAGCCGGAAATCTATATTTTTGACGATTCCTTCTCCGCGCTGGATTATAAAACCGACCGCATCCTGCGCTCTACGCTGAAAAAGGAAACTGCCGGCGTAACTACGCTGATCGTTGCCCAGCGCATCGGCACCATCAAGGACGCCGATCAAATCATCGTTATCGATAAGGGCTGCGTCGTCGGCCAGGGCACGCATCAGCAGCTGCTGCAAAGCTGCGATGTCTACCGGGAAATCGCCGAATCCCAGCTGTCAAAGGAGGAATTAGAGCATGCCTAAACATCATGAGCACAGCAGCCAGGCGCACCGCCAGCCGCATCATGGGCCCGGCGGTATGCATCGCGGCGCCGGCGAAAAAGCGGAAAACTTCGGCCAAGCCATGCGTCAGCTGGCAGCCTACTGCCGCCGCTATCTGCCGGCAATCATCATCGCCGTTCTCTTGGCCGTTACCGGCACGATTTTCAATCTTATCGGCCCGGATAAGCTGGCCGATATGACCAATCTCATCACCGAGGGGCTGACCGGCAGCATCGATCTGGATGCGGTGATCAGCATCGCGGTCTTTCTGGCAATCCTCTACGGCGCCGGGCTGATTTTCAACTATGTGCAGGGCTTCATCATGGCCACAGTCACGCAGAAAATCACCCGCAGCCTGCGCAGCGATATTTCCGCTAAAATCAATGTCCTGCCGCTAAAATATTTTGACAGCAATAGCTACGGCAATATCCTCTCGCGCGTTACCAATGATGTCGATACTATCGGCATGACCTTAAATCAGAGCCTGGGCATGCTGGTCACTTCGGTGACGATGTTCATCGGTGCTCTGGTGATGATGTTCTATACCAACTGGATCATGGCGCTGGCCGGCATCGCCTCAACGCTGATCGGCTTCGTCCTGATGACCGTCATCATCTCCCACTCGCAAAAATACTTCCTTCAGCAGCAAAATGAACTGGGCACGATTAACGGCCACATCGAGGAAATCTATTCCGGGCATGATGTAGTCAAAGCCTATAACGGCGAACAGGCGGCGATTAAAACCTTTGACGAAATCAATGGCCGCCTCTATAACTGCGCTTGGAAATCACAATTCCTCTCCGGAATGATGATGCCGATAATGGGCTTCATCGGCAATTTCGGCTATGTGGTGGTCTGCATCGTTGGTGCGGCGATGGCGATCAACGGCACCATCGAATTCGGCGATATCGTCGCTTTCATGATTTATATTCGTCTCTTTACCCAGCCGCTTTCCCAGTTAGCGCAGGCGGCGACCACCATGCAGAGCACAGCGGCAGCCAGCGAGCGGGTATTCAACTTTCTCTCCGAAACGGAGCTGGCAGATGAAAGCGAAAAACAGACCCGGCTCGATCATGCCCAAGGACATGTCGAGTTCGACCATATCCGCTTCGGTTACGATCCGCAACGGCCGATTATCAAAGACTTCTCCGCCGAGGCGCTGCCGGGGCAAAAAATCGCCATTGTCGGCCCGACCGGCGCCGGCAAAACCACGCTGGTCAACTTGCTGATGCGCTTCTATGAGCTGGATGCCGGCGAGATCCGCATCGACGGCGTGCCGACCAGCCGGCTGACCCGCGAGAATGTCCACGATCTTTTCTGTATGGTACTCCAGGATACTTGGCTGTTCGAAGGCACGATCAAGGAAAATGTTATCTACTGCAAAGAAGACGTCAGCGATCAGCAGGTGATCGAAGCCTGTCAGGCGGTAGGCATTCATCATTTCATTCAGACGCTGCCGGAGGGATATAATACGATCCTGAACGATCATGCCAATCTCTCCGCCGGCCAAAAACAGCTGCTGACCATCGCCCGGGCGATGATCGAGAATGCGCCGATGCTGATTCTCGACGAAGCGACCAGCTCCGTCGATACCAGAACCGAAATCCAGATCCAGCAGGCGATGGATAAGCTGACCGTGGGGCGCACCTCTTTCATCATCGCCCACCGCCTCTCCACGATCAAAAACGCTGATCTGATCCTGGTGATGCGGGATGGCGATATCGTCGAAAGCGGCACTCATCAGCAGCTGCTGCAGCAAAACGGCTTCTATGCCGAACTCTATAACAGCCAGTTCGAGCAAGCCTCTTAAGCATATTCTGCGGGCAAGCTTCCGCCGCAACGCCAATAATGTATAAGACCAGTCGCAAATGGCAAAATTATCAACCAAAGAGGTGATGATTTTGCCATTTGGTCTTATTCTGCCATTGCTGCTGGCTTTGCTGCTACTGGGAGGCCGCTGTGAACAGCAACTGCAAGAGTGGCGGATCAGCCGGCTGGGAGCGCTCCTGCTGCTGCTCGCAGCGCTGCTGCTCACTTATGTCGATTTGCCGCTCGGCTCATATTACTTCAATCTCGGCGGCGTCTTTATCCTCGGCTGCGGCATCTGGCTGCTGCTGCAACTGCCTGCTTCCGGCAAATGGCGCGCCCTCCTGGCGGCGCTGCTGATCGGTACAATACTGGCTGCACAGCAAAACGGCCTGCTCTGGCAGCTCGATCAATATCGTTTTCCCAGCGGATTGACAGTTTTGCTCTTGTCGATCGCCGCGGCGGCAGGAGCCGGCTCTTACCGCGCGGCAGGCTGCGCCGCAGCGCTGGGAGTGGAGAGCGCCGGTTTAGTACGGACGCTGTCCGGACAAGGTGAAATGGGCTGGAGTTTTTTCAATCTGTTAGCGATAATCTGCGGTGCGGCCTGGCTAATCCTCTTGATCGCCGGCTATTTTAGGCCGCGGCAGTTGACTAATCGCCGGGAATGATAGATAATAATATAAATTGGCCGTGTATGCGCTATGCGCGGCCGTCTAGCACAATTTTTCTGGAGGGAGCAATGGGCGGGAAAATAGCCGGCATCGTCCCGGGCAGCATCGCTGAGGAAATCGGTATTGAACCCGGCGATACTTTGGTCGCCATCAATGACCACCCGGTCTGCGACCTGATCGATTATAACTATTATGAAGACGGCGATTACCTGGAACTGACCATCGAAAAGGCCGGCGGCGAACTATGGCTCTGCTCCGTGGAAAAGGACGATGACGAGCAGCTGGGGCTGATCTTCACCGCTAATGTCTTTGACCGCATCCGCCGCTGCGCCAATCACTGCCTGTTCTGCTTCATCGATCAGCTGCAGCCGCAGCCCCGTTCCTCGCTGCTGCTGAAAGACGATGATTATCGGATGAGCTTCATGGAGGGCAATTTCATCACCTGTACTAATCTGCGCGAAGAAGATTATCAGCGGATCGCGCAAATGCGCCTCTCGCCGCTCTATATTTCCGTACATACTGTCGATCCTCTGCTGCGCCAGCGGATGCTGGGGAGAAAGCAGCCGGCGGAAATACTGCTCACCCTGCAAAGGCTGATCTCACTGGGCTGCCGCCTGCATACGCAGATCGTCCTCTGCCCCCAGATCAATGACGGAGAACAGCTGCAGCACACCTTGGACAGTCTGGCCAGCCTGGCTTATGATAGCCGCCGCAGCGAACAGGAACAGACCGGCGGCGTGGCCTCGATCGCCGTGGTGCCGGTCGGCATCACCAAATACCAGCGCAATCCGCAGCTGCGCCTCTTTACCCGTGCAGAGGCCGGGGAGCTGATCGACGATATAGAAGCGCGTCAACAGCGTTATCTGGAACAATACGGCAGCCGGCTGGTTTTTGCCGCCGACGAGCTGTATCTACGCGCCGAGCGGCCCTTCCCTCCGGCAGCGCATTATGAAGATTTCGCCCAAATCGAAAACGGTGTCGGCATGGCTGCGCTCTTCCGCCAACGCTGGCAGGAAATACGCGAGCAGGTGCCGCAGCACCCGGCAGATGAGGGCATCGCGATCGCCACAGGGAAAAGCGGCGCCGCGGTAATCGGCGATATTGTCGCTGAGATCAACGAGCGCAGCGGCAGCAGCATTGAGCTGCTGGAGATACCAAACACTTTTTACGGCCAAACGGTCACTGCCACCGGACTGCTTACCGGCACTTGCCTGCTGGCGGCGATTCCGCCGCAGCGCTACCGGCGGCTGCTGATTCCCAGCAATATGCTGAAATTCGATGAAGATATTTTTCTCGACGATATGACTGTCGAGGCAGTCTCAAAGCAGCTGGCTACGCCGATCACCATTGTCGGCCCGCAGCCGATAGACCTGGTGCAGGCATTGTTCGCCTAATAATCCAGGCTGGACTGCTCAACCAAGCGGAGGACTTATGGCAAAACCAATCGTAGCTATCGTAGGCAGAGAAAACGTCGGCAAATCTACCCTTTTCAACAGGATTATCGGCGCCCGCCATGCTATAGTGGAAGACACGCCGGGCATCACCCGCGACCGTCTCTACCGCGATGCAGAATGGCTGGATCGGGATTTCACCGTCATCGATACCGGCGGCATCAAATTCAATACTGAAGAAGGGCTGATTTACGGCAAGGTCAAGCAGCAGGCACAGCTGGCCATCGAGGAAGCTGCGGTAATCATCTTCGTCGTTGATATCAACGACGGCCTCACCGCTGATGATGAAGATGTAGCTGATCTGCTGCGCCGCAGCGGCAAACCGGTGGTACTGGCTGTCAATAAGGCTGATGATTTTTCCGATCCGCAGAAGCTGCTGCCGCTCTATGATTTTTACTCGCTGTCGCTCGGCGAGCCGATTCCGGTCTCAGCCACCCATGCGCTGAATATCGGCGACCTGCTCGATGTGGTAGTCAGCTATTTCCCGCCGGCACAGGAAAGCGACGCCGAGGGCGACCGGATTAATATCGCCTTCATCGGCCGGCCCAATGTCGGCAAAAGCTCTCTGGTCAACCGCCTGCTCGGTCAGGAACGGGTGATCGTTTCTGATATTCCGGGCACTACCCGCGACGCTATCGATACTGTTTTAGTCAAGGACGGCCGCGAATATGTAATCATCGATACCGCCGGAATGCGGCGCAAGGGCCGGATCAACGAGCCGGCGGAGCATTACAGCGTCAGCCGCTCGCTTAACGCCATCGACCGCTGCGATGTAGCGGTGCTGGTGATCGACGCTGCGGCCGGTATCATTGAAATGGACAAAAAAATCGCCGGCTATGCGCATGAGGCCGGCAAAGGCCTGCTGATCGTAGTCAATAAATGGGATCTGCCGGAAAAAGAAACCAATACGATGATCAAATTCGAGGAAGATCTCAAGGAAGAACTGGCCTTTGCCTCCTATGCCCTGACCATCTTCGTTTCGGCCAAGACCGGTCAGCGCTGCAGCAAGATCCTGCCGCTGGTGGACTTCATCTCTGAGCAGCACAGCCGCAGGCTGCCGACTTCTCAGCTCAACGAAGTGCTGCGGGAAGCAGTGGCGCTTAATCCCCCGCCTACTGATAAAGGACGGCGGCTCAAGGTACTTTATGCAACCCAAGTGGGCGTCAAGCCGCCGAAAATCGTCATCTTTCTCAATGATCCGGAAATCATGCATTTTTCTTATGCCCGCTATCTGGAAAACAAGATCCGCGAGGCTTTCGGCTTTGCCGGCACACCGATCTCCTTGCTGTGGCGCAAGCGCGAACAGGAAGAATCCTAACCGCCTGCGAATAATCTTCTAGGAGGCTAAGTCTATGACGTGGTTAGCATGGGTTATTTTGATCATCGGCGGCTATCTGCTGGGATCGATCCCCACAGCCTACATAATCGTCAAACTGAAAAAGGGCACGGATATTCGCCAAATCGGCTCCGGCAATATCGGCGCTACCAATACTATCCGCGCTGCCGGCCGGGGTACCGGAGTACTGGTGTTTATTCTGGATATGGCCAAGGGTGCTATCCCGACGCTGATCGGCTTGGCGATTAGCCGCGATCTAGCTATCGTGGCCGGCCTGGCAGCCTTTTTAGGGCATCTCTTCCCGATTTGGCTCAATTTCAAAGGCGGCAAGGGCGTCTCGACCGCCTTTGGCGTCGCGCTGGCGATGTATCCTCTCTACGCGCTCTTTTGCATTACCCTCTGGCTGATCGTGATGCTGGCCACCGGCTATGTCTCGCTCGGCTCCTGCTGCGGCACGGCGCTGATGCCCATCATCGCTATCTGCACCGCGCAGCCGGCTAGCTGCATCATCATTTTTATTATCATCACCTTGCTCGTCTGCTGGCGTCACCGGGAAAATTTCCGCAATATCAAGGCCGGCACCGAGGGGCGTTCTTTCCGCAAAAAACATTGATTGATACTAATCAGGAGATACCATTATGCGTATAACAGTTCTGGGAGCCGGCAGCTGGGGTACGGCGCTGGCTTGCCTGCTCAACCATAACGGACATCAGGTCCGGCTGTGGAACCGCACCGAGGAAAAAGCGGAGCAGCTGCGCCGCGAGCGGGAAAACAAGCTCTATCTGCCAGGGATCAGGCTGCCGGAGGAAATGGAGATCGGTAGCAGCTACCGGCTGGCGGCCTGCGCCGATTATCTGATTCTGGCTGTCCCCTCAGAAGCGGTGGAAGAAAACGCCGCTGCCGTCGCACCATATCTCGATCCGCAGACTGTTGTCATCAATGTCGCCAAGGGCTTTGCTCCCCGCAGCCAGAAGCGCCTCTCCGAGGTAATCCGCGAGCAACTGCCCGGCCATCCGGTGCTGACTCTCTCCGGCCCCAGCCACGCTGAAGAAGTAGCGCATAATCTGCCCACCACGGTGGTAATCGCCGGAGATGACAGCGCGCTGCTGCAGCAGACGCAAGATATTTTTATGAACGACAGTTTCCGCGTCTACCAAAACACCGACCAAATCGGCGTCGAAGTCGGCGGCGCGGTGAAAAACATCATCGCCTTAGGCGCCGGAATTCTGGAAGGGCTGGAGCTGGGCGATAATGCCCGCGCAGCGCTGATGACCCGCGGCCTAGCGGAGACGGCCAGACTCGGCATAGCCCTGGGGGCCAAGCCGTCCACCTTCTCCGGACTGGCGGGGCTGGGCGATTTGATCGTCACTTGCACCTCGCAGCACAGCCGCAATTTCCGCGCCGGCTATCAGATCGGCCGCGGCAAACCCTGGCATCAGGTGCTGGCGGAAACCTCGATGGTGGTAGAAGGAGTCTACGCTACCAAAGCCACCTACCAGCTGGCGCAAAAGCACCAAATCACGATGCCGATCACGGAGCAGCTATATAAAATCCTTTACCAAAACGGCTCGCTGCAGGAAGCAATGCGCGCCCTGATGACCCGCGCCAAGACTGCAGAGGATAACTGATGCTCCATAGCATACAGCAGTAAAAAGCCCCCTCCAGCGGAGGGGGCTTTTAGTGTGCCTGTTTAGCCTAAACCTGATAAAAGGGGCATTTCTTTTCCTGGCAGTCGCGGTTATACTGCACATAATGGCAGACAATGCGCTCCGGCTTCTCCAGCTGCACATCATAATGCTCAGCCAGATATTTGCGCATCACCGCCAAAGCCAAAAAGCAATCGCGTTTGCAGCAGCGCGGCCCGCCGCCTTTGGCGATCAGCTCCAGGCATTTGGCTGTAACGGCATTGCATTCGCCCCATGATTCTTCAGCCAGCGGCGTTGCTCCGGAGATCAGGCTGGTGAAAATCCCCGCACCGACCGCCGCGCCGCAGCAGCCCCAGAAACCGCAAATACCGCCCGGCACCTGGGAAGCGCGCAAGCGCGCCACCTCCACGACATCGGCCAGCGTGCGCTCGCCGATCCGCCCGCCGGCATTGTAATAAGCCGCCAGCAGCACCGCCGGCACCAGATAATGATGTTCCGGTCCATGCATATGGATATGCGGATCGTCCATAATCTTCATCGCGATCGCAAAAGGGTCTTTGCTCTGGGTCCGCAGCACCTCGGCGGTAATCACTACCATACCCGGCTGGGAATGGCATTTATCGCAAATATAATGGCCTTGCTCGCAAGCGCAGTTGCTGGAAAAGGTATTGCCGCAGATCACGCATTTCATCTGCTCCTCGCCATCTTTATAAACCAAAGGACTGCCGCAGATCAGGCAGTCGAATTTATGATCTTGCCTTTGCATATAAAACCTCCTCGGGCAGCTCTTCTGTCATCAGCCGGCCACTTGGAGTATAGCATAAAAGCCGCGCTCTGTCCAGCGGACGGAAATCAGAGGCGACAAATCCTGTCGAATATGCTACAATAGAACGGCAGCAGTCATCACCTATCCCGAAGGAAGGGAGCTATCATGAACAGCCACAAACCCCGCGGCCTGTGGTCGCGCTTAGAAAAACTGCGTCCGGTGCCGGAGAAACGTTCTACCCTGATCGTTTACGCTATCGTACGCTTATTAGTCATCGCCATCTTGATCCATGCGATCATCGACGGCAATTATGAGAATGTCTTCACCTGCCTGCTGACCCTATTTCTGCTGATGCTGCCGGTACTGGTGGAGCATAAATTCGGCATTGATATTCCCTCCGCGCTGGAAATTACTCTAGTGCTGTTTATTTTCGCCGCCGAGATCTTGGGCGAAATGCAGAGCTATTATGTCAATGTACCGCATTGGGACACCATGCTCCATACCATCAGCGGCTTTATCTATGCGGCGGTCGGCTTTTCTATGGTCGATATCCTCAATAAAAATAAACGGATCAGCTTCAATCTCTCGCCGCTCAGCCTGGCTTTCGTCGCTTTTTGCTTCTCGATGATGATCGGCGCGGTCTGGGAAATCTTTGAATTCAGCATCGATATGCTGTTCAATAAAGACATGCAGAAAGACACCATCGTCCATCAGATCACCTCGGTGATGCTCGACCCGACCCGCAGCAATATCCCGGTCAGCATCAGCGGTATCAATGAGGTATATATCAACGGCCAGCCGCTGGGGCTGGGCGGCTATCTGGATATCGGGCTGATTGATACCATGAAAGACCTGATCGTTAATTTCATCGGCGCAGTGGTTTTCAGTATCATCGGCTATTTCCATGTTAAGAACCGCGGCAAAAGCAAACTGGCAAAAATGTTCGTACCGGTAGTGCTCGACCCCGAAGAAACAGCGGCCGCCGGCAATTCTGGCGAGGAGCGCCGCGAGGATAATTAAACCGCGGCTGCCGCGTTTTGATCAGCCGTACTTAAACAAGCGGAACCATTCATTGGTTCCGCTTGTTTTGTCTCAAGTAAAAGCGGCTTACTAGCCTCCTGCCAAGCTCTACCCGCTTCACCATCACACAGGGAATAGCGCCGCGGAGGGATTCAGCCTGACCGGCCGCCTTAAAAAAATTTCTTTCACCAGTAACCTTTGACTGCTCTCAATCATCTACAACAATGAAGGTGAAAGGGGCCGGGATATGTCGTTCAGTGATTTAACATTTATTTTCCGTTTTTTACCGTTATTTCTGCTCATCTATTACCTTACCCCGCGCGCTTATCGCAACTGGATTTTATTAGCCGGGAGTGTACTTTTCTATTATATCGGCGTATCCGCTCACCCTTGGATGCTTGGAGTATTGATCGCCGTAGCTCTATTAAGCTGGGGAGCCGGGCTGCTGCTCGGATATATGACCCGTGGCCGAATCGTTATTTTGGGCCTTATACTAGGGCTGCTCTTCGGCCAGCTGTTAGCCTGCAAATATGCCGGGCTGTTTAATGGCCATTCACTGCTGCTGCCACTGGGGATTAGCTTTTATACTTTTCAAACAGCAGCTTATCTGATCGATATTTACCAGCGCCAGCTCGCTCCAGATCGCTCGTTGCCGCGTTATTTGACCGCAATACTGATGTTTCCTAAGCTGATTTCCGGACCCTTGGTGTCTTATAGAGAATTAGCGCATCAATTAAAATATCGTAACTATACCCTGCATAATTTTGACCGCGGATTGCGTGACTTTATCCTTGGGCTGGGACTGAAAGTGCTCCTGGCTAATCAAATCGGCGGCCTGTGGCAAGACATTCAGACCATTGGCTTTAACAGCATTTCAGCACCTTTGGCCTGGATGGGGCTGCTCGCCTTCTCCTTGCAATTATATTTCGATTTCTACGGCTATTCGCTGATGGCGGTGGGATTAGGACGGATGCTGGGCTTTGCTCTCCCGGACAACTTCGACCACCCATATGCCGCGATTTCAATGAGCGATTTCTGGCGGCGCTGGCATATTAGTTTAGGACGATGGTTTCGCGATTATCTGTATATTCCGCTAGGCGGCAGCCGTCAGGGGATAAAAAAACATCTCCGTAATCTATTTATCGTCTGGCTGGCGACCGGCGTCTGGCATGGCGCCACAATCAACTTTCTGCTCTGGGCGCTGTTTTTGTTCCTGCTTATTGCCAGCGAAAAACTATGGCTGGGAGCCAAACTGTCCCGGCACCATCTCTTAGCCCATGTCTATATGGCGCTGACAATCATGCTAAGCTGGATGTTTTTCGCCATTACCGATCTAAACCAAATAGGCGTTTATTTGCAACAGCTTTTCACCGGATTTGATTTCAGCCACTCTGCCAGCTTGGATTTTCTCTACTATGGACAGCAATACGGACTGCTGCTGCTTACCGGAATCATTCTCTCCCTGCCGGGGCCGGCTAAACTATGGCGGAAAATGCGCAGCTCCCTTTTTGGCACTATTTTTCTCTTGCTAATTTTCTGGTTATCAGTATATTGCCTAGCAGCAGGCCTAAATGATCCTTTTATGTATTTCAGCTTTTAAGAGGTCAGCATGAAGCTCAAACCATCATTAAAACTGACAGCCCTGATTATCCTCACCTGCGCTATCATGAGCATAGCGGGCGTTCTGACTCAGCTTACCGTGGGCAAGGCTTCCGCGCAAATCCAGGATAGCCTGCCTCTGACCGTCCCGCTGCTAATCATGCGGGACCCTGCCATTATCGTCTCGCCTGCTGCGGCTCATAGCTCTGCAGAAATTCCGCCCTGCAGCTTACCCGCGGTTCTGCTAGCCGCCGCTTCCCGCCCTGAGCAGCCAGCTGCCGGCGCGCCGCAGCTACACCCAGTAGCGGAAAGCTATTTTGACGATGCTTTATTTATCGGCGATTCCCGCACCGAGGGCTTGGCGCAATATGGGCGTTTAGGACAGGCTGATTATTTCGCCGCGTCCGGCATGACGGTCTTCAATGTGCTTACTGCCGCTGCTGCTGATATAAATTTCGCTTCTACCGATCTGCCTTCATTGCTCGCCGGCAAACAATATGGTAAGATCTATATTATGCTGGGAATTAATGAACTGGGCTATGAATTGACAAGTATTATCGAGCAATACCGTGAAGTAATCGACCATATCCGCCAGGCCCAGCCCGCGGCGCAAATCATTCTCTGTGCGAATATTTACGTCACGGCAGAAAAGGCAGCCGCCGTTTCCTGGCTCAGCAAAGATAATATCAGCCGGCTGAACAATAGCATCGCTAGGCTGGCAGACAATATCAATATTTTTTATTTAGATGCCAATGAGCTGTTTCTCAATGACAACGGTTATTTGGACGAGTCAATGACCGGTGATGGAGTGCATCCCTATGCTACCGGCTACCAGGCTTGGGCGTCTTGGTTGCAGGAGCATGGGTTATAATACCGAGGAGTAGATAAAATTGGAACAAAAAGCATGGTTCACCGAGCAGGTGAAAAAATGCGAAGGCAGCCTATACCGCCTGTCCCTGAGCATTCTGCGCAATCCTGAAGACGCCGCCGACGCTGCTCAGGAAGCAATCTGTACCGCTTACCAAAAACTACATACGCTACGGGATAAAAATAAATTTTCCGTCTGGCTGCTACGTATACTAGCCAATGAGTGTTATGGTATGCTCCGCAAAAGGCAGCGCTATATAGCGCTGGAGTGCATTCCTGAAACAGCTGCGCCGGAGCAGCCCGCAGAACATGAACCGTTATGGCAAGCTATTTGCGACCTAAACGAAGACCTGCGTTCAGTAGTGGTATTGTTTTATTACGAAGGATTTAGCATTCGGGAAATAGCCGCTATTTTACAAATTTCGGAAGCCAATACCAAAACCCGCCTCTACCGGGCGAGGCTGCGGTTGCGGATGATGTTGGGGGAGGAGAGCAAATGAATCTGGATCAACGCTTAAAAGCAATGGCGGAGCAAGAAAAGCAGCAGGTACCAGCAGCTTTTCAGCAAAAAATTAATGATACCATAGAAAGCCTGCCGGAATGCTCAAAGAAACTCCGCAAATGTTGGCAAAAATTGGCCGCCGGCCTTGCCGCGCTTCTCGCCATTGCGATTCTTTTACCAAATCTTAGTTCCACTATCGCTTATGCTATGGCGGATCTGCCGGTGATCGGTTCTTTTTTCCAGGCGGTCACCTTTCGTACTTATGAACAGAACAACGGCAAGAATCACGCCTATATCGAAGTGCCGGAGATTATCGGCGAAGATCATTCCCATGGAGCCGAGGCCATCAATAAAGAAATATCAGACTACACCAATGAACTGATCCGGCAATTCGAAACAGAGCTGCACGCCGACGGCTATTTTAATCTTGACGTCACCTGGGATGTAGTTACCGATACCGATCAATGGTTTACGCTCAAAGTGAATACGACGCTGATAATGGCCAGCGCAGCCAATGAAGTACGCTACTACCATATCGATGTTACAACCGGGGAACTGAAAACATTAGCCGACCTTTTCCCTGCTGATTTCGATTATCTATCGATTATCAGCAGCGAGCTGAAGCAACAAATGCGGGAGCGAATGGAGACTGACCCACGGCAAATTTATTGGGTCGATGATAACGGCGCTGAGGGCTTGCGCTTCGAGCAAATCACGCCGGATCACAACTTCTATTTCAATAGCGCAGGGCAAATAGTAATTCCCTTCAATAAATATGAAGTAGGCCCCGGCTCTACCGGATCTCCTGAATTCATTTTGACCTCGCCGCAATTATACCAAAACCTGCTCTATACTCCATAGCTTGTTGCCGCGCCCAATACAACGGCACTAACCCGCTGCCTATAATGGCAGCGGGTTAGTTATTGGCACCTGATATCTCTCGCTCCGGGCAACGAGCTTAGCCTAAAACCTCACCCGGACCGTAGAGAATAAAGCGCTCGGCCAAAGCGCCCATCTCCTCCGGGTCATCGCGCATGCCCTTTTTAATCCAAGACTGCAGCATACTCACGCAGCCGGCGACGACAAAATCCAGATAATACTCCCATTGCAGCGAATCACGGAAACCATAGATACGCTGCCACTCGCTCAGGCCGCGGCGGAAAATTTCCGAGCGTACCCAAGAAAAGAACAAGCTGTCCGCTTTGTAATTGCTGATAATCACGGCAAATTCTTTATTGCGCTGGAGAAAGCTGAACACCGCCGCCATTACCGAACGCAGCTCCTGGCGCAGGTTATCCACACCATAGCTATCGATGACCGCCACGAATTCCTCATATAATTCCCGCTCGATCTGATCCTTCAGATCATAAATATCCCGATAATGGCAGTAGAAAGTACCGCGATTAATATCCGCACGCTCGGTCAGCTCCTTGACCGTAATATCTTCCAGCGGTTTTTCCGCCAGCAGCACGGCAAAGCTCCGGCGCAGTAATTGCTTAGTCTTGCGGATCCGCCGATCCCGATCCCGCTGCTGCAAATTAGTCCCTCCTAACTATTTTCCAATATCTGTACGATAACCAACACTATGTTCATTTGTGTAGGTTATCCACCCAAAATTCAGATTTTGACCATTGTTTTTGCTGGTCTTTTCATTATAATAAAAGATAATAAGAATTTCAACACCCTGTCGGTTATCTGCAAAATATAGGAGGCGGCAGATGTCCTTTATCACACTAGACCATGTAGTTAAAGAATATCAAATGGGCGAAATTGTCATCAGAGCCGTTGAAGATATTTCTTTTACCATTGAAAAAGGCGAATTCGCCGTGATCGTCGGCCCCTCCGGCGCCGGCAAAACCACCGTGCTCAATCTGCTCGGCGGCATGGATACCGTCACCGATGGCTCGATTATCGTCGACGGCGCGCAGATCAGCGCCTACAACAAAAAAGAACTGACTAATTACCGGCGCTACGATATCGGCTTCGTCTTTCAGTTTTATAATCTGATTCAAAATCTTACCGCCCTGGAAAATGTGGAATTAGCGGTGCAAATCTGCCGCGAGCCGCTGGAGCCGGAGCAGGTGCTGCGGCAAGTGGGGCTGGCCGACCGGATGACCAATTTCCCGGCGCAGCTTTCCGGCGGCGAGCAGCAGCGGGTCGCCATCGCCCGCGCTTTGGCCAAAAACCCCAAACTGCTGCTATGCGATGAGCCGACCGGCGCGCTCGACTATATCACCGGCAAGGCTATTCTCAAGCTGCTGCAGGATAGCTGCCGCATCAATGGAGTGACGGTGGTGGTCATCACCCATAATACCGCACTGACGCCGATGGCTGACCGGGTTATCCATATCAAAAACGGCCAGGTGGCTGCAATAGAGCTCAATGAACATCCGACCCCGGTAGAAGAGATCGAATGGTAAACCCTCCGAGGTATTTATGATCCCCAAACAAGCCCTGAAAAAAGATATTGTCCGCGAAATCAGCAAAACGCGCAGCAGGTTTATCTCTATTTTTGTCATGTCCGCGCTGGCTGTCGCTTTTTTAGCCGGACTGCGTACTATCGCGCCGGATATGGAGGCCACGGCCGACCGTTATTTGGATCAGCAAAACATGATGGATATCGAGATCATCTCTACTCTCGGGCTGACCGAAGCGGATATCGACGCGCTGTCCGGACGCGACGGCGTACTGCTGGCAGAGGGCAGCTATACAGTAGACGGTATGGTACCCACTGCTGATAATGATGTCGTGGTCAAGGTCTTGAGCATCAGTGACCAGGGGATCAATACGCCGAATCTGCTGCGCGGACGGATGCCGCAGCGCGCTGACGAATGTTTGGCAGAAGAATCGATGCTGGAAATTCTCGGCCTGGAAATCGGCGACCAGGTCAGCATTGATACCGGCAGCGGCACATACGAGGACGCGCTGGCCTATGATACCTTTACCATTGTCGGCACCTGCCAGTCGCCGCTCTATCTTTCACTGCAGCGCGGCACCTCAACGCTGGGCTCCGGCGCGGTATCATGCTTTGTTATGCTGCAGCCAGACGCCTTCTCAATGGAGGCCTATACCGAGGCTTATTTGCTACTGGACGGTGCGGCGGAGCTCAATGCTTACAGCGACGCTTATCATGACCTGACCGAGCAATGGCTGGATGCCAATGAGAGCTTCGGCGAGATGCGGGCACAGCTACGCAGCGACGAGATCCGCGATGAGGCGGAGCAGAAACTGGCCGACGCGCAGCAAGAATATGATGAAGCAGAAGCAGAAGTCCGCCAGGAGCTGGCCGATGCCCGCCAGCAGCTAGACGATGGCTGGGATGAATATTATCAGGGGCGGCAGGAGCTGGCCGACGAAACCGCTAAAGCAGAGCAAGAATTAGCCGATGGCGAGCGCGAGCTGGCCGAAGCCTATCCCGAGCTGCTCGACGGCGAAGACGAATACGCCGACGGGCTGGAACAATATGAGGACGGACTCGCTCTCTACCGCGAAAACAAAGAATACTATGACGAAAAGCGCGCTGAGCTGGATGACGGCTGGGATGAATATTATCTGAACCTGGATCAGTACAACAGCAGCGCCGCGATGCTGGAGCAGTATCAAGAGCAGCTCAATAGCGCCCAAAGCAGCCTCAACCAGGCTAAAGATCAATTAACAGCACTGGAGAACAATCCTCCGGCCGCGGATGCCGGCGATGAAGTCTGGCTGAGCTATCAGCAGCAGATCGATACGCTCAAAACAACTATCCGCACTCTGCAGGAATCGATCCCCACTCTGGAGACGGCGGTCAGCACCATCAGCCAGCAGCTGAATGAGTTTAAACCGCTGCTGGATCAGACCTATGCCGTCCTATATGCTAGTGAGCAGGAAATGCAGGCAGGCAAGGCGGAGCTGGACGATGCCAAAGATGAGTTGGATGATGCTGAGCAGCAGCTGGAAGAAGCACGCCAGCAGCTGGACGAAGGCTGGGACTCATACTATCAAGGGCTGATCGACCTGGAAACCGGGCGGCAGGAGCTGCAGGAAGAAGTCGCCAAGGCCGAACAAGAACTGGCTGACGCTTACCGCGAGCTGACCGACGGCGAAGCGGAATACCGCGAAGGTGCAGCCGAGGCTGAAGCAGAGCTGGCCGATGCCAGAAGCGAACTGCGCGAAGCGCGTCATGAAATCGACAGCCTGGAAGACAATGAATGGTATCTGCTGAGCCGCGAAGCCAATATCGGTTTTGTCGGCTATCAGCAGGATGCCGAGCGTATGGGCAATCTGGCGGCAGTCTTTCCGATAATCTTTTTCCTGGTAGCGGCGCTGGTCTGCCTGACAACGATGACCCGCATGGTCAATGAGCAGCGCAGCCAGATTGGCTGCTTGGATGCCCTGGGGTACTCCAAACTGGATATCGCCCGCAAATATGTGGTCTACGGCCTCTCCGCCTCGCTCTCCGGAGCTTTGGTCGGTTTAGCGGTAGGATGCACCCTGTTCCCCTGGGTGGTCATCACCGCCTGGCGTATTCTCTATAATATCCCCGGCCTGGTCTTTGATCCGCAGCCCGGCACCTATTTTCTAGCCGTATTTGCTGCGGTAGCCTGCAATATCGTCGCGGTGCTGGCCTCCTCGATCAATTCGCTGCGTTCGATGCCGGCGACGCTGATGCGGCCGCGTGCGCCGAAACCAGGCAAACGGGTTTTCCTCGAATATATCAAACCGCTTTGGTCGCGGCTGAGCTTCAGCCACAAAATGACAGCGCGCAATCTCTTCCGCTATAAAAAACGCTTCTGGATGACGGTGATCGGCATCGCCGGCTGCACGGCGCTGATCGTCACCGGCTTTGGGGTGCGGGATTCGATTCTCGATATCATGTCGCTGCAATATGACGATATTTATCAATACCAAGCGCAGGCAACCTTAGTCGATAATTACAGCGACGATGAATTGCAGGAAGTCACTAATTTACTTGATCAAGATGAACGCATTGCCAATTACCTGGTTTATAGCCAGCTTTCAATCAATATCGAGGGCAGCCGGACCCTGGATGGCTATCTCTGCACCATTTCCGACAGCAACGCACTCGAAGGGCTAGTAGACCTGCGTACCCGCCAGGATCACCAGCCGTTGGCTTTAAGCGATGACGGGCTGATCCTAACGGAAAAAGCCGCTTCCCTGCTCGACGTCGAGCCGGGCGATAGCATCACCCTTGTCAACGGCGACGCCAGAGCGGAGGCGACGGTCAGCGGCATAGCTGAGAACTATATCATGCATTACGCCTATATCACCGACAGCTATTACCAGCAGCTGTTCGGCGAACCGGTAGAAGATAATACGGTGATGCTCTCCTTTGCCGATAGCAGCGCCGAGAGCATCGATGCAGTATCCTCCGAGCTGCTGGCCCTCGACGGCATCACCTCGCTCTCGCAGATCACCGCCACCCGTGAGGCGTTAGCCTCCTCGATGGACAGCATCGACTACGCGGTGGTTATCATCATTGTCTGCGCGGCGGCGCTGGCCTTCGTGGTGCTCTATAATCTGACTAATATCAATATCACCGAGCGAATCCGTGAACTGGCGACGCTGAAAGTCTTAGGCTTTACCGACCGGGAAATGGACGCCTTCGTCTACCGGGAAAATATCTGTCTGACCGCGATCGGCATGGTCATCGGCCTGGTGCTGGGCAAATTCCTCCATCAGTGGCTGATCATGACCATTGAAATCGATATGGCGATGTTCGGCCGCAGCGTCAATCCGCTGAGCTATCTCTATGCCGTTGGCCTGACCGTTGTTTTCTCGCTGCTGGTACATCTGCTGGCTAACCGCCGCCTGAGCAAAATCGATATGGTGGAATCGCTTAAATCTGTCGAATAATACCCGCCGCAGAACAAAGTAAAAGCCCTATTATCCCCGCGATAATAGGGCTTTATTTGCGGCTATAAGCAGGACAAAAAAAATACCGGAGCAAAGGTTAACTTTGCTCCGGCGTGGTGCGCCCAGCAGGACTCGAACCTGCGACCTTTTGGTTCGTAGCCAAACACTCTATCCAGCTGAGCTATGAGCGCACAATGGCGGAGAGCAAGGGATTCGAACCCTCGATACAGGTTTTGGCCCGTATACTCGCTTAGCAGGCGAGCGCCTTCGACCGACTCGGCCAACTCTCCATAATCCAGATCAGCTTTTGGGTCGCTGGCGGAGGGGGTGGGATTCGAACCCACGGAACCCTTTCAGGCTCAACGGTTTTCAAGACCGTCACCTTCAACCGCTCGGACACCCCTCCATTAAAGGTTTAGGGCTACCCTAATATATTATCACCCAAAAGCCTAACTGTCAATGCAGCAAATGCAAAAATTTCCTAAAAACTTAACATTATTTCTTCGCTCAAAGTAATTTGCAGGCGAAAAAACAAATATTGGCGGCCGGGGTATTGAATAATGCTAATATGCGTAATATAATGGAAAATCATACGTAGGAGGTAAAGATATGCTAGATCTCAAATTTGTGAGAGCAAACCCAGATATAGTGATAGAAGCGCTGGCCAAAAGAGGCGGCAAAATCTCCCTGGATTCCTTTTTATCGCTAGAAGAGGAACGGCGCTCGCTACTGGCTGATGTAGAAGAAAAGAAAGCCCGCCGCAATACCGTTTCCAAGGAAATCGGTAAGATGAAGCAGGCCGGCCAGGATGCCTCCTCGATCATGGCAGAAATGCGCCAGCTAGGTGACGAGATCTCTGCGATGGACAACCGGCTCAAAGAAGTAGAGGCCGGGCTGATCGATACGCTGATGGCGATTCCCAATATCCCGCATTCCAGCGTGCCGGTCGGCAAAGACGACAGCGATAATCTCGAGATCCGCAAATGGTCCGAGCCGACCAAGTTTGACTTTGAGCCGCTGAACCATTGGGACATCGGCGTTAATCTCGATATCCTCGATTTTGAACGCGCCGCTAAAATTTCCGGCGCCCGCTTCACGGTCTATAAGGGCCTTGGGGCCCGCCTGGAGCGCGCGGTGACCAATTTCTTCCTCGACGTGCATACTAGCGAGCACGGCTATAAAGAAATTTTCCCGCCCTATATGGTCAACAGCAATTCAATGCGCGGCACCGGCCAACTGCCGAAATTTGCCGAAGATATGTTCCATATCACCGGCACCGATTATTATTTGATTCCCACCGCCGAGGTGCCGGTCACCAATTTGCTGTCCGGCGAAATTCTCGACGCCAAAGATCTGCCGATCAAATACACCGCCTATACCGCCTGTTTCCGCGCGGAGGCCGGTGCGGCCGGACGCGATACCCGCGGCCTAATCCGCCAGCATCAGTTCAATAAAGTGGAGATGGTCAAATTTGCCGACCCCAATAACAGCTATGAAGAGCTGGAGAAGTTGACTAATGATGCTGAAGATGTGCTGCAAAAGCTGGGGCTGCCCTACCGGGTAGTCTGCCTCTCCACCGGCGATCTCGGCTTCAGCTCGGCCAAGACCTATGACCTAGAAGTCTGGCTGCCGGGCTTTGGCGGCTACCGGGAGATCTCCAGCTGCTCCAATTTTGAAGATTTCCAGGCCAGACGCGCTAATATCCGCTTCCGCCGCGAAGGCGGCAAGCCGGAATTCGTCCACACTCTCAATGGCTCCGGCGTTGCCGTAGGACGCACAGTAGCCGCGATCCTGGAGAATTATCAGCAGGCCGACGGCTCGGTCAAAGTACCTGAAGTGCTGATTCCCTACATGGGCGGCGTGGAAGTTATCAAATAATCCCGCGGTCTCCCTACTGCAATATAAAAAAGCAGCCGTTCGCATAGGAACGGCTGCTTTTTTATTTATCTGGAAGACGCTAAGCGGTAATTTTATCAAGAATGCCGCTCAAATGGGCGATCGCCACGCCGTAATTAGTCATCGGCACCTGCTGGCGCTTAGCCCGCTCGATGCGGCTCATTACATACTTACGGTTGAACATACAAGCGCCGCACTGGATAATCAAATCATAGCCGGAGAGATCCTCCGGATAATCGGTACCGCTGACCATATCGATCTGCAGCCCTTCGCCGACTTTGCTCCGCAGCAGCCGCGGCAGCTTGACCCGGCCGATATCCTCCGAAAGCGGCGCATGGGTGCAACATTCGGCGATCAGCACCCGCGAAGCTTCCGTCAGGCTGTCGATCGCTGCCGCACCCTCATAATAATAAGGCAGATCGCCTTTATAGGCAGCGAACAGCACCGAGAACGAAGTCAGGCGGCTCTCGGCCGGTTTCTGCTCATAAACAGTCCGAAACACCTGAGAATCTGTGATAATCAAGGCCGGCGGAGCTGTTAAGGCAGCTAAAGCTGCCGGCAACTGATCGGTGGTGACCGAGACCACTACGCAGTGATGATCCAGCAGCTCGCGGATCGTCTGCACCTGGGGCAAAATCAGCCGCCCAGCCGGCGCCTGAATATCCTGGGGCATGACCAGCAGCACCGTATCTTCCGGATTCACCAGATGCGCGACGATGCTGCGCCGGTCATAATCCTCCGGCAGGACGCGCAGCAGCGCCTCACGCAGCCGCAGTACCGACTGGCTGTTCCGGACGCTGACCAGCAAAGGCGGCTCGCCGGTCGCCGCCTCAATCCGCCGGCTGAGATCATCCGGCTCAGTCAGCAGATCCGCCTGCGAGATCACGCAGATCACCGGGGTTTTGCGCTCACGCAGACGCTCGTACCACTGCAGCTCCAGCTCAATATCTGCGCTATGAAACAGCAGCACTGCTACGTCGGTTTTTTCCAGCGCCTGCTCTGTCTTGCCGATACGGATCTCGCCCAGCTCCCCTTCATCGTCAAAGCCGGCGGTATCGATCAGCACGCAGGGGCCAAGGCCGTGGATTTCCATCGCTTTATACACCGGATCAGTGGTGGTGCCCAGCACTGGCGAGACGATAGCCCCCTCCGGCCCGGTCAGTGCATTGACCAGCGATGATTTGCCGCTGTTTCTGCGGCCGAAAAAACCGATATGCAG
>CALXQC010000097.1 GCA_944390435.1 uncultured Clostridia bacterium
CCGACGATGGGCTATCTGCATGAAGGGCATTTGTCGCTGATACATGCTGCGCGCGAAGAAAATGATATAGTGGTGACCAGCATTTTTGTCAACCCTTCGCAATTCGGGCCCAATGAAGATTTCGACCGCTATCCCCGTGATTTGGCAGCTGATAGCGCAGCCTGCACGGAGGCTGGCGTGGATGTGATTTTCGCTCCGCAGGCAGCGGAAATGTACCCGGAGGGATATACCACTTATGTCGATCCCGGTGCTATTGGACAGCGGCTTTGCGGCGTTACCAGGCCGATCCATTTTCGCGGTGTTTGTACGGTAGTGCTGAAGCTGTTTAATATCGTCCAGCCGCAGCACGCATACTTCGGCCAGAAGGACGCTCAGCAGTATTTGATTCTTAAGAGAATGGCTGCTGATCTTAATGTAGATATCATCCTCCACCGTCTGCCGATTATCCGCGAGGCAGATGGTTTGGCGAAGAGCTCGCGCAATGTCTATTTGACCCCTGAACAGCGCGCTCAGGCCACCGTATTATCGGCGGCGGTCAAGACTGCGGAACAGCTTTATTGTTCCGGCGAGAGGGAAGCGGAGGTTATATTAGCGGCGATGTCCCGGCAGCTGGCACAGGCTGAATTGGCTAAAGTAGATTATCTGCAAATTGTCGATACCGATAATCTGCTGCCGGTGCAGCATCTCGATCGGGAAGTTCTAGTGGCGATGGCTGTCTATTTCGGCGATACCCGCTTGATCGATAATACTATTTTAGGCTAAAGCCGGGTTGCTGTCTGTAAATTGAATTGTGAGATGAATAGCCCATGGGCGCACAGATCAAAGATAAGCTGATATATTGTATCGTCAATCCCGATGCCGGAGGCGGCAAATCACGCCGTTGGTGGCAAAGCACGATGCCGGATCTGGATCGCTGCGGCTACCATTATTTCTGGGATTATATGCAGCCGGGACAGATTGAATCTCAGGTTCGCACGGCAATTCTTGAGCAGGGCGCAGAGGTCATGGTGGTAGTAGGCGGCGACGGCAGTATTTTTGAGGTTGTTAACGCGGTAGTTTGCCGGGATGCTTTAATTAAAGAAGGGCTGATTATCGCGGTGGCGCCTACCGGCTCCGCCTGTGATTTTGCCCGGCAGATTTTCCCTGGGCGTCAGAACGGGCTGCTCCCTTTGCTGGATCAGGGAGAGGTTCGCTTAGTGGATCTGGGGCATTGCCGCTTTCAATGCGGTGAACAGTTCGAGGAGAAATATTATATCAATAGCTTTGATACTGGCGTGGGCGCTGACACTTGCTTTGGTGTGAATGCCAAAAAAGGGCGGATCAAGAAACTGCTGAACGGACGTCTGGCCTTTATGCTGACTGCGCTCAAAGTGCTGATGACTTATCAGTATCGCCATACCGTAATCGAGTTGGATAGAAGAAAAATCGAGGGCGAGTTTATTATCACCGGCTTAGGCAATGGTTCTTATATCGGCGGCGGAATGAAATTATTTCCTCAAGCCAGTTTAGATGACGGCCTGCTGGATCTGCTGCTGATTCCCCGCAAACGGCGTATGGAGATTTTACGCCTTTTCCCCAAAGTATATAGCGGAGAGGCGATCCATATCGACGGAGTTACCTATCTGCAAACCGATCATGCAACCATTACCACTGAGCAGCCGATTAATATCGAATTAGACGGCGAGGTGCCGGGTACCACTGCGGCGCAGCTGCGGGTGGTCCCTCAGGTTTTACCATTATTGCTCTTTCCGCCCAGCCTGACTTGACAAGGGGGAGGGTAGCGCGTATACTATTCCTAGTAATTTACTGAGGTATCGTAGCTGCTCCTTACAGAAAGGGATGTTGTATTCTCATGAATATTTCGACTAAAGGCCGCTATGGTTTGCGTGCAGTTGTGGATTTAGCAATGAATTACGGCGACCGTCCGGTGGTTCTTTCTACTATTGCAGAGCGGCAGGATATTTCCGAAGGATATTTGGAACAGCTGATGGTGCCGCTGAAAAAGGCTGGAATTATCGCCAGCGCCCGGGGAGCGCAGGGCGGTTATTATTTGGCGCGCGACCCCCGGGAAATTTATGTAGGAGAAGTTTTTCGCGCTCTGGAGGGCCCGCTGGCATTGGTTTCCTGCATCAGCGAGGAGCATACCGAAGCCTGCGAACGCAAGGATTATTGCGGCAGCGCTTTTATCTGGAGCGAGATTCAAGACGCTATCAGCGCGGTTTTAGATAAGTACACTATTTATGATTTGATCGTGCGTGAATACGGTCTAGCCGGGCGGCCTCGCCCATAAATTGCAGCAGCGCTGCGGATATTGCCCTCTGTTCAAAATTACGATGATTCTTGGCAATGATAATATTGATTATCATTGTTTTTTTATGCCTTGGCTTGATGGGCACATTATATAGAGGTCTTGTTATTTTTTTATTAGCAGATATTGATTTTTAGCTGTCAAGTGATATAATAAGAATGTTTACTGATAAATTATTTGAGGGAGACGCAGCTGATGATTAGTGAAAATGCTAAAGCAGTATTAGCTAAAAGATATTTGATTCGGGATGAACATGGCCAGCCGCAAGAAACGGTAGACCAACTGTTTGACCGGGTGTCGCGGGCGATCGCTGAGGCGGATCGCAATTTTGATCCGCAGGCGGATATTGATGCTGTAGCGCAGCAGTTCCGCGATATGATGACGAATTTGGAATTTTTGCCTAATTCGCCGACCCTGATGAATGCCGGGCGGCCGCTGGGGCAGCTTTCTGCTTGCTTTGTTCTGCCGGTAGGCGATTCGATGGAGGAAATTTTTACTTCGATTAAAAATGCCGCGCTGATCCATAAGAGCGGCGGCGGTACGGGCTTTAGTTTCTCCCGGCTGCGTGCCAAGGGCGCGACGGTTAATTCCACTGGCGGTGTCGCCAGCGGGCCGGTTAGCTTTATGAAGGTGTTTAACGCCGCTACCGAGGCGGTCAAGCAGGGCGGAACCAGACGTGGAGCCAATATGGGTATCCTGCGTGTCGACCACCCAGATATCTTAGAGTTTATCAGCTGCAAAAACAATACTTCGGAGATCACTAATTTTAATATTTCTGTTGGTATTACCGAGGAATTCATGCACGCGGTTGAAAACGATGAAGATTATCCTTTGATCGATCCCTGCACTAAACAGCCAACCGACCAGCTGAACGCTAGAACGGTTTTTGCCGCGATAGTCCAGTCCGCTTGGCAGACCGGAGAGCCGGGAATTATTTTCCTCGACCGGCTCAATCGTGATAACGCCGTACCTTCGCAGGGAGAAATCGAGAGCACTAACCCCTGCGGCGAGCAGCCGTTGCTGCCTTATGAGAGCTGCAATCTCGGCTCGATCAATTTGGTAGCGCATTTGCGCAAGGAGGGCGGCCGCTATCTACTGGATTGGGATAAGCTGCGCGAGACTATTCGCAAGGCGGTGCATTTTCTCGATAATGTTATCGAGGTGAATAAATATCCGCTGCCGGAAATCGCTCAGACCACCCTGGCTACCCGTAAAATCGGCTTAGGCCTGATGGGATTTGCCGATATGTTGCTGTATTTGGGGATACCGTACAATAGCGAGCAGGGGGTGACCATGGGCGGAGAAATCATGGAAATGATCAACCGCATCGGCCATGAGGCTAGCGAGCAGCTGGCTGCCGAGCGCGGCGCTTTCCCCTTGTTTGGTGAAAGCATTTACCGCGAGGGAACACCCCTGCGCAATGCTACGGTGACTACCATCGCTCCCACCGGGACGCTTTCGATCATTGCCAATGTCTCTTCCGGAGTGGAGCCGGTATTTGCTTATGCCTATATCCGCAATGTGATGGATAATACTCATTTGATAGAAACTAATCATATCTTGCAGGAGCGGCTGGAGGAAGCTGGTCTCTACAGTGAGGAGTTAATGCAGAAAATAGTAGAGCAGGGAAGCCTAGCTCATGTCGATGGCATTCCCGAGGAGATCAAACGGGTTTTTGTCTGCGCGCATGATATTTCGCCGATATGGCATGTTAAGATGCAGGCCGCGTTCCAGGAGCATACTGATAATGCCGTGTCCAAAACGGTCAATTTCCCCAATAACGCTACCAAAGAAGACGTGGAAGATGTTTATCTGCTGGCCTATAAATTAGGCTGCAAAGGGATCACGATTTACCGTGACGGCAGCCGCGCCGAGCAGGTGCTCAATATCGGATCGGTCAAGGATGAACAGGGCAACGCCATTTTGGAAGATCAGGCTGCGACCTATGGACATCTCTTGCCGCGTCCCCGTCCTGATGTAACCACCGGCGTTACCGAGAAAGTACGCATCGGCTGCGGAAATCTGTATATTACCGTTAACTATGATGAGAAGGGGATCTGCGAAGTATTTACCAGTACCGGCAAATCCGGCGGCTGCCCCAGTCAGAGTGAGGCGACTGCCCGTTTGGTTTCGGTAGGTATCCGCAGCGGTATTGATCCGCAGGAAATCATTCAGCAGCTCAAGGGGATTCGCTGCCCCAGTACAATACGCCAGCCGGGTTTGGGCGTAACTTCTTGCCCTGACGCTATCGCAAAGGTACTGGAAAAAGTGCTCAAAGCCCAGGAACATGGCGATGCTATCAGCCCGATCGCTAAGATTTCACCGATCCCGACCGGCCGCGGTCAGCATGATAAATTCTGCCCGGAATGCGGCAGCAAATTAGAACATGAAGGCGGATGTGTGGTCTGCCGTAACTGCGGTTATTCTAAATGCTCCTGATTGACCGCATCGCTAAATTTGATCAGAAGAGATGTTCGTGCCGCTAAAAAAAGAGGTATCGCTTATGCGATACCTCTTTTTTTAGCGGTACTCCCAATAGTGGATTCATCGGTCTTCGCGGTAATAGTTAAGTCCGATTGCAGCCGGTTCATTGCTGTTTTTCTTTTTCTTCACTGAATCAACGATCAGCACGATGGCGGTGATGATAAAGGGCAGCGCCTGGAATAATTTTGCCGGGACACTGTCGAGCCAACCCAGTA
>CALXQC010000098.1 GCA_944390435.1 uncultured Clostridia bacterium
AAAGACAGAGCTTTACGACCCGAAGGCCTTCTTCACTCACGCGGCGTTGCTCCGTCAGGCTTGCGCCCATTGCGGAAGATTCCCCACTGCTGCCTCCCGTAGGAGTCTGGGCCGTGTCTCAGTCCCAATGTGGCCGGCCACCCTCTCAGGCCGGCTACTGATCGTCGACTTGGTGAGCCGTTACCTCACCAACTATCTAATCAGACGCGGGTCCATCCTTTCCCGATAGCATTGACTAGGCCATCTTTCCTCCAGTTACCATGCGGTATCTGGAGCTTACTCGGTATTAGCAGCCGTTTCCAGCTGTTGTCCCCATGAAAAGGGCAGGTTACCCACGCGTTACTCACCCGTCCGCCACTAACTCGCTCTAAGTCCATCCGAAGATTTCTTCAAAGTCCGTCCGTTCGACTTGCATGTGTTAAGCACGCCGCCAGCGTTCGTCCTGAGCCAGGATCAAACTCTCCATAAAAATGTTTATCTCATGCTCCCCTTAAGAAGCTTAGAAAACAATTTCAGAAAAGCTCTTCGGCTCTCTTACTTCTCTAGAGTTCGGGTAGCTTCCGCTACCCCCTCAAAGTTTGCAAGGACTGCTGATATCTCTATCAGCTTCGCTTATTTTGGCTTGTGTTACTGTTCAGTTCTCAAAGACCTTCTCTCGCCCGCTCCGGAAGCTCCCTCCCGCAGCGCGCTTTGCTAGTATAGCATTTTCCCACGAGCAAGTCAACAGTTTTTTATAAAAAATTTACAAGAAATTTAAGAGTTGTTTGCTTGGGGAAAGCTTTTTAAATATACCATAAATTAGGGCAACTTGTCAACGGTAAATTGCAAGAATATTTACGTCAAATCCCTTAGCAAAGCAAAGTTTATCTTGCCCTCTCATCTGCAATATTATGCGCTACCGGCTACCGCAAAGCAATATTTTCCATCAGCCGGCCCAAAGACAGCTATTAAACAAACCTCTAAAAGTTATTAATATTCCCTTTACTTTTGCTCAGGAATACCTTATAATAATGCCCGTGAGCAATTCTCTGCCAGCAATGATCATGCCGGAGTGGCGGAACTGGCAGACGCAACAGACTTAAAATCTGTCGAAGGTAACTTCGTACCGGTTCGAGCCCGGTCTCCGGCACCACGCTGAAGCAAAGCGCGCTTTGCTTCAGCGTTCTTTTTTATCCACGAGGTAATATCATATTGCGAATATGACCCGCCGGTTTTTGCAGTAAAAAAAGAGCGTTTCCGTAGAAACGCTCTTTTTATGCTGATATTAACGTCAGGCTTATTTAACTTCCTGCTTTTCGACCTTATTTTTGTTTCTCATCGAATAGAAGGAACGCCAGACGAAAATGAAGGCGATCGCCAGGAAAGCGATACCGATATACGGCGCGATCGGCGCAAACTGATCGGTAATAGCGATTTCCATAGCCAGCATACCAAAGAGGGTGGTGAACTTGATGATCGGGTTCAAGGCAACGGAAGAAGTATCTTTGAACGGATCGCCAACGGTATCGCCAACGATAGTAGCGTCATGCAGTTCGGTGCCTTTCATCTTCAGATCAACTTCTACGACTTTCTTGGCGTTATCCCAGCAGCCGCCGGCATTAGCCATAAAGACCGCCTGGAAAAGACCAAATACAGCAATAGAAATCAGGTAGGAGATGAAGAAGGAAACCGGCTGGATATTCTCACCGCTCGGAGCGGAGAAGAAAGCATATGCCAGCGTGAAGCAGAAAACGGCGATAAAGATATTCAGCATACCATGCTGGGCATAACGGGTGCAGATCTTGACGACTTCTTTGGACTTCTCGGTAGATGCCTTGAGATCAGCATTCTCGTCCAGCTGGATATTGCCTTTAATATACTCAACCGCTTTATATGAGCCGGCTACTACCGACTGAGTGGATGCGCCGGTAAACCAGTAAATGGTCGCGCCGCCGCAGATCAAACCGAGGATGGTGAACGGATTGAGCAGGTTCAAGACTTCGGACGGAGCCACGCCGGTAACATTACCGATGACCAGGATCAGGGAGAAGATCATCGTGGTTGCGCCAACCACCGCGGTGCCGATCAGAACCGGTTTAGCAGTAGCTTTAAAGGTATTGCCGGCGCCGTCGTTAGCTTCCAGATAATCCTTAGCAACTTCGAAATCGGGTTTGAAACCAAAATCTTTTTCGATTTCCTTATCAACATTATCGATAGATTCGATCAGAGACAGTTCGTAGATCGACTGCGCATTATCGGTAACAGGGCCGTAGCTGTCGACGGCAATGGTCACCGGGCCCATGCTGAGGAAACCGAAAGCAACCAGACCAAAAGCGAAGATCGACTGATAATCCATAATCGCCGCCAGGCCGTTATTGCTGGCTACATAGGCGATGAACATCAGGCCGAAGAAAACCATACCAATCCAGAAAGCGCTGTAGTTACCGGAAGTCAAACCAGAAAGAATATTCAAGGAAGCGCCGCCCTCTTTAGAGGTGGTAACTGTTTCCTGAACATGTTTGCTCTTGGGGCTGGTGAAGATCTTGGTGATCTCCGGGATAACCGCGCCGCCCAAGGTACCGCAGCTGATGATGATTGCCAATACCGACCACAGATTAGGATCGTAAGCGCCCACTGCGGAATTGGGGCCGATGATGAAATAACTGGAAACAAAGGTGACGACAATGGAGAGAATCGAGGTGATCCAAACCAAAGTGGTCAAAGGACGCTCAAAGTCGAGCTTGTCTACATTGCTGTAACGGGCATGAGAGATATCACCGTTGACATAGTAGCAGATTACTGAGGTGATGTGCATCAGGATACGCATAATGAAGATCCAGCTCAGCATCACCGGCTGCAAGGAAGGCTCAACAGCCAAAACGATAAAGGTAACCAGCGCGACGCCGGTAACACCGTAAGTCTCGAAGCCGTCCGCAGTCGGGCCAACGCTGTCGCCGGCATTATCACCGGTGCAGTCAGCAATAACGCCCGGGTTGCGGGGATCGTCTTCCCCGATCTTGAAAACGATCTTCATCAAGTCCGCGCCGATATCGGCGATCTTGGTGAAGATACCGCCGGCAATACGCAGGGCGGAAGCACCGAGGGACTCACCAATAGCGAAGCCGATAAAGCAAGCGCCGGCAATATCGCGGGGAACGAAGATCAAGATGACCAGCATCATCACCAGTTCCATACAAATCAGGGTAACGCCAATGCTGATACCGGCATTAAGCGGGATATTCAGCAGCTTGAGAGGTTTGCGCTCCAAAGAAGCAAAAGCCATGCGGCTATTGGCCATGGTATTCATTTTCATACCATACCAAGCGACCACATAGGAACCCAGGATACCTAAAACGGCCCAGAGCAGAATCATCAGCACGCGGCCGGCTCCCATGCCGTCCAAAACGCCGAAATAGAAGGCTATGCAAATACCGATAAAGACGAGGAGCAGGCATAAAAATTTGCCCTGCTGGATCATATAAGTTTTGCAAGTCTCATAAATAGTGGCCGCAACGTCGAGCATAGATTGATGTGCACGCAGTTTGCGGACTTTGAAAAATTGATAAATACCGAATAAAAAGCCTAAAATACAAACGATGATACCCACCATCAGCAGTGTACGCTGAAGGGGTTCAAATTCCGGGATAACAAGGTCTGCCTCGCTGGCGAAGGCATAAGCCGGAGTAAATAAAACGAATAAGGCCGCCAGCGGAAGAATGACTTTTCCGCGTAACAAGAGTAACTCCCCTTTCATAACAGTATTAAATATGAAGAAACAACTGCTCTCAAGCTGTTCTATTATAAACACATCTGGCAAGAAAAACAAGTCTTTTTATGCAAAAATAGCTACTTTTTATCAAAAATTTTTCATCTCTTGTTCCGCTAAAGATCGGCGGAATTTCAGGCAGCCGCGGCAATGCGGATAACTCTGAGCGCGATAACCACAGCATCTGGAGAACAGACAACTAAAAGCCTGCTGTGTTAGCAGGCTTTTAGCAAAAATTTATTTTGAACAATCTATCCGTAAAAGTGAGTCCTATGCATACAGCGGATGGCTGGCAGTCAAATCCTTAACGATCTCTACCGCCTGATTGAATTTCGCCTCATCCTTACTCAGGCACAGGGCAATAGCATCGGCAACTCGGGCGAAATCAGCCTCAACAAAACCTCTGGTGGTACAAGCCGCCGAACCCAAGCGAATACCGCTAGTGACAAACGGTTTTTCCGGATCGAAGGGGATACCATTCTTATTGCAAGTAATGCCGGCCTCGTCCAGAATATGTTCAGCTTCCTTGCCGGTCATGCCGATAGGACGCATATCGACCAGCATCAAATGATTATCCGTGCCGCCGGAGACAATGCGCAGGCCGTTGTCGGCCAGGCCTTTAGCCAGCACCTGGGCGTTCTTTTTGACCTGAACAATATACTGCTTGAATTCCGGCCGGAGCGCCTCGCCAAGAGCGACGGCCTTGGCTGCGATAACATGCATCAGCGGGCCACCCTGCAGGCCCGGGAACACTGCTTTATCGATCAGCTTAGCGTATTCTTCATTGTTGGTCAAAATCAATCCTCCGCGCGGGCCGCGCATGGTTTTATGCGTAGTTGAGGTAACAACATCGCAATAAGGAACCGGAGACATATGCTCGCCTGCTGCAACCAAGCCGGCAATATGCGCCATATCGGTCATCAGCAGCGCGCCGCAGGCATCGGCAATCTCTCTGAATTTAGCGAAATCCAGCGTCCGCGGATAGGCGGAGGCGCCGGCGACGATCATTTTCGGCTTGACTTCCAGCGCCTGCTGCATCAAGCGGTCATAATCGATCATCTCCGTATCCTGCTCTACTCCATAGGAAATAAACTCATACTGTTTACCGGAAAAATTGACCGGCGAACCATGGGTCAAATGACCGCCATGAGCCAGGCTCATGCCGAGAATACGGTCCCCCGGCTGCAGCAGAGCGAAATAAGCGGCCATATTCGCCTGCGCGCCGCTATGCGGCTGCACATTGGCAAACTGCGCACCAAACAATTTCTTCGCCCGCTCGCGTGCCAAATCTTCCGCCACGTCAACACATTCGCAGCCGCCGTAATATCTCTTGCCCGGATAGCCTTCGGCATATTTGTTAGTCAATACTGAGCCCTGAGCCGCCATCACCGCCCGGGAAGTGAAATTCTCCGAGGCGATCAGCTCAATCTTATTTCTCTGCCGGGCTAATTCGGCGGTAACCGCCGCGGCTACTTCTGGATCTGCTGCCTGTAATACGCTAAAATCAAACATACTGTCCCTCCGTTTTGCTAGATTAATCTCGCGCAATAGTATTTTCTTAACCGGAAAGCCCGGCCAATAATCCGAGAATTTATTTATTATAGCAGACAAGCGCCCGTTTAATCAAGTAATTGTTGCAGAATCCGCCTTGCCTTGGCGCTGTATTCCAAATGATAGTCCAGATAATAGGCCAAAGCCTGATCGATTTCCTCCATCATCGTCCGGCTGATCCGTACTGCAGGTAGACGCATCAGCGGCGCCTCGAGCAGCCGCCGCATCGTCTGCACCGCGCCGGCACAGATCAGCGGCGCAGCTTCTCCCGCCCCGCAAGCAGCGCAAAGCAGACCGCCTGCACGCGGCGAAAGATGAAAACTGCCACCCATCAAGCTCCGGCCGCAGCAGCTGCATCCCGTCAGATCCGGCAGCAGCCCCAATTCCTGCAGCAGCCGCAGTTCAAAATAGCGTGCGGTGCGCGCATGATCATCATCCATCTGTAATAATGAAAAAACCGTCAGCAATAAAGCAAAAAAATCCGGCGAAGGCCGGTGTTCCGGGACGGCAAGATCGGTCAGCTCGCTGATATAGGAAGCATACGCCAGAGCGGATAAATCAGCTCCCACGCCGATAAAACTGTTTTGTTGCAGTCCTTGACTGACAAAAGCCACCCCGCTTTTGGGCGGGGACAAAGTCAAGGAAACACGGCAAAAAGGCTGGGCAATGCTGCGGAGTTTGCCGCCCGGCTTGGCCGCGCCGCGGGCAATCGCCACCCCCTTGCCGGTTTCCAAGGCAAAATATGTCAGCAGCTTGTCCTGTTCCTTATAATCGCGAGCCTTCAAAACGACTGCATCTACCGTAATATCCCGAATATCCATCGCTGATTATTCCTCAGGCAGCCAGCTGTCCAGCAAACCGCTATTGTTCCGCCAATCTTTTTTCGCGCGGACCTTGATCTCCAAATAAACCCGACAGCCGAAAATCTTCTCGATCTCCCAGCGCGCCGCCGAACCGATTTTTTTCAGCATTGCGCCGTGCCGACCGATAATGATCCCCTTCTGGCTATCGCGTTCCACATAAATATTGGCGCCAACATAAAGCAGACCGTTCTCCCGCTCCTCCAGTTCCGAAACAGTTACGGCGATCGAATGCGGCACCTCGTCGGTAGTCAGGCGCAGCGCCTGCTCGCGGATCAGCTCAGCGATCAGCATATTTTCCGGCAGATCAGAGACAGTGTCGGGTGGATAATAGCACGGTCCTTCCGGCAGCAGCTTATAGATCGCCTCCAGCAGGCTGGAGGTGTTCTCGCCGCTGGCAGCGGAAAGCGGCACGATCTCGGCAAAGGCATACTTGTCCGCATAAAAGGCAATCAGCGGCAGCAGCTGCTCCTTTTTCAACAAATCGATCTTATTGAGAATCAGAAAAACCGGCGTTTTCGCCGCGTCTTTCCGCAGCATAGACAAGATATATTCCTCGCCGCTGCCAAACTCCTCAGTGGCGTCGACTAAATATAAAATGATGTCGCAGCCGGCTAGAGCTTCGTTGACAGAGTTCATCATCCGCTCGCCCAGCTTGAATTTGGGCTTATGTACGCCGGGAGTATCCAGCAGCACGACCTGCTTTTTTTCATCAGTATAGATACCGCGAATGGTATTGCGAGTGGTCTGAGGCTTATCGGAAATAATCGCTACTTTTTCGCCGACCAATTGATTAGTCAGCGTACTTTTGCCAGCGTTAGGCCGGCCGATTAAAGTCACGAAGCCGGAGCGGAACGGCAGCGCTGATTTGCCCATAATTATTCGCTCTCCTGTTCGCTCTCTGCTGCGGCGTCCTCGCCCTCGGCGGGCGTCTCCGGGGTGGTATTGATATAGCTGAAGCCGACATTGCCGTCAACGATCTGAATCCAGGTCTGGCCGGCGTTCAGTTTAAATTCCTCTCCGTTGGCATCGACAAAAATGGTCGGGCTATCAAGATTGGCCCTACTCCAAGTCCCCTGCTGCACCGTGCCGCCGGTAAAAAGATAGGCCTCGCCGCCGGCGCACATATCGATAGCGATGTGCCCGTCGCTGTCCTCAACCGATGAGGTAACTTTTTGCACAATGATATTAGCAGCCTTAGCCGAAGCTCCGGTAGCGGCATCAATAAAGGGTTGGCCATTGACTACGCGAGTGTAGCAGGAAATACTCTTATCATATGTATATTCCACATTGGCATCGGCATAGCGCAGATTAATCCAATCCGCCGCCGTTCCGGCCGGGCTTTCGCCCTCAGCTAAGAATTTGAGCTGACGGACATCCTCCTGCACTGTATCGCGGCCGCTGTCCTTCAGATAGCGGTAGAGATTCTCTCCGGAGGTCATCAAATTATGCGGCGCTACCCGGCTGCTGTCGCGCCAAAAATAGCTGCCGTGGGCGATCTCATTGAGATTCTCAACCGCGCTGCTGCTGGCCAGGAAATTAAGCGCCTCCTGGCTGCCGCCGCAATGCACCAACAGGGCATCCCACTCCCGGGCGATATCAATCATATAGGGACGCGCCGAACGCACGCCGCCGATCACATCGGGAACATCCGAATAGAACAGCGCCAACAAGCGGGGGATATTCCCCTCCGCCGGCACTTCATAGATAATATCCGCATCGGAGAAGCCGTATTGCGGACGCGCCTCGGAGCTGTTGCCGATACTGACCAGCAGCATCCGCGCTTCGATCGATCTATTCACCTGCAAATTAGTGAGCGGATTATAAAT
>CALXQC010000099.1 GCA_944390435.1 uncultured Clostridia bacterium
AAAAGAATTTTTTATAAAAAAATATTTTTTTGTATAGAGCATGCGAAGTCGGTGCGCGGTAAATATTAGTAAAACGCCGAGGCCTCTTTACGGCGCAAATTTTTATTCATTGCCCAAAAGCAGCTGCGGGGAGTTAAGTTATTGAAGCGCCCCGCATATCACAAACAAAAGACCTATTATATAGTTAAAAACTATTATAATAGGCCTTTGGTGATGGCGTCCACGAGAGGATTCGAACCTCCGACCTACCGCTTAGGAGGCGGTCGCTCTATCCGACTGAGCTACGTAGACAGGACTTAGTTATTGTAACCTTTTTAGACCGGCGCGTCAAGGAGCACTTGCCGTCCCCGGCGGCGCGGTGCTATAATGCAGATGAAGGCGTAAAGCGGGGCTGACCGGCCGGAGCGGTATTCCGGTATGAAGGAGGAGAAAAGATGGATAAAAGCGCTTTGCTGGTGATCGATTACAGCAATGATTTCGTGGCGGATCAGGGTGCGCTGACCTGCGGCGCGGCCGGACAGGCGCTCGACGGGCAGATCGTCCGGCGGGTCGAGGAGGCGCTGCGGCAGGAGCAGTTTATTTTCGTCTGCAATGACGAGCATCAGGCAAACGACTGCTATAATCCGGAAGCAGCGCTCTTCCCGCCGCATAATCTCCGCGGCAGCTGGGGCGCGGAACTATATGGCCGTACCGGCGAGCTGCTGCGCGGACTGATAAAGAGCGGCCGGGCGCTCTATCTGCCCAAGAGCCGCTATTCGGCCTTTTTCGCCACGCCGCTCGACGCGATGCTGCGCGAACGCAAGGTGGAAAGGCTGACGGTCGCCGGAGTCTGCACGGATATCTGCGTGCTGCATACAGTAATCGACGCGGTGTACCGGCATTATCAGGTGGCGGTAGCGGAGGACTGCTGCGCTACTTGTATGCCGCACGGTCAGGAATGGGCGATCGCCCATATGCGCGGCTGCCTGGGTGTGGAGATTATATGAGCTCCGGAGAGGATCGTCAATATATGCTCCAGGCGCTGGAGCTGGCGCGGCAGGCGGCGGCAGCGGATGAAGTGCCGGTGGGCGCGCTGATTGTGGCCCGCGGGCGAATCGTCGGACGCGGCTATAATCAGCGGCAGTACGGCCGCGACGCTACGCTGCACGCGGAAATGATCGCTATCCGCGAGGCCTGCGCGGCTCTGGGCGGCTGGCGCCTGCCCGGCGCAACGATGTACGTCACCCTGGAGCCTTGCCCAATGTGCGCCGGAGCGCTGGTCAATGCCCGCGTGGAGCGGCTGGTTTTCGGCGCGGCTGATCCCAAGGCCGGAGCCGCCGGCAGCGTGCTGGAGATTTGCCGCTGCCCGGGGCTTAATCATCAGCTGGCGGTAGAGGGAGGCGTGCTGGCCGAGGAGGCGGCAGCTCTGCTCCGGGAGTTTTTCGCCGCTAAGCGGCGCGGCGGATAAGAGCGCTGCAAAAAGCTGCTTGACACGCTGCCGGAGCGGCGTTATAATGAGTGCGCAAAAATAAAATCAAGGCTGTCTTCGGGGCGGGGTGCAAGTCCCCACCGGCGGTGATGCGGCTTAAGCCGCTAAGCCCGCGAGCAGGCTGCCATATGGCAGACCCGGCAGATCAGGTGCGAATCCTGAGCCGACGGTATAGTCCGGATGGAAGAAGGTGGCAGGGCTTCTTTGCGATGCCCGTGCTGGCTGCGTCCCGTTATTTGGCGGGGCGTTTTCGTTTGCCGCAAAGCGGCAGCGGTACGGAGCAGCCGCAAAGGAGAGATGATGATGACAGAGAACAATGTTGCCTTAGACGAGCAGCCGGTCGCGGCGGCGAAAAGCGGACACCGCAAGAAGGAAAAGCAGCTCAATCTGCTGCACCGCCCGATGGATCCGCGCAATCCGCGTGATAAAACGCTGCGCCTGGTGCAGCTGGCGGTGCTGGTGGCGATCTCTTCAGTGCTGGTGCTGCTTAGCTTCCCGCTGCTGCCGGCAGTGGCTTTTATGGAATACGATTTGGCGGATATCCCGGTGCTGCTATGCGCTTTTACCATGGGTACTCCGGCCGGCTTGCTGGTACTGGCGATCGCCGCGGCGATTCAGGCCTTTGTCTTTGGCCATAACGGGCTGATCGGCTTCATTATGCATATGATTTCTTCCAGCATCTGGGTGCTGGTCGCCGGCGGTATCTATTCGCTGTTCAAGCGCAGCACTAAAGGAATGATTGCCGGCCTGGTCTGCGGCATTGTCGTGGTGGTGCTGGTGATGATCCCGCTGAATTTTATCTTTATCCCGATGTTAATGAATGCTGATCTGAGTATTGCCGAGACTGCTGGAACCTTCTGGCACGGTATGTTCGGCGGCATCGCTCCCGGCGCTTACAGCGAGGCGGCAGTGGCGATGCATGATACGGTCGAGGGCCTGCTGTGGATCGGCATTGTCCCCTTCAACCTGATTAAATGGACGCTGCATTCGGTGATCTTCGTTATTTTATACCGCAGTCTGCCCTTCCTCCGCCGCCATAACGCCTAAAACAATCAAATAAAAACGGCAGCTCTCGAACAAGGAGAGCTGCCGTTTTTTCTTGGCTGACGGAGCGGCTTTAGGCTGGCTGCTGGCAGCAGACAACAGCGACGATATTGACGATATCCTCGACCGAACAGCCGCGGGAGAGATCATTGACCGGCTTGGCCATGCCGAGGAGGATCGGCCCCAGAGCGATGGAATTGCCCAGATATTGGGTAGCCTTATAGCAGATATTCCCAGCCTGCAGATCAGGGAAGATGAGGACATTAGCATGTCCCGCGACCGGACTGCCGGGCGCTTTCATCTCGCCGACCTGGGGGACGATAGCCGCATCCAGCTGCAGCTCGCCGTCAACGGTCAGCTGCGGATAGCGCTGATGGGCGATTTCCACGGCGCTGCGGACTTTATCGACTAGTTCATGTTTGGCGCTGCCCTTGGTGGAGAAGCTGAGCATAGCGACGCGCGGCTGCTTGATGCCGACGATATCGACCGCAGCCTGATTGCAGCAATAGGCGATTTCCGCCATCTGCTCTGCGGTCGGCGCCGGGGTGACGCCGCAGTCGCCGTAGACGAAAGCGCCCTCGTCGCCGTACTGGGTCTGCGGCGAGAAGATGAAGAAGGCGCCGCAGGCGGTAGAAACTCCTTTGGCGGTTTTGATGATTTGCAGTGCCGGACGCAGCACGTCGCTGGTGGAATTCTTGGCGCCGGCGACCATGCCGTCGGCCAAGTCCTCATGTACCATCATCGCGCCGAAATAGAGAGTGTTTTTCATCATTTCCCGCGCCTGTTCCAGGGTCATGCCCTTTTTCTCACGCAGCTTGGCAAAATCAGCGGCGAAGCGCTCGAACAGCTCGGAGCTTTCGGGATCGAGCAGCTCGACCCCGTCGAGGCAGACCTGCTGCCCGGACGCGGCGGTGCGGATCTCCTCCGGGTTGCCCAGCAGGGTGATGCGGGCCATTTTGTCTTGGGTGATCATGGCGGCCGCGGCGATAGTGCGCGGCTCGGTGCCTTCCGGCAGGACGATATGCTTATAGGCGGCCTTAGCCTTAGCGCGGATACCGTCTAATAGGGGGTGATTGGTCATATTGATAATCCTTTCTGCTGTCGTATTAGTAGAAACCGGCTTTGGCGCAGCGCCAGGCTGCGCCGCCGCTGCGGATATCCCGGCTGTCTGATGTCTAGACAGCCGCTGCAGTATCAGTATTGTAGATTGTAGCATAGGCGGCGGCAAAAAGCAAATTTCGCGCCGCTTAACCGTAGCCGCGCCGCTCGGCGTCAAACGCTAATCCCCGATAAGCTGCTGTTTGCTAATCAATACGCTTAAAGGTCAAAAAAATTCTCTAAAGGTCAAATTTTTTCTTGACAAGCGGCGGCGGCCGGCGTATACTATTGTTAGCACTCGATGAGGGAGAGTGCTATTAAAAGGAGGCGTCTCCGATGGAAGAACGAAAAAAACAGGTCTTAAACGCGATCATCAAAGACTATATTGCTAATGCGGAGCCTGTTGGGTCGCGGGCCGTCGCCAAGAAATATGATCTCGGCGTCTCTCCGGCGACGATCCGTAATGAGATGAGCGATTTAGAGGAAGAGGGCTATATCGAACAGCCGCATACCTCAGCCGGGCGTATTCCCTCCGCCAAGGGCTACCGCTATTTCGTCGATCATCTGATGCAGCGGGAACGGCTGACCACCGCCCAGCTCAAGGCGGTGCGCCAGGCGATGCGCGGCCGGGTCGACGAGATGGAGGACTTCATGCGCTCCTGCTGCAATATGATTTCGCAGCTGACCCATTATACCGCGCTGGTCGCCATGCCGGAGCAGGGCCGCGGCACTCTGGAGAATATCCAGCTGGTGCCGGTGAGCGATCATCAGCTGCTGGTGGTGCTGCTGACCTCTACCGGGCTGATCCGCCACAAGCTGGTCGATCTGCCGCAGGAAATCTCCTGGGATGAGCTGGCCGGTATCGAAAGCCGGATGCGCCGGCAGCTATGCGGCCGCGAGATCAAGACCATCACCTATGAGCTGCTTCATGATCTGCTGGCTGATTATCAGCTGCAAGAGAAGATCAGCGCCCAGGCTCTGGAGCTGATCGAGCAGACCCTAAGCCAGGAGGCCGGCCATAAAATCTTTACCGGCGGAGTTACCAATATGCTCTCCCAGCCGGAATTCCACGATATTGATAAGTTGAAAAGTATGTTCTCGCTGATCGAAGAGGACGATAAGCTGGAGAAACTGCTCGGAGCGGCGGCCGGCGGACAGCTGACGGTGGCGATCGGCGGCGAGATCCCGGTCGAGGGCATTGAAGACTGCTCGATGGTGGTGGCGAATTATTTCGTCAACGGCGAAAAAGCCGGCAGCATCGGGGTGCTGGGGCCAACGCGGCTGAATTACGGACGCACCGTTTCGATGATGGAGGTTATCGCCAGCGAGCTTTCCAAAGCGATCTCCGCTAAGGACGACAAGAATAAATAAGCCGCCGCCCTGCGCCGGGAGATTGATTAATCAGTTCATAGAATTAACAGTTTGCGATAAATTAGTAACGAGGTGAAAAAATGACAGACAAGGATAAGGCCAAGCAAGATCCGGCCGCGCAGCCGCAGGAAGCGGAGCAGCCGGCGCCGGACAGCGCTGAGACTGCCGCGCCGGACAGCCAGGAGCTGGCGGATCTTAAAGCCGCTATTGCGGCGGGGGATTTTGATATCAAGGAATTCCTCGATCAGTATAAGGCCGCCCAGGCCGCGCAGGAAGAGGCGGAAGCGCGGGCGCTGAGAGTGCAGGCGGACTTCGATAATTTCCGCCGCCGTTCGCGCAAGGACGCCGAAGAGGCCGGACAGCGCGCCAATGCGGAGCTGATCTCCACCCTGCTGCCGGTGCTGGATAATTTTGAGCGGGCATTGGCGATGATGCAGCAATCAGCTGACCGCGACGGCGTGGAAATGATCTTCAAGCAGCTGCAGCAGCTGCTGAGCAATGCCGGGCTGCAGGAGATCGCGGCCGAGGGCGCAGACTTCGACCCTAATCTGCATCAGGCGGTATTGCAGGAAGAAGTAGCAGCTGAACGCAAAGGCAAGGTGCTGATGGTGCTGCAAAAGGGCTACCAGATCGGCGATAAGCTGCTGCGCGCTGCGATGGTGCAGGTCGGCGTCTAAAGCGGAAAAATCAGCGCAATAACAGATAATAATCAAATAAAAGACAACAAAATCAAGGATGATTAGAAGTATAAGGAGGCTGTCACAATGAGTAAAGTTATCGGTATCGACTTAGGTACGACCAATTCCTGCGTCGCTGTAATGGAAGGCGGCGAGGCTGTAGTTATCCCCAATCCGGAAGGAGCCAGAACCACCCCCTCGGTAGTGGCTTATGCCAACGGCGAGCGCTTGGTCGGCCAGGTGGCGAAACGCCAGGCCGTGACCAATCCGGATAATACCGTTTCTTCTATTAAAAGAAAAATGGGGCAGAAGATCGAAGTGCAGATGGGCGGCAAGGGCTATCAGCCGCCGGAAAATTCCGCGATGATCCTGCAGAAACTGAAATCCGACGCTGAAGCCTATCTCGGCGAGCCGGTTACCCAGGCGGTCATCACTGTTCCGGCTTATTTCTCCGATGCCCAGCGCCAGGCGACCAAGGACGCCGGCAAGATCGCCGGTCTGGAAGTGCTGCGCATCATCAACGAGCCGACTGCCGCTGCGCTGGCCTACGGGCTGGATAAAAGTGAAGAGCATACCGTGCTGGTCTTTGACCTGGGCGGCGGTACCTTCGACGTCTCAATCCTCGAGCTGGATGAGGGCGTGTTCCAGGTAAAAGCGACTTCCGGCAACAACTTCCTCGGCGGCGATGATTTTGATCAGCGCATTGTCGACTATCTTGTCGATATGTTCCGCCGCGAGCAGGGTATTGACCTGGCGGCCGACAGAATGGCGATGCAGCGGCTGCGCGAGGCGGCGGAGAAGGCCAAATGCGAGCTCTCCGGCATGATGACGACTAATATTAATCTGCCGTTCATCACCGCTACCGCCGACGGCCCGAAGCATCTGGACGTCAATCTGACCCGCGCTAAATTCGATGAGCTGACCGCTGATCTGGTGGAGAAAACCATGGGCCCGACCAAACAGGCGATGAAAGACGCCGGGCTGAGCGCGGCGGATATCGACCGCGTCCTGCTGGTCGGCGGCTCCACCCGTATCCCGGCAGTTCAGGAAGCGATCAAAAAACTGATCGGCAAAGAACCGCATAAGGGCATCAACCCCGACGAATGCGTCGCCTTGGGCGCGGCGATTCAGGGCGGTATTTTGAATAAAGAGGTCAAAGACGTGCTGCTGCTCGACGTGACTCCGCTGTCTTTGGGCATCGAGACCTTGGGCGGCGTCTTTACCAAGCTGATCGACCGCAATACCACGATCCCGACGCAGAAGAGCCAGATCTTCTCCACGGCTTCGGATAATCAGCCCTCGGTCGAGATCCATGTCCTGCAGGGCGAGCGGCAGATGGCGGCGGATAATAAGACGCTCGGCCGCTTCAGCTTAAACGGCATCGCTCCCGCTCCCCGCGGCGTCCCGCAAATTGAAGTCCGTTTCGATATCGACGCCAACGGCATCGTCCATGTCAGCGCTAAGGATTTGGGCACCGGCAAGCAGCAGAGCGTGACCATCACCGCCAGTTCCGGCCTCTCTGACAGCGAGATCGACCGGATGATGGCTGAGGCTGAGCAGTATAAGGAAGAGGACGAGAAGCGCAAAAAGGCAGTAGAGATCCGTAATCAGGGCGACAGCCTGCTCTACTCGGTAGACCGTTCGCTCAATGATTTGGGCGATAAGGTTCAGCCGGCGGAAAAAGAGACCGTCGAGGCTGCCAAGAAGGAGCTTTCCGACGCTTTGGCCGGAGAGGATGTTGATCTGATCGAGCAGAAAACCAAGGCTCTTTCCGAGGCGCTGTACAAGATCACCGAGCGCATTTACGGCGAAGCGGCGGCAGCTCAGCAGCAGCAACAGCAGCAAGCAGGCGGCAACGCGGCCGGCGACGGCGGCGCCAGCGATTTTAATCAGCAGCAGGCGCAGGACTTCTATGACGCGGAGTTCCATAACGTCGACGACGAAAATAAAGAAGATAAGCAAAATTAAGTTCAGGAAGCGGATCGCTGATCGGCTGATAGATGAAACAGGCGGCCTGCGCGTCAGGCCGCCTGGCCCGCTCCGCATAAGGCGGAACGGCGGCCGGGCTATCCTTCGCAGAGGCAGCCCGGCGGTAACTTGAGAAATGGAAGAGGACGACATGGCAGAAAAACGCGATTACTATGAGGTATTAGGCGTCAGCCGCGACGCTGACGAGGAAACCATTAAAAAAGCTTATAAAAAGCTCGCCAAGCAATATCATCCCGACCTCAATCCTGATAGCAAAACCGCGGAGGAAAAATTTAAGGAGATCAACGAGGCCTATTCGGTGCTTTCAGATCCCAATGAACGCGCCCGCTACGATCAGTTCGGCCATGAAGGGCCGGGCGCCGGCGGCTTCGGCGGCGGCAATCCTTTCGGCGGCGGGGGCAACCCCTTTGGCGGCGGTTTCGGCGGCTTTGGCGATATTTTCGAGACCTTTTTCGGCGGCGGTTTCGGCGGCGGCCAGCAGGATCCTAACGCGCCGCTGCGCGGTAATGATTTGCGCGTCGATTTGCAGGTGAGCTTCGAGGAGGCGGCTAAGGGCTGCTCCAAGGAAATTACCGTCAACCGTTATGAGAGCTGCGGCAACTGCCACGGCAGCGGCGCCGCTCCCGGCACGGGACGCGAACAGTGTACGCAATGCGGCGGCACCGGCAAGATCCGCTTTAATCAATCGACCCCCTTCGGCCAGTTCCAGACGGTCAAAACTTGTCCGCGCTGCGGCGGCAGCGGCTCGACGATCAAGGAGCCCTGTCCGGAATGCCGCGGCAGCGGCCGGGTGCGCAAGACCCGCAAGCTGGCGGTCAATGTGCCGGCCGGCGTCGATAACGGCTCGCGGCTGCGCATGGCCGGCGAGGGTGAGGGCGGCAAGAACGGCGGACCGGCCGGCGATCTGTTTATCTATATCTCGGTGCGGCCGCATAAGATTTTCCGCCGCGACGGCGATAATGTCTATCTGGAACATGATATCAGCTTCGCCGAGGCGGCTTTGGGCGCGGAGATTGAGGTGCCGACTTTGGACGGCAATGTTAAGCTGGATATCCCTGAGGGTACGCAGACCGGAACCACCTTCCGCCTGCGCGGACGCGGCTTCCCTAAGCTGCGCGGTTACGGCCGCGGCGACCAGCATGTCAAAGTCAAGGTGGTCACCCCGACCCATTTGAGCGCCGAGCAGAAAGAGCTGCTGCGCCAGCTGGGCGATCTGAAGGATAGCGGCGAGGATAAAAAGGGCTTTTTCGGCAAGATCTTTAAGGATAAATAGCAGGATCACTCCGGCTGAGCAGGCGGAACGCGCTGGCGTCCCGCCTGTTGCGTCATCAGGACAAGCTGCTGCCGGACCGACCAAGGAGCAATAACATGAGCGAATATTCTACTATCACTATCAATGCGCCGGCGCCGCGCGAGGAAGAACTGACAATGCTGCTGTTCGATTCAGGCGCGCTGGGCGTAGCGGTGGATGATCCGGCGCTGATCAAGGCGCATTTGAGCAGCGGCGACTGGGATGCTTCGGTCTTTGACGCCGCACAGATCGTCACCGGACGTTTAACCCTGACCGCGACTTTCGCCGCTGCTGCGGCGGAGATGGCTCAGCTGCAGCAGCGTCTCCTGGCAGATCCCGAACTGACGGTTAGTCTGGCGGAGCTGCCGGATGTCGATTGGCAGGAAAAATGGAAAGAGGGCTTTGAGCCGCGGCCGCTGGGAAAAAGGCTGCTGATTCACCCCTGCTGGGATACAAGCCCGCTGCCGCCGGAGCGGATCACGATCGAGATCGAGCCGGGCATGGCCTTCGGCACCGGCGACCATGCCACCACCGCGATGGTGCTGGAGATGATTGAGCGATATTTGCAGCCGGACCGGCAGGTGATCGACCTGGGCTGCGGCTCGGGGATTTTGGCTATCGCTGCGTTGAAATTAGGCGCGAGCCAGGCCCTGGCCATCGACATCGATCCGCTGTGCCGGGAAGCGACCGCAAGGCATTGCCAGCTCAATGGCATCAGCGCCCGGCAGTTCCGTTTTTGCTGCGGCGATTTGCTCAGCGATGCGGAGCTGCAGCGGCAGATCAGCGAACAGCGGTATCAGCTGGTGATCGCCAATATTAATGCGGATATTGTCCGCCGGCTCAGTCCTGTGGCTGCTCAGCTGTTGGATGCGGAAGGGGTGTTCCTCTGCTCCGGGATCATAGACGCCTACGCCAAGGAAACGGAGGCGGCGCTGGCGGCGGCAGGGCTGGAGATCATGGAGCACCGCCGCGATAAAGAATGGAACGCCTATGCCGCGCGGGCACGGGTCTAGCCGGCCTTCCGCAACAGCGCGGCCGGAACGGCAGAAAGCTTGAGTTAAGGGGCGACGGCGCTTATGGAAAAAACTTTTGCCATTTACAATTTTGGCTGCAAGGTCAATCAGGAAGAGGGCGGCGCGCTGGCTGCGCTGTTCGCCGCTTTGGGCTGGCGGCGGCAGGCGGAGCAGCCGCAACTGATCATTATCAATACTTGTACTGTGACGGCTGTGGCGGATAAAAAGGCGCGCAATCTGATCCGCCGCCTGCGGCGGGAGCAGCCGCAGGCGCTTATCGCTGTCTGCGGCTGCTATGCCCAGCGCGATGCCGCCGAGGTAGCGGCGATCGGCGGCGTTGATATTATTGCCGGGGTCGACGAGCGGCGGCGGCTGCCGCAGCTGGTGGAGGAGCGGCTGGCGCAGACGGGCGGCGCGCCGCTGCAGGCGGTGGCGGAAATCGGCGAGGTGCGGCAGTTCCACCGCATCGCTGCGGATAATCTCCAGCCGCGGGCGCGCGCTTATCTGAAGATCGAGGACGGCTGCGATCAGTTCTGTCATTACTGCATTATCCCCCATGTGCGCGGTCCGGTGCGCTCGCTGCCGCTGGCTCAGGCTGTGGAACAGGCGCAGCGGCTGATCTGCGCCGGACATCATGAAATCGTCCTCTCGGGCATCCATATCGGCGCATACGGGCAGGATCTGCCGCCGGGAGAGGATTTGCCGGAGCTGATCAGCCGGCTGCTGGAGCTGCCGGGGCTGGCGCGGCTGCGTCTGGGATCGATCGAGCCGCAGCAGTTCTCGGAGCCGCTGATCGAGCTATTTGCGGCGCAGGAGCGGATCTGTCCGCATCTGCATATTCCGCTGCAGTCAGGCTGCGACCGGACGCTGGCGGCGATGGGGCGGCATTATACCTCCGCGCAGTATGCAGCGCTGATCGAGCGGCTGCGTGCCTTGCGCCCGCAGACTGCTTTTACGACGGATATCATCGTCGGCTATCCCGGCGAAAGCGAGGCTGATTTTGCTGCCAGCGAGCAATTTCTCGCTGAACTGCAGCTGGCGGACAGCCATATTTTCCCCTATTCGCGGCGCAGCGGTACGCCAGCGGCGGCGCTGCCGCAGCAGCTAAGCCAGGCGGTTAAGGCTGAGCGGGCGGCGCGGCTGAGCGAGATCGCCGCGCGCAATGCTCAGGCTTACCGGCGGCAGTTCATCGGACAGCCGCTGGATCTGTTGGCCGAGGAGGCGGCGGAGTATGACGGGCGCGCCTATTGGCGGGGGCACAGCGCCAATTATCTCAATCTGCTGCTGCCGGCAGAGCAGCTTTCCGCGCCGCCGCCGGGGAAGATCATCGCGGTGCGCGGTCGCGAGCTATATGACGAGGGATTGATCGTTGAGCTTTGTTAAACAGCGGTTCAGCAGGGAGAAAGCTTTTTGCAACTGCTGGTTGCGCGAAT
>CALXQC010000100.1 GCA_944390435.1 uncultured Clostridia bacterium
TACCACGGAGATCGTCCGCTCTCCCTACGACGCCGAGCAGGTGGCAAAGCACGTGGAGAACGAGCCCGAGGCGCGCGGGACCCTGATCTGCTCCACCGGCATCGGCATGAGCATGGCCGCCAACAAGTTCAAGGGGATCCGGGCGGCCCTGTGCACGGACTCCTACATGGCCAAGATGACGCGCAAGCACAACGATTCCAATGTGCTCTGCCTGGGCGGGCAGGTCACCGGCGTCCTGGAGGCGCTGGACATGGTGGAGATCTGGCTGACGACGCCCTTTGAGGGCGGGCGCCACTGCATCTCCCTGGGGCTCATCAGCGAGATCGAGGACAAGCTGCTCACGAAGCCCGATGAAAACGGCAGCGTGATGACGGCAAACCAGTAAAGGGCGGGCAGGCGGCCGCCCGCGCGGAGAAAGGGAGGAAATCAATATGGCTGAAAACCGACTGACGCCGGTGATCATTGACACGGATCCCGGAATCGACGACGCCGGCGCGATTTTCTGGGTGCTGGCAAACGGAAGCTTCGACGTGAAGGCCCTGACCATCGCAAACGGCAACATCGGCCTGGATGGCTGCGTTATCAACGCCCTGCGCATCCTGGAGGTGGCGGGCCGGACGGATATCCCCGTCTACCGCGGCGCCTACCGCCCGATCCTGAAAGGGCCGATGGACGCCTCCTGGGTCCACGGGAAGGACGGCCTGGGGGACGCGGGGCTCCCCATGCCCACAGGCCGGGAAGCCCCGGGCTACGGGCCGGCGGAGATGGCCCGGATCGTCCGGGAATCCCCCGAGCCGGTTACCATCCTGGCTCTGGCGCCGCTGACGAACGTGGCCCTGGCGATTCTGCTGGATCCGGAAATGAAGAAAAACGTGAAAGAGATCCTGTTCATGGGCGGCGCGGTCAACGTCATCGGCAACGACACCCCTGTGGCCAGCTTCAACGCGGCGGTGGACCCCGAGGCTACGCACATCGTCTACAACTCCGGGATCCCCGTGGTGCAGCTGGGCCTGGATATCTGCAACCAGTTTACCGAGACCGACGAGGATTTCCGGCGGCTGCGGGATGAGGGCGGCCGGATCGGCAGGTATCTGTACACCATGACCGAGGACTGGCGCAAGCGCTCCTCCATGCGCGAGCCCTCCCGCTGGTACAAGAGCCGGGCCGACGGCATCGGCATGAACGACGTGGCGGCCACGGCCTATCTCACCAACCCCGGCTGGTTCACCTGCGAGGATGTGGCCTGCGACATCCAGCTGGGCGGCATCAGCACCGGGCAGACCGTCGTGGACTTCCGGGGCTGGTGGAAGCGGGAGCCCAACGTCCGCTTCGCCTACGAGGTGGACAGCGCGGCGGCGGTGAAGCAGTGGATGGAGGATATCATCCGCTACGACCACCGGAAGCAGTAGGGACCTTTGCACCGGCTCTGGTGCTGGGAATATAAAAAAGGAGAATTTGTATGAAAAAGAAGTTATTTGCGCTTGTAGCCATGCTGCTGACGCTGTGCGTGGTTCTGACCGCCTGCGCCTCCGGCAACAACGCGGCCAATGGCAACAACTCCAGCAACAACTCCGGCAACGCCGGCGACTCCACGGACGAGGGCGGCGAGGACGTCATCAAGGTCGCCGTCTGCGGCGGCAAGGCCGGCGCCTCCGGCTTCACCGACGAGGGCATTGCCGGCGCGGACCGGGCCCGGGAGGAGCTGGGCGTGGTGGTCGACTACGTGGAATGCCCGGATAACGAAGTATCCGCCTACGAAACCAACGGCCGCTTCCTCTCCGAGTCCGGCGAGTACGACCTGATTATTTTCGTTGATTCTTCCGGCGCTGATATCGTCTCCCTGTTCTGCGACGAGTACCCCGAGCAGAAATATACGGTAATCGACTGCAAGCTGGGGGGCAAGGACAACGTCCGCTCCGTCAGCGCCGTCAACGGCGAGCAGGCCTTCCTCAGCGGCGTGCTGTGCGGCCTGATCACCACCGGGGAGTATCAGGATGTGTTCCCCATGACCAATTCCGACAACGTGCTCTGCTACGCCGGCGGCATGGATAACCCCACCTCCCGCGAGGGCGCGGCCGGCTTCATGGCCGGTGCGAAGTACGTTAACCCCGATGTGGAAATCCAGTACACGATCGTCGGCGGTTATACGGATCCCGCCACCGCAAAGGAGATTTCCCTGCTGGGAATTGACCAGGGCGCTGATATTGTAACCGGCAACTGCGGCAGCGGCATCATGGGCGTGCTGGAGGCCTGCAAGGAGCGGGGCGCCTACTACATCGCCACCAGCCCCTCCGACAACGACCCGGACCAGAGCCTGTGCTGCTCGGTGAAGAAGACGGACGTCCTGGTCTACAACGAGGTCAAGACGCTCCTGGACGGCAACTGGTCCGCCGGCCACAATGAGTTCGGCATTGCCGACGGCGTGTGCGACATCAGCTTCGAGGGCACGCTGTACGAGGGCGGGATCCCCGAGGATCTGCAGGCCGTCATCGACCAGGTCCGCCAGGACGTGATCGACGGCAAGATCTCCATGCCCGCCGACGTGAACGCCGTGGACGCCTGGACGGCCGAGAACCAGTACCAGGCCCAGTAACCGGTGCGTCCCGCGGCAGAAAAGTAAAGAGTATGGGTCTCCCCGTGTTTCGCTCGACGCTTCGGTGATACACGGGGAGACCGCGCACAGGGAAAAGAGATCGGATACT
>CALXQC010000101.1 GCA_944390435.1 uncultured Clostridia bacterium
AAATAGGGGTTTTTGGAATAGTGATAACCCTAATAGTACTTATATTATTAGTTGTTTTATCAAATATAAATATAGATAAATTTTCATATGTTGAAAGTGCTGTTATAAAACTTGTTACACCTATACAAAATGGATTAGTATTTCTTAAAAATAAAATAGAAGGCAATTCTTCTTTTTTTACTGATTTAAGTAAATTAGAGGAAGAAAACAAAAAATTAAAAGAAGAAAATAGTAATTTGGAAAAATCTTTAAGGGAATTAGAGATTATAAAAGCAGAAAATGCAACTATGAAGGAAGATTTGAATTTAAAAGAAAAATATGCTGATTATCAAGCTATTCCAGCATATATAATTGATAAAGATTTTAGTAATTACAGTAATATCATGGTAATAAATGTAGGGAAGAGTGAAGGAATAGAAAAAAATATGACAGTTATTGCAGATAAAGGATTAGTTGGTCATGTTATTGCTGTAGATGAACATAGTGCAAAAGTTCAACCTATTGTGGATCCTGCTAGTACTGTTAGTTGTACTATGAGTACGACTAGTGAGGCTATAGTATGTAAAGGAACAATGGATAACACTTCAACTTTAAGAGCTACATATATACCAACAGATGCAAATATAGCACAAGGTGATAGTGTGGAAACATCAGGAATGGGAGGAATATATCCTAGAGGAATTCATGTTGGGACAATTCAAGAAGTTGTAAACACACAAAACATAACTGATAGATATGCAATAGTTAAAACAGCAGTTGATTTTTCAAGTGTTCAAACTGTATTAGTAATTACAAATTAATAATATAATTTATAATAAGGAGGAATTATGAAGAAAGTATTAATAGGTTTTCTATTATTTATTGCTTTTTTTATAATATATTTTCTTCAATCTAATTTTTTTAATTGGTTTACAATCGGAGGTATTAAACCAAATTTGTTTATAATTTTAGCTTTATTTGTTGGTCTATTTGCTGGGAGAATTAGAGGAATATTATTTGGAGCAATATCTGGTATTTTGTTAGATTTTTTTATAGGAAGAAATATACGGTACTACGGCTATAGCATTAGCTATAATAGGTTTTATAGGTGGATATTTAGATAAAAATTTTTCAAAAGATAGTAAAATTACTATAATATTAATGGTGATTTTTTCTACCTTTATATATGAGATTTTAAAATATATTATGAATATATTTATACTAGATTTTTACGTGGATGTATGGATGTTTTTAAAAATATTATTAATTGAAATATTATATAATATATTATTGACAATCATTTTTTATCCTTTAATAAAAAAAGCAGGATATTATATGGAAAATGTTATAAAGGGAAATGCTATTTTAACGAGATATTTTTAATTTTGTTAGATTATGATCTTTGGAGGTGTTTAATTGGGAAATAATGATTCCAATAGTAGAATTAGATTTAATATATTGACTGTAATTATATACATAGTAGGGATAATTATTATAATTCAATTATTTAATTTACAAATAGTACAAGGTGAAGAATATAGAGAACAGTCAAATACAAAACTAACAAGAGAAAGTGTATTGGAAGCTGCAAGAGGTTCTATAATGGATAGAACTGGTAACGTGTTAGTTGGGACAACTATGGGATTTAGTTTAGAGCTATATAAAACTAAAGTAGATACACAAACTTTCAATAATTCTATTTTAAATATAGTAAAAGTGCTAGAAAAAAATGGAGATAGTTACATAGATACTTTACCAATAAGTATAAATCCTTTCGAATTTAAATTTAGTAGTGAAGAAAGTGCTATTAAATGGAAGAAGAATAATAAAATTGACGAAAATGCAACAGCAGAAGAAGCTTTTTATGCTTTAAAAGATAAGTATGAAATTAATTGTGATTCTTTAGAAGATACAAGGAAGATAATGACTATAGTATATGAGATAAAAACAAGTGGATATAGTACAGTAAAATCTATTGAAATATCAAGTAGTATTAGTAGAGCAAGTGTTCAAGAATTTGAAGAAAGATCAGCAGATTTCCCTGGAATAGCAGTTATAAAAGAACCATTAAGGGATTATAGATCTGGAAATTTAGCATCTCATATAGTAGGTTATATAGGAAAGATCAGAGATGATGAATATAAAGAGAAAAAGGATACATACGCTATAGATGATTATATTGGTAGAACAGGAATTGAATATGTTTTTGAGGAATATTTAAAAGGCGAAAATGGTATAAGACAAATAGACATGGATGTTGATGGAACTCAAACAGGAGAATATATTGCTAAAGAAGCTGTTGAAGGAGCGGATGTCGTATTAACTATAGATGCTAATTTACAAGCTGTAGCAGAAAACGCTTTAAAAAATAATATTGAAAAAATAAGAAATGGAGGATTTTCTCAAAGATATAATGCAAAAGGAGGAGCAGTAGTTGTAACAAATGTAAAAACAGGAGAAGTTCTTGCATTAGCTAGTTATCCTGATTACAGCCCAGCAGAAATATATAATGGGCTTACAACTGAAAGATGGAATGAAATAAATAATGATCCAACACTTCCTTTATATAATAGGGCAATATCTGGTTCATATGCACCAGGTTCAACATTTAAAATGGTTACAGCTGTTGCTGCTTTAGAAACAGGAGTAGTAACAAAGAATGAAAGAATAAACGATGTTGGAATATATAGAGGAGTACCAAATACAGCACCTGTTTGTTGGATATGGACACAAAGCCATATAGGACATGGTAGATTAAATATTGTAGATGCTATTCAAAAGTCATGTAATTATTTCTTCTATGAAATGGGTAATAGAATGGGAATAGATAATTTAGTTAAATATGTAAAATATTTTGGATTAGGACAGAAAACAGGAATAGAATTGCCAAGTGAAACGAGTGGAACAATAGCTTCAAAGGAAACATCAGAAGCTAGTGGAAAAAGATGGCAAGGTGGAGATGTATTAAGTGCAGCAATTGGACAGGGAGATAATGACTTTTCACCATTACAGATGGCAAGATATATTAGTATATTAGTAAATGGTGGACATAGAATAGATTT
>CALXQC010000102.1 GCA_944390435.1 uncultured Clostridia bacterium
CTTACCAGATCCAACCATAGGCAAGCTGGAACTTCGGGATTATGGATATACAGCAGAGGATATGGTGCCGCTTAGAAAAGCAGCAGCCCTGGATTATCACAGAATGGGTTCTAAAATCTATTGCCTGGGTAGTGATGGCAGCAAGGGAGAGTATGCAAGTAAAGAAATGATACAGGCACATGAAGGGCTGTTTGGCATGGAATCACAGATGTGGGAACGGATAAGGGATAAGGATCTGGATTATGCAGATGAAGATTTTGGAGCATTTCAGGAGCCGATGAATGTGATTGGACAGGAAGAAGCTCTGAAATTATATGATGCCGGAGCAGATATCTATCTGATTACCAATTTTTCATCACCAATCTATGTTACAGAGCGAATGGAGATTGAACGAGGTCCGGAGCATTATCAGATGTCTACAGAAGAACTGGAACGATTCCGCAATTTGGAATGGGAGATGCAGAAATATCCGCAGATTCAGTCTTTGAAAGAGGCAAATCTGCTATTAGGGACAAGACGAACATTCGGTATTTATCAAATAAGAGATGGTTTGCCAGGTGAAAACTATGCGTTTATGAATATGAGCTTCATTGAAAGTCACGGGATGCAGATTAAAAAAGAAGACTATGAACTGGTCTATGTGGGAGAATTATTTGGAAATATGTCGCTAGATGATATATTTGAACGATTCAACATCGACAGACCAGAAGACTTTCGAGGACATTCCCTGTCTGTCAGTGATATCGTAGTTCTGAATGAGGGGGGGAAGGTAACCGCTCATTTTGTAGACAGTATCAGTTTTGAACAGCTAGATTCTTTCCTGAATCTGGAAGAACAGGTTCTTAGTGAACTGGCATATGAGGTAGGAGAACGTTACTTTGCTATTCAGAGAACAGAAGGAGGATATGATTATTCCTTTTACGATGAAGATTTCCGCCTGATGGATGGTGGCGTCTATGAAAATGGTGAAATTTCTATTGAAGAAGCGGCAGAGGAACTTTTGGAAGACGAAGGATGGACTGGAGAACGCATCCGTGGGGATTATGATCAGTTGATGGAAAAGGTAGAAGAAATGGATGAGGTTGTAATGGCAGAGATTCAGAAAAGCCAGGGCGAATATAAGCCATTGGCAAAGGTAGAAGAACTGGAAGAGGCAAATTATAACATGATTGATAATGTCCTCAATAATATGCCACCGAAGAAAGAACCGTATCTGGAATACTTTGCCGCAGAATGTGATGAGTTCCATGATATGGGAGCTTATGAAAAAAGTACCGATGTTAATCAGATTGCTGCGGTTTATGAAAAATATAGGGAGAATCCTGAGAATGCCTATCGAGTATGCAGTATGGGGATTATCTATCGTGATCCGGAAGACAGTTACTATGATGATGCTGAATTTGCAATCGTAAAAGGAAATACAGTACTTGGAAATCTGATGGACGATGTTCGATTTTATGGAGAACTTGCACTGATACGGGAAGGGATTGAGAAAATTCATGATGCATTGCCGGACTATAAGTATGTACCAATGCGGGATGTTCGGGAAGCAATGTATCCAGAGAAGATGACCACAGAACAGTTGGCAGAGGCATTGGATGAGATTGCAGAAGCTTTTGATCCGTATGAGTATCGAGATAATGTGGAGACGGGAGAAAATACGGTACAAGAGGTGATGTTGGATTTGCAGAGTGGCAATACACATTCTTATATTTCTTATCTGAAGGATATTGTAGACGAAGAATGTGACCAGTCTGTGCGTGCAGGTGTATTGATTGAAAGACTGAAAGTCTATGAGCCGGAGTTTCCAAAGAATCTGGAACCAATGGTGTATGTAAACTATTGTGAAGAAAGTGCTCTCATGAATCCAAGATGTCAGAAGTTATCCGAGCTGGATGCAAAAACAGCAGAAATGGATAAAGAATGGTATGCAAAACGTGATTCGAAGACAGAGGAACCTACAAAAATCACAAAGATATATGTGACTGTATATTATGCGGAAAAAGGTGAACAGATGCTGCATCATTTCAAGAAGTCAATAGATATTGGAAATGGACATGGCGGTATTGTGAGTCAGTTGAAGTATGATAATGAAATGAAGCTTACAGATGAGTATTGGATCAATTACCAGAAAGGTAAAGGAAGTGAAGAGTTCCAAAAATATATGGAAGATCTGACAGACATGCAGAATCATGTGCTTCCGTATCTGCAGAGCTTTTGCAATCTGGAAGAAAAAGGTGTGAAAGAGAGACGAGAACAGCAGATAACGGAAAGAAATGAAGGAAGAGCAGATGAGCGGGGAACAAGTACCGAAGCGAATGCAGTGGTCAAGGATGCAGGAAAAGCAGATAGGAAACAGGTACAACAGAAGCAGGCGGTAGTTGGAAAAGATAAGAAATTATCCATTCATGAACGGCTTGAGATTAATAAGAGGATTATTCAAGAAAAGCAGGGAAAAGATAAGCCGGAGAGAGGGGCTGATCGGGGTGTGAGATAAGTATAATATTATAATTCTAATGAAGGATGTAGGGAGTCAATCCCTGCATCCTTTTTTAATGCGGAAATATGGATTGAACGTTATAATGAAAGCAGATTGGAGATGTTTTTCTTCTAACCACATCAATTAGGAAAAGAGTATCTGTAGCAGATAAATTCAAAAGGTTTGTGAATAAATTAAAAAAGATATTCAATATTTGAAAAAAGATATGTGATATTTGTAAATGCGAATTGTACAAGGAGTTTTTTGTGTGATAAAATAATTTTGATATTGATTGCACATTAAACGGAGGAAAAGAGGATGGCAATTAGTTATAATGGATTATGGAAACAGTTAATTGACCACGGAATGAAAAAAGGAGATTTGTGTGCCAAGACTGGTCTTAGCTCCAGTACAATAGCAAAGATGACAAACTGCGAGTCGGTGAAACTATCTGTTTTGGAAAAAATCTGCAAAGAGTTGGATTGTAACTTTGGAGATTTGATTGACTATGTACCAGATAACAAAGAAAAGTAAATTACCTTATGGAGGAAAATGTAAATGGCTACGAGAAGTGCAAAAATAGATCAGAAAGCAGACCTAATATGGGCAATAGCAGATAAGCTTACCGGTGTATATAAACCACATGAATATGGAGATGTTATATTACCACTTACAGTAATCAGACGTTTTGACTGTATTCTCTCAGATACGAAGGATGCGGTATTACAGAAATACGATGAAGTAAAGAATCTTCCAATGAAAGATATTTTACTTCGTAAGGCTTCAAAAAAGGATTTTTACAATACAAGTAAATATACATTTGAAAGACTTATGGATGATCCTGACCACATTGAGGAGAATTTTAGAGAGTATCTGAATAAATTTTCAGCAAATGTGCGGGATATTCTGGAAAAATTTAAGTTTGATGGACACATCACAACGATGGCAAATAAGGGGATTCTGTATATTGTTTTAAAGGAATATACAACAGACAGAGGAAATCTTCATCCGAATGAAATCTCTAACCTTGAAATGGGCTATATCTTTGAAGAGATTATAA
>CALXQC010000103.1 GCA_944390435.1 uncultured Clostridia bacterium
AATTAAAAAACTGGGCGATTACAAAATAGGACTTAACACTTTTGATTCCGGCAGGAGTATAACAAACCCGGATATCGGACTTTATTTTTCGGCATTAACAATGCAGATTCAATATTATCAATAAAAAAGGAGATTTTAAAATGGCAGGAGAAACAAAACGTTTAGTAGGTAAAGACGGCGAAGTCTATGCCGCTACAAAAGGAGTGTTAGTTGAAGGTAACGGTTCAACAGCATTAACAGACGGTTATTATATTGTAGCCGCTGTTGCTTCAACATCCTCTGCACTTCCTTCGGGATTGCAGGCAGGCTATGTTTTTAAAGGTTCAGCAGAAATCACTCCGGCAGAGGGTGACAATGTAATTCCGCTTACCTTGACCAGAAAATGTGACATAACAAACTTTTCTGTAGAATATTCAGCTGATGAAATTGATGTTACCACTTTGTGTGACACTCAAAGAAGCTATAGAGCTGGTTTTACAGACGCTACAGGAACATTGGAAGGTATTACTACAATCAATGTGTCTGAATATCTTATGTCAAAATTCATCCCGATTGTAACTCAAACCGGCGAAACAGTAGAAGTTACAGAAATTGACGGCGAAACGCTCATTATGCGTTTAGTTTTAAATAAACCATCCGCAGGTGGTGACGTTATGTCTTACTTTGCACCTATCGCAGTCACTTCATACAACATTGGTGCAACGGTTGATGACGCACAAACTTACACGGCTAATTTCAGAAATACGCCTGATGACGACCTTGTTCCGTGTGTATTGAAAGAAGTAGTAGCATAGGGGTACATTTTGTACCCCTTTTGAGGATTAAATTATGGAAATTGAAATTCAAAATTTAGAGGACATAATCGTTATCCCGTCTCAGTTCAAAGACCTTGAAAACCCGCCAAAGTTTGTATTTAGAACACCAAACGCAGCTGACATAATTGACTTTCAGGTCTTTAACGATATTTCAAGAACAGCAAACCGCTGTTTTTTGAGATTTGAAAATAAGCCCGTGCTTAAAAAAGACGGAAAACCCGTTGAATATACAACTTATGCACAGTTTATCGGGCTTGGTGCAAGCGATTTGGTGAATGAAATTCATGCGGAATGCTGTGCAAGGTTATTGCCTGTAATAATGGGAATAAAAGAACAGGCGGAAAAGACTGAAAAAAAGTCAAAATAGCTTGGGAGATTTATAAATCAGGGGATTTAAAATTGACGTCAAGAGAAGGTGATAAGCTCACCTTCTTAGGGGATGTCAAAAATCCTATTGCAGTAGGTAAAAAACGGGATTTATGGTCAAATCTCGATGATGAATTCTTCCAGATATTAGAACTCTGGCGGTGGGTAAGAGCAGGACTCTTGAATATAAACAGTTTACCTTATCCGACTGCAGTCGGTATCAGATACTTAGTAGAAATTGATATTTTAGAACGTACAAAGGTTTTTTAGATGGCTCAAGACGGAAAAGTTATAATCAATATTGACAGTAATGCGGCGAAAACTCAACAAGAATTCGCCAGCCTTGATGCTACTACTGCTAAATATAACCAAACGCTAAAAAATACCCAAAACACTGCTAACTCCTCAAAATCTGCATTAAGTTCTTACGGAAATCAATTAAAAGCCAACAAAACATCTGCAAGTGGTTTAAGCGGTGCTCTTGGAACTCTGGGCGGTTCGTTAGGTTCTTTAGGGACTTTAGCAAGCGGTGCAGCCGCGGGTTTTGCATTATTAAAACTGAAAGATTACGGGCAATATGCACTTCAAACATCCGCAGCTTTTGAACAACTTGCAATATCTTTCAGAGTAATGACAGGCTCTGCTCAAACAGGGCAGGAACTCACCGACGCTATTATTAAGCTGGGTGCTGAGACCCCAATGACAGCACAACAGCTTTCTAAAGCTGCACAGTTACTCTTGTCTTTCGGCGAAAGTGCTGAAAACATAATACCTGATTTAAAGCTGTTAGGCGACATCACAGGCGGTGAGGTTAACCGTTTTAACCAGTTGTCATTAGCCTTTGCTCAAGTCGGTGCGAACGGCAAATTAATGGGGCAAGACCTTTTGCAAATGGTTAATGCCGGATTTAACCCGCTGCAAATCATTTCTCAAAAAACTGGTAAATCTATGGGTCAGCTTCGTGAAGAAATGTCCGAAGGGCGCATTTCTTTCCAAATGGTAGCTCAGGCAATGCAAGACGCTACGGCAGAGGGTGGGCGCTATTTCGGCTTGATGGAACAACAAGCAGGTTCCCTAAACGGTTTACTTTCAACGAACGCTGATACTTGGGAACAAGTAGCAAAAAATATCGGCGATATGTTTTTGCCAATGGCAAAAGCAGCAGTGCAGGGGTTGATTAATTTAGGCAGTGCCATATTAGACTTGCAAAATAAAATGCGTCAAATGGTAAAGCAAAATGATGTTAATGCTTTGTATGGCGCACTTGAACATCAACAAAATATGCTCTCTAAGGCCCGTACAGATACAGAGAGAAAAGAATGGGAAGCACGCATTGCGCAAACAAAAAAATACATAGAAATTCAAAAAGGTTATTTAAAACAAGCGTCTGCTACCGATTTAACTTCAGGAAATGCAAAAACTGGGTTTAGGGCCACAGTTCCGACTATTACAGGCAGCACTTCTTCAACAAAAAAACAAAAAGACGCTTACGAGCGCTTGCAGGAAGCTGCTAAAAACGCACG
>CALXQC010000104.1 GCA_944390435.1 uncultured Clostridia bacterium
CCATAGAGCGCGGTTTCTCAACGATTTTTTTTTTTTTTTTCAGTACAAAACTGACGTTTCACCGCGTCATTCAGTGTGAGGTTTGGCGTTTCAAGAGAAAATTTGCAACTCTGTGCCGGATCTGTTACAATGAAGAAAACTGGGGCAGGGGAAGCATCCTGTCCGCACGCCGCCCGGCGCTGTGCGGGGACGACGTCATTGGGGACAGACAAATCTCCGGATTGTGCCGGGATGCCTTCACTGCCCAGCGAGCCAGGCCCGCGAAGCTTTGTCCGCGGCAAGACAAAGCTTCCCAAAAGTATAAAAGCCGGGGGTATAAGACGAAGCCGGGTGAACATGATGGCGCGGGGATGAGACATGAAGGATTTTGAGGGGAAAAACCGTGCGGCGCGCCCTTTCATATTGCACCGGAAGCAGGTGCGGTGGAGCATCGTGTGTATTTTGCTGCTCCTGTTTGTTTTGGAGTGCTGTTCTATTTTTGCTTCCGGACGCCGGACGCTGCACGCAGCACAACTGGAGTGGACATATTCCTGCCAGCGGGTGGAGGGCGGCCTTACTCTGCCTGCACACCTGGCCATTCCGGAGGGGGAAACCGGAACGCTGTCTGCCCGCCTTCCCTCAGAGCTCACATCCGATGACATGCTGTGTGTCTACTCCAACGAGCTCTTGGGCCGAATTCAAGTGGATGGGGCTGACGCGGTCAGCTTCGGAGCTGCGGCGCACTTATCTGAGCCGGGGGGCAATTTCTATTTCTTCCCTCTGGATGCGGAGCAGGCTGGAAAAGCCATCCGAATTGATGCGGCAATTTGCCACAGCAGCTTCCCAGACGCGAAGCTTGGGGTCTGGGTTGGAGCGATGGCTGAGATTATGGACGGGGTCTGGGAACACTGTCTTGTCAGCGCCTGCCTGATCCTGGTTGTGGGCATACTCGGTTTGATATCCATTGTTTTGGGGTATTGCTACCGCCCCACGCGGGAGAGCGCTTCTATCCAGTTTGCCGGGGGCGTTCTGCTTGCGCTCGCATTCTGGGGCGGGCTTCAGCTGGAGCTGCTTCAGCTTGTCATTCCCAACAGCGCCCTTCTCTCCCGCGCGGGGGCCTGTGCCTTGATTGGGATTCCCATTTTGGCCATTCTGGCCTTTCGCCCCCTCACCAGTGCATTTTCTTTTCGGTACGACTATAATAATTTCCTTGTGCTGTCTGGGCTTTATATCGCCGCAGCGGTGGCCCTTGACCGTCTGGGTATTTCTGCCCTTCCCACCACGGCGGCTTGGAGCATTTTGTTTTTTGGCGTTTTTGTGGTGTATGTGGGGGTATTCGGCTTTTTGGAGTTTCGTGCGGAGGCATCCTTTTCCGCGTCCCAGCAGACACTCCATTTTAGTCTGCTTTTGAATGCCGCCATGTGTATTCTTCTGGCGGTCTGCTTTTTCCTCTACTTTGGCACGAACCGCTTCCAAGTGCTCTCGTTGGCTGTCTCCTATATCTCCATTGACATCATTGTGTTTTTGATCTTCAAGGAGATGCGCGCCCTGCACCAGATTCAGGAGGATCTTTACCAAAGCCGGATCGCCCTTCTGCTCAGCCAGATCCAGCCCCACTTCCTCTATCATACCCTGACCTCCATGCGGGTTTTGATCCGCACCGACGCGGAAGCCGCGGATAAGCTGCTCTATAATTTTTCCCGCTTTCTGCGCAACAACATGGTTTCGATTAATCACACAGGGATGATTCCTTTTTCAAAGGAGCTGGAAATGATCCGCTCCTATGCTTATATTGAAGAGGTATGCTTCCCAAAGATCAACATTCAGTTTGACATTCAGGTCCAGAATTTCTCGGTCCCGCCCCTTTCCATACAGCCGCTGGTGGAAAATGCCATCAAGCACGGCATCAAAAAACGGGTGGAGGGCGGAACAGTCTGGATCAGCTCTTATGAGACAGAGGACGGGTACTGCATTGAAATCCGTGATAACGGCGTCGGGTTTTCAGTCGACCAGGCGCTCAGGCAATCTGAAGGGCACGGGCTGAACAACATCAGAAGCCGCCTGGAATACCAGTGCGGCGCCCAGCTGCAAATCTCCTCCTCCCCGGGGGAGGGCTGCGACGCCAAAGTTTTGCTGCCGAAGTGAGGGAAGGATCCATGCGCACGATCATAGTGGATGATGAAGTGCTGGCACTTCAGCTGTTTCAAATGGAATGTGAGACGATTTCAGAGCTTCAGCTTGTCGCCGCCTTTGAATCTCCGCTGGCTGCTTTGGAGTACGTGAAGCAGAATCCCATAGACCTTGCGATTCTGGACATCGAGCTTCCGGAGATGAACGGAATCGAATTGGGGCAGCGGCTGAAAAATATCGACCCCTCCATTGTGCTGATTTATATTTCCGCCCACGATGAATATGCCATGCAGGCGTATCGGCTCCATGCGCCTGTGTATTTGGAGAAGCCGTACAACCGGGAGGATATCCTGTACGCGGTTTATACCGCCAAGCTGCTCCACCGCAGGCAGGCGAAAAAAATATTTGTCCGGACGTTTGGATGCTTCGACCTGTATGTCAATGAAGAGCTGGTGCATTTTTCCAACAAGAAATCAAAGGAATTCCTGGCCTACCTGGTGGACCGCTGGGGGAACTCTGTAAACAATGACCAGGCGATCACCGTGCTGTGGGAGGACGCTCCCAATGACAGTATTTATCAGAGCCGTCTGCGCCGCGTCATCAAAGACCTGCGGGACATATTGCGCCAGGCGGGGGCGGAGGATATGCTGATCAGCCATCCGAATTCCAGATCTGTCAACGTGAAGGCATTCGATTGTGATTACTATCCTTATTTGGAGAATCCCAATCGGGATGCCCGGATTTTTCCCGGCACATATATGTCGGAATACAGCTGGGCGGAAGAGACACTGGGCTATCTCAACAGCCTGAGCACCTATCAAGACAAGGGCGGATATCTATGAGACGACGGAGACGAGCATCCCCCTCCGGACCTGCCAAACATGAACATATTTTGATGCTCTCCATTGGAAGCATTGTGGGAGCGGGCTTCTTTGTGGGGGTCAGCTCCCCGTTTGCCCTGGCCGGTCCAAGCCTGATCTTTACTTTTCTGCTGATTGGCACGGTGGCCGTTATCGTCAATTTGTTTTTGATTGAAATGTCCCTTGCCGGGCAGAAAAGCCTGTACTTTCATCAATATGTGGAGCTTGCATTCGGACCGAAGGCGGGAACGGCGGTGGCCTGCGCCTACCTGCTGGCGATGCTGATAGGTCCGGTTTCAGAGCTGGTGGCCGCCAGCATGCTGCTGAAGCAGTGTGCATGGGAGCTGGAGCTGCCGGCGCTCCATGCAGGTGTGATGATCCTGGCCGCGGTTGTAATCGGAAGCATCCCACACAGCCTTTTATCAAGGCTGGAAACCTTTACCGCGTTCGTCAAGGTCTTTGTCCTGCTGGGCTTTGGCCTGCTGGGGCTGGCCAGCATATTAAATTTGTTTTCAAGCCTGGTAGCCTCTGTGGGAACAGTCAATTTCAGCTCGCTGAGCGCGGTCTTTCCCAACGGATTGCGCGGTACCCTGGCAGCCGGCGTTGGCGTAATTATGATCTATGGCGGAACAGAGAGCATCGGCCTGTTTGCAGAGAAGGAGCAGGGCGAGCTTTCCAGCATGCTGTCCATGACCTACAACATCGCCCTGCGCATGGTCTTTATCTATACGCTTGCTGCAACCGCCCTGGCCGGCGTGCTCCCCTATCCCCAGCCGGACGGAGTAGTGAGCCCCCTGCTCTATGCGCTGACTCTTCTGGGCTTCAGCCGCGTTTTAGGCACAGTTATAACAGGTGTCTTTTTACTCTCAATTTTTACTCTGGCTGCCTCTGATTTGTTTTTGGTTGTGCAGCTTTTCCTGCGTCTGCTTCAGGAATCTGCCCTATTCGGCCGGGAGAGACCTCCGCTATCCCAGGCCAACGCTTTTCGGGCGGGAAGGATTATGGTTCGCCTTCTGCTGTTTTTCATCCTGATACTGGTGTTGAAAGGGAATCTCCCCTATACCAGCCTGTTTTATCTCTCCGGTTTTGGCTTCTTGTTTATCTGGATCATGCTTACCTTGGCATTTCCCAAATACTGCCGAAAAATCAATGCCCCCCATGCACCTGCGAATCAATATATCCGCCACCCCGTTCTGCTGCAGGGGATTGTTCTGGTCACTCTGCCCCTGTGCGTACTGTGCTTCTTCCTCTCCTGAATCAAAGAAGTGGAAAAAGATTTTTTTGCATGATTTTCGCTTGTTTTGCACCATTTTCGCTCCATTTCATCTGCTTTGCTCTCAAGAGTCACTGCTCCCATGTGCTCCGCACCGCACTGTGGCTGAAACTGTGGTCAAAAACGCTCCCTGCTTTTTGCTGGAAATGGGTTCCCGGCTTGGACGGGGAGCGTTTTTCATACCTCTGACTGCCTGCACTGTAACTCTGATGGAAGGATTCAGCAAGTCATTTCTGCACCGTCCATGCCTCAGAAATTGGGGGGCAGTAAACAATACAAACTCACCTTCGCGCCGAACGAACCCCTGACCCGGGCCATGACCGTCACCATCCTGGCCCGCCGGGCAGGCGTGGACACTGGCGGGGAACCCTGGTACGAGGCCGGGCGGCAGTGGGCCATGGAGACCGGCGTTTCCGACGGGACGAATATGGCGGGCGATATCACCCGGGAGCAGCTGGCCACCATGCTCTACCGCGCCGCCGGCAGCCCCGCGGTCTCCGGCAGTCTCTCCGGC
>CALXQC010000105.1 GCA_944390435.1 uncultured Clostridia bacterium
TCCGGATCGGGCGCAAGATAGACGAATATATTGTCCAGCGTTTCCTGCGTGACGTATATCCGCATATCCACGTCCATATTGCGAGAAATGACCAGCCTGCGTATATAAAGTCTGCTGTCGGCAAACGCAAATGCGTCCGAAGCGCCGCTTTCGGAAATGCGGGAATTGGCGGCGTCCGCACGGTAATCCGCCTGCGCCACATCGTTTGTCATCTTATAAAGCGAGTTTCGGTTGATTTCCAACACCGCCTCGCCCTCTTGTAAGTCAACCCCGGTATCGCCCGTGTAAATTTGTGCGGTGAACGTGTTTTCGGCATACTCTCCGTCTATAAACAGTCCGTTTCTGTCGGTTATACCGACCGAGCCGTATACACCGAGGAAATTGGCGTAATCGTAACGGTTGAACGCTATCTTCATTTCCTCGCCCTGCATTATGCCGCTGACTTTCCATTCCTCATTAAATATCAGATGTGTCACCGTTTCGTCGCTTTTCAGCTCCGCAACGCCTATTTCCTTCTTCAATTCTTCCGCAAGCGCGCGGGTGACCAGCACTTCTCCCTGCTGAGGCATTGTCCCGAACGTCAGCAACTCCTCGTGTTCTTCCGTCAGCGATACGGGCGTGTATGATACTTCCACCCCCGAAAGCGACACTACATCGGGATAAGAAAAAATCCCCGTCCGCCTGTGCACTTCGAAAAAGTCCACCATCTGATACAAACTATCGTCAAGCCTGCGCAGATCGGCATAAATATCGTCAGTAGCTTTTACATATACGGAATTTGCATCCACAGGCGTTACGTCCGCTTTTGCGGAAAAAACGTTGAATATCCCCAGTGCAAACAATGACGTGACTATTGCCGCGGCGCAAAGAAAAATCAATTTGACGAGTCTGGCAAAGCCCTTTTCTCCGCGTTTTTCGGCTTTGAGCACGCCCGTCGCACTAAACAGCCTGCCTGTATGTCTGCCCCTGTCTGTATCCGTCTTTCCTAAAAGCGCTTCAGCGGCATGCGTATCTGTCGCAAAAGATTGCGCCGCCTTTCCTTCAAGATCGGATATAACAGCGTCGCCCGATATCTCCGTTATCTTTCCGTCAACCAGCTTTATGCAACCGTCCGCGTATTTCTTGATGAGAGAAAGCTCGTGCGTCACCACGACAACGAGGCGACTTTTGGATATCGTTTTAAGGATATCCATCACCTTTTTCGTATTCTCCGCGTCCAGGTTGCCCGTAGGCTCGTCCGCAAAAATCACATCCCCGCCCTTTGCGAGAGCGCGCGCTATCGCCACCCTCTGCTGCTGACCGCCCGACAGCGCGTCCGAAGCTTTATTGGCAAATTTTTCCATTCCTACCATTTGCAACGCTGCCGAGCTTTTTTCTTCTATAAGTTTTTCATCGCGCTCTCCGGCTATCTTCATCGCGTTGCGCATCACTTGCATAACGGTGCACCCGCGTTCAAGGTAGTAGTTCTGAAAAATAAATCCGGTGTGACTATTGCGTATGCCGTCCGGGTCTTTCGACAAAAGTTTTCCGTTCAGATAAACTTCACCGCCGCTGGGTCTGTCCAATCCGCCGAGTATATTGAGCAAGGTGGTCTTTCCGCTGCCGCTCTTACCGAAAATAATATAAAGTCCGCGCTCGGGCAGTTCGAACGACACATGATCCAGCACGCGGGTGGAATTGCGCGAGCCTGCATTGAATACCTTGCTTATGTTTACCGCTTTTATCGTCGCGCTCATCCCTTACTCCCCCTCTTCAGCGACTTACGTATCGACCTGCTCCTTACGCTGCGACTGAATCCCGCCGCCACCAGCTCCACCACGAGCAGAAGTATAAGCTCTATGAAGAACCATTCGAATCCGCTTATAAGCGGCATTCCGCTTCCCGGTACCGACGCCGCAATCAAAGACACGACGGGAAGCAATATCAAAGTAGGCAGAAAAATCAAAGCCATTTGTATGTAAAGAGAATGCGAGGAAACCGCCGAAGGTATTCCCAACGTCTTGTAAATGGCGAAGTCTGTCGCGTAAATACGCACGCTGCGTATAAAGATTACGCTTATCAATCCTGCAAAAACTATCCCTGACGCTATCATAGCCGCATACCAAAGCAAATCTGAAATAAATACTCCGCCCGCGTCGTTAACGTATACGGTAGAAGCGGACAGAATGCCGCTATATCCTTCCGGCAACAATTTGAGCGCCTCTTCCGCATGTTTTTCATTTGAAAAATAAAGGCATATTTGGGAAGCGTCCTCTGCGGGAGCAAACATAGCGTCGTAATCGGATTGCGAAAGCTGGACTATAAGTCCCGGAACTTCTTCGCGCCGTAAGGTGTCGTCTACCACCGAATAAATACGATTGGACGCAACCGAAAATACTATCTGCATATTCTTTGCATTGTAATAATTGGAATTTACGAGATTGATCTCGCCTTCTTCAAGTTCTTCATTCAATTCGAACGAATATACCGTAGTGCGATTGTCGCCCATCAGCATCTCCGAATTTATCGCCATAAGCCTTTTCCCTTCCTGTTCGGCGGTGTCGTGAGAGAGGTAGAGCACGGGATCGGTGATATAGAAAGATTTTTCAATGACTATCTCCTCTATCCCCGTTCCCGAATTGCGGAATATGTCCGCGATCGTCTCTGCATTGCC
>CALXQC010000106.1 GCA_944390435.1 uncultured Clostridia bacterium
GCCATCTAAATTATTAAGTTCTTCGATAAGATGATCACAGCGCTTTTTATCAAGGTTGCCGTTATTTTCAATCATGTGCTTGGTAATTACATAACTGTAATATTGAATATCGTTAGCGATAATAGAATAACCCCTTTGCTTAAAAGAACCACTGACAACTCCTGTGCCCGCAAACAAATCGGCAAATACCATTTCGGATGGTTTCTTCGTTTCGTTGTGCAACTTTAGTGTTTTATCTATGGATGTTTCCAAGAAGTCAATCAAAGAATATTTGGATCCAATATAGTTCATATTATTCTCCTTCGTTTAATAAATCTTGCAAAAGAGTGCCTTCTTCATTTTTCCAATATTTTTTTCCATTTTTACTGCTTCCTGATACAAACATAGCTACTGAAGAACTACTTTTGAATTGTATATCTTCCAATAAAATTCCGTTAGCGTCTATTTTGTTAGAATACTTTTTGCGCAACTCTTTTATCCAATTTTGGCAACTATTGGTAAACACCAAAGATATTCTGCTGCCCTTTAACAAAAGATATCCATTCCTATTCCATAGGCAAGCAGCCGGATACTTGTCCATTTTGAAATAAAGTATCGTTCCGTTGCTTTTATGAGTGCAGTTTTCATGTATTGAAGAAACAGTATCTTGGGCTGTAGAAATCATATATTTTCCTTCATCCTCAAGCCGCTTTCTTAATGCAGAAAGGAGTTCGCCTTTATATGTAAAATAAAGTGTCCCTTGAACTCCACATTTACGATTGAGTAATTTTTTTGCCAAGGCACTTAGTGAAGTCTTTTTATTATCGAAAAGGATTTCTCTATCACTAGCAACCGTGCAGACTATATTTGAGTCGTGAACATATATAATTTGTTCTCCATCTTGAATACCGCATTTATAGAAAGAAAAAGGAGATTTTCTTTCAGATGCGATAGCAGCTTTTTCCGCTATTTCTTGGTCTTGCTGTTCTTCACTTGTTTGTTCAAAGAGCCAAGGTGTTTCTCCGTAAATACCACCTATAGTATCGAGAATTTCTACGGCTTCTTGTGCCGACATCGCAAAAAATTCACGTATACGTATTTTCCCGTTCACATTTTCTTTTGCTCGCAACTCAGGCTTAAACCTATCGATGAGTTTATGAATGTTTTTATCTGCAAGCCTGCTTGCCACAGGTAATACGGCATACTTTTTAAATGCAAAAGGGGTGCACTCACTTCTATTTAATTGTGCGACCCTTGCATCTACGTTATCAGCATAACCGATTTTCACATATTCAGGAAAAGATGGATTAGTCAAAACATATATATATCCGATTTTGTCTTCCATAGTCACTTATCCTCTTCCTGAATGTTTTTCTTTTCGCAATATTCTTCAAATGCCTTTCTGGCCAATCGACTTGGATTATAGTTTCCGTTTTCCCACCTGTTGATCGTGGCAAAACTGACCCCTAACTTATGCGCCAGTTCCTCTTGAGATAGGTTAAGTTTAGTTCGAACGAATTTTACCTTTTCTGCAAAGTCCATATTTAACTCTCCTTAATATACAAGATATTATAACACTTTCTATAAAAAATGTAAAGATTTAAGTACAGGCGTATTGTAAAATGTGCTATTATATGGTATAATCTAATAAAAAATTAGTAGAGCGTTATGAATAAATTAACTTTTGATGAATTTATAAGATCATTAAAACAGAATAAAGATATCACGCACTCATTCTTTCTTGGTGCCGGAGCTTCTATTGAATCTGGGATACAATCTGCCGCCGATTGTATTTGGGACTGGAAACGGGATATTTATGTATCACGAAACCCGGCTAATTCGGAAGCATATAACAATACGAAGATAGAAAGTGTAAGAAGATTAATCCAAAGATGGATTGATGATCAAAAGATTTTCCCCCCATCAAACGATATTTCAGAATATTCTTTCTACGCCGAAAAAGCCTATCCTATAGAAAGTGATCGTAAAAAATATTTTCAGCATTTAATTGAAAATAAACAACCAAGTATTGGATATCATTTATTAGCAATGCTTGCTGAAATCGGTTGGATTCGAAGTATTTGGACAACAAATTTCGACGGATTTTCATTAAAAATTGCACACCAATATAATTTAACTCCAATTGAAGTTACATTGGAGTCTCAGCATCGTATAAATCGTACTGAGCCTAATAATGAATTGTTATGTGTTGCTTTACATGGCGATTATAAATATGGTCCATTAAAAAATACAGCACTCGAACTTGATGCTCAAAGTGAAATATTAGTTAATGCTTTAAAACAGGAAACTTCAAAAAAGAATTTAATAGTAATTGGATATAGTGGTCGTGATCATTCAATTATGAAAGCCTTGAATGAAGCATATTCTCAACTAGGAGCAGGAAGATTATATTGGTGTGGCTATGGAAATGCTTGTCCCAAAGAGGTGGAAAATTTATTAAATTCTATTACAGAAAAAGGAAGGGAAGCTTTCTATATTTCAACTGATGGTTTCGATAAGACCATGCTCTTGTTGACCAAATTCTGTATGAGTGATAATCCCAACTTTATTGGTCGAGTTGATAAACTTTTAAACGAATTGGGTAAAGTAACAGATTATAAATCTACCCCATTTATTAATCCTGAAGGGAATTTAAACGGCATTGTAAAAACAAACCTATATCCAATCGCTTTTCCTAAAACTTGTTATCAATTTAAAATTAAACTTGAAAAACAAGAAAACGCTTGGGATATATGTAAATCACTCAATAATTATAGAATGGTCGCTGTTCCTTATGCTGGGTTCATATATGCTTGGGGAAAAAAAGAAGATATTTATGAAGTATTATCAAATCGATTGGAAAGTGATATTGAGATAACGGCTTTTTCAAGAGATTTGGCAAAAACAAACAGCATTTTCAGAGAAATGTTACTTCGAGGAATTACCATGGTTTTAGCTCAAAGCTCTAACTGTGATTTTTCAAAAGATAAAATTTGGAACTCATCAAATAGTGAAACCAAATTTGTTTACAACATATATGGCAAACAAATTGCGGCATATTATGGCGTCAAGTTATCTCTAAAATTTGATTTCAATTACACATATTTATCCTTTGAGCCAACTTACCACTTTTGTGACGACATAAAATTCGAAAAAGGAATATTAAAAGCATTTGCTGATACTTTTACTGCGCATATAAATGATAAAGCTCCAAACTTTAACATAAATAGGTATATTGATAAATGGATAAATATTCTGCTTTGCACAGATATATTAAGAGGATATATTCCTAATCAAGATCGTGCAGGTTTTGAATTTAAAATTGCTGGCAATAGCGCATTAATAGGAATTATTAATGCGCGAAATTATCATTTAACTCTTCCCACTACAATAAATAGTAAAAGAATTATCTTCAATGGCATTGAATGCAATGATCCTGACTTGATGTTTTATAACCCATTGCAAAATGTAATGAGTACCGATTTTCATCCTATGCGAGGATTACTTAATAATCATCCATATGACTTTGCTTTTGGAAGTAAAATATTAAGAAGTTCTATACGATTAGGAGTAATTTGTCCTATAAATTATTCTGAAAGGTTTCAGATTTTTTTAAACGAATTAAACAATAGACATGATGCTCAATTTAACCCTGATTATCTTATCTCGTTTCCTGGTTTTTTTGATGCTTTTCATATAGGATTAAATATTCCGTTAATTAACGATCCCCAATGGGCAAAGATACCATCTCCTCAAAATCCAAATGCGGCAATAGCAGTTAAAGAGTTCAGAGATCGAATATTACAGCAAATCGATAAGCTATCCACGCAAGGAACAGATGTGATAATTATCTATATTCCTAAAGAATATGAATTTCTTACATCGCAAGATAATTATGATTTGCACGATATTGTTAAAGCCTTTGCGGCTCAAAAAAATATATCTACACAATTTATTAGAGAAAAAACAATTGAAAGTAATCTGCGTTGTCAAATTATGTGGGCTCTTTCTCTTGCAATCTACGTGAAGTCCTGTCATATTCCGTGGGTTATATCAGGATTGCAACAAGATACTGCTTTTGTGGGGGTTGGATATAGCATCAATAAGTCTGAACATGGAACAAATATTGTTGTTGGATGTAGTCATATTTATTCATCTGATGGTCAAGGGCTAAAATATAAGCTCTCTAAAATTAATGATAATGACTATGTTTTGGACAGAAAGAACAATCCATTTTTAACACAAAATGAAGCATATAAATTAGGACTAAATATAAAAGAACTTTTTTACAAATCATTTACTGAATTACCTAAAAGAGTAGTGATTCATAAACGTACCCCCTTTAAGCGTGAAGAAATAGATGGATTAGTGAAAAGTTTGTCTTTTGCAGGAATTTCTGACATTCAATTATTGGAAATTTGCTATGAAGATAATATTAGATGCTTTGCTTACAAACAAGATTTCTGCATTGATTCTTTCCCTGTGAAACGAGGACTTTATTTCCCTGTCGATAAAAATACTATGTTACTGTATACGCACGGAATTGCTCCATCCGTACGCAATTCAAAATTTAGATACATTCAAGGAGGAAAAACGATTCCTATACCTTTGAAAATTGTTAAACATTATGGCTCCGGAAATATGGCACAAATAGCAACGGAAATTTTGGGCTTATCAAAGATGAATTGGAATAGTTTTGGGCTTTATTCTAAACTTCCATGCACGATTGAATCTTCAAATCAGTTAGCAAAGGTCGGTTGGCTACTTTCTCAGTATAATGGAACTATTTACGATTACAGACTTTTTATGTAAATGATTTAATTTTAAAAAATAAAACTTGACAAGAAATTCAATTTACGTTACACACGCTCCGCCAACGCTTTAAGCTCAGGCTTGAAGCGATCCAAAAAGGGAGTTTGGTACGCACGCCGCTCCCTTTTTCTTGCCTTTCACTTTGCCTTACTTTCCGCTCCGTTACTATAACGGATACCGATCGCGTGACGCGCTTACTGTTAACCACCCACTCATTAGACCTTTTACCCTTGGTTCGCACTATTCCGTCCTCGCTTTGCTCGTCCTCCCGACGCCTCTGTTTCCGCTGAAACGACCTCGCTCGTTTTGACGAGCGCATTTCTTCTCAAAGCCTGATTGTGAGTTAAGCGTTTTATAAATTCTCCATATTGCAAAAAATGTATACTAATGCGCATACGACGATCCTTGCCGTCAATAGCAGCACGGCAATTTCCCCTTATCCAAGCAATATCATGACCTTTGCATTACGGCAGAGTTTTTGTTTTTGAACTCACCTGCTTTTGCTTATTGCGAATAAAAGTTTTTCTGACAAGCGCAGATATAGTAAAGGGCTCCCGAAGCTGTTTTTCGGCTCACGGTCTTTTATTGCCTGAAAGCTATTGTAAATAGAGCAATCTTGACTTTAACGCGATCATATGATATACTTTTTACGGAGGCGTCAATGATAGATACCACTAAAAAAGTCATAACCGCATTATCTGTCGCTATAATCGTATTGACCATATTACTGGGAGCTGCCATAACGGTTTCCGTAATTGCTGTTTCGTCCGGGCGCAGCGACGGTACTGCGTGGTTTTACGTAGACGGCACGCTTTATCGTGCCGTTAAAGTCGAAAACGGCACCGTGAGCTGTCCCGATGTACCTACAGTCGCGGGCATGGTATTTGACGGTTGGTACTCCGACGCTGACTACACCGGACAAAAAACGACCTTCCCCGCACTGATCGACGGCGACACGGCATTCTATGCGCGACGCATACCTTTCTCCGAAGCCGACAACGGTTATATGTCCGCATCGATCGCGATCGACGGATCCTATGTCGTTGCCGAAAAAATTAAGCCTGTTCACGGCATCAATAACGGTCCTGTAAACGGTATCGGGATATTCGATGGGCCGTATATCGACGCTTCGGAATATTTTGCGAATATGGGAACTCCTTTCGTACGTTTGCACGACACGGAATATCCGTTCGGAAGAGACGGCTATGTCGACATACACTGCGTCTTCCCCGACTTTTCCGCCGATGAAAAGGTCATAACCAATTACGACTTCGATAAGAC
>CALXQC010000107.1 GCA_944390435.1 uncultured Clostridia bacterium
TCTGGGCATCCGCCACAAGCTCATCCGTCCATATACCCCGCGCCACAACGGCAAGGTGGAGCGCAGCCACCGGGAGGACCAGAAACGTTTCTACTCCTGCCACAGCTTTTATTCCCTGGACGACTTCGCAAAGCAGCTCACCATCCTCAACCGCCGCTCCAACTACTTCCCCATGAGGCCCCTTGGCTGGCTTTCCCCCTCAGAGTTCTCCGTCCAATATGTTTGACAAACCTACATGCATTTAAGGCTGTCACGGAGAAGAACCCTTTGCTCTTTCGGGAAGACCTCGAAGAGAACAAAACGGTCACTGAATGGTATCTTCAAATACTTAGGCTCATTGCCTTGACACACGATTTGGGACATGCGCCGTTTTCTCATGCATCTGAAGCTCTTTTTGCAGACGGAAAGGAACACGAGGATTATACAAAGGATATTATTGAACAGACTGAAATAGCCGATTATATCAATGAGATCGGGGAGTCGTTCCAAAGAACATATGGTGAACAGTACGGAATTACCCCTCAGCTACTGTGGAAGATATATGGAGAAGCTCCTAAAAACCACATGTGGGACGATGACTATATTTGGCCTGATTTTATGTTCCTGAAAAGCTTCATGGATGGAGAAATGGACTGTGATAAGATGGACTATCTCCTCCGGGATTCCCATTACTGTGGGGTAAGTTACGGTACTTACGATTTGGAACGCTTTCTCTCTACTTTGACCGTTTATAAGAAGCCGGAAGAAAATATCCTTCAACTTGCAATAAATAGCGGGGGCATTCAAGCGTTTGAAGAATTTGTGCTGGCAAGATATTTCATGTTCATTCAGGTCTATTTCCACAAAACCAGGCGTTATCTTGACCATCTTCTGGTAGAAGCTCTAAAGGAGGTCCTGCCAGAGGGGAAGTACCCCAGTACACTGGAAGAATACTTAGCTCTGGATGACGCAGAAATCTATCATAAAATTAGAACCGCTCGTACCGCCAACGCCTCAAAATACAGGCGGCGCGAAATTATGACCTGTGTTCGTGAAACATCAGCACATGCAGATAAAAATGAAGCTAGACTATTCCGTATGATATGTTCAGCCGTAAAACGTGAGCTCCCTGAAGATGCGGTTTTCGTTGACGATGCGGATAAGTCCGCGCACAAATTGCAACCGCTATATTTGGCGCTGGACGATGACAGCGGCAAGGAGATCAAGATCATCGATAAGCACACAAAAGATGCCCGCAACATTATGGAAGATTCCTTGATCCTTGGAGGTATTGTAAAGCCCATTAGCATTCATCGCCTTTACGTTGCGAAGCCTTACACGGAACAAGCGAAGGAAATCATGGCCCGAATTTCTGCATACTGACAGCACGGAGAAAGGAGGCTTTTATACAGTTATGAGTGGAAACGACTTGATGATTTTAGACATAGTAAGAAGCCTTGAAAGGGCAGCGGGGAAGGCACCATGTAAAAAGACATTACAGAAAATCGTGTACTTGCTTGAAGAGGCTGGAGCAGGCCCTGAATTTGACTATACAATCCACTTCTATGGACCTTATAGTGCCGATTTAGATTATGAAGTTCAGTCCCTAGCATCTCAAGGAATATTGAATATAAATTACACTGATTATGGACACCTGATTTCTGCCGGCGTTGAGGGAGAAAATGGATGGGACACTCTTTCACGAAGAGGAAAAGAAATTGTAAGCAATTTTGGAACAGAAACTCCATCAAAACTTGAATTGGTTGCAACGACCTTGTTTGTGCAGAGAGCAAAGAAATCGACAGATGCCGCTCAGATCCTTCCTGGAGTAAAGAAAATCAAAGGAGCCAAATACTCAGACCGAGAAATCAGAGAGGCCATTGACGAACTACACAGCCAAAACTATTTTTGATTTAGAAAGATAGCGGCATCCGGGCTTATCCCGGGTGCCGCTATTTCACATCACCCCAGGCTGGATGTGGGATAGCGGCGGGCGTTGGCTTGCCGTTGCATGTAAAATAGGAGCATACTTCGAGAAAGGAAGGATGCACATGGAACGGCATGTGATACGGGAGTCGGACATCGCCCGGTTCGGGGCGCACCTGCGGGGCGAGGAGCGGGAGGCGGGGACCATCGAGAAGTACCGCCGGGACGTGGGGGCCTTCGCCGCCTGGGCGGGCGGCAGGGACGTGACCCGGGAGTTGGCGGCGGCGTGGAAGGAGCACCTGCGGCAGACGGACTACGCCCCTGCCACCATCAACTCCATGCTGACGGCGGCCAACCGCTTCTTCCGCTTCCTGGGCTGGGAGGAGGTGCGGGTGAAGGCCCTGCGCATCCAGCGCCGGGTGTTCCGCAGCCGGGAGCGGGAGCTCTCCAGGGAGGAGTACGCCCGGCTGGTGGAGACCGCCCGCAGCTCGGGCCGGGAGCGGCTGGCCCTGCTGATGGAGACCATCTGCGCCACGGGCATCCGGGTGAGCGAGGTGCGGTACATCACAGTGGAGGCCGCCCGGGCGGGCCGGGCGGAGGTGAGCCTGAAGGGGAAGATCCGAACCATCCTGCTGCCCAACAAGCTGTGCCGGAAGCTGCAGAAATACGCCGGGAAACAGAAAACCGCCTCCGGCGAGATCTTTCTCACCAGAAGCGGAAGGGGCCTGAGCCGCCGGCAGATCTGGGCGGAGATGAAGGCCCTGT
>CALXQC010000108.1 GCA_944390435.1 uncultured Clostridia bacterium
TCCTCCGATTGTGTATTTGACGACTGGCAGGTCTTATTCTATTGTACACAATCGGAGTTTTTTTGTCTGCCTCATCGGCTTAGCCTTTTTTGAACCCCGCGACTATCGCGGGGTTTTCGTTGCACAAAAAAATTAAGCCCCATTTTAAAATGGGGCTTAATCTACTTTAATGGCATTATGCAAAAGGTTTGTCGCTGGTAGCACTTATTGCCGCCACCAGTTGGGGATTATTGATATTATAAGCGTATGCCAACGCCACCGATTTAGGCATTACAAACCAAGTGGGATATTTGCGTGATTGCGGATACCCCAAATTGTTTTCTCCTTCCCCGTTCCATCGAATTCCTATTCGGTTTTCCTTGTTCCACTGCAATGTCGCAATGGCAAATTCTCCGTCGTTGTGAATTACTACAACGTTGCTGACCTTGGCTTTAGGTGATACTACTTTTTTTGGATCCATAATTTCCTCCTTAAGCTTAATTTTGTTTTAAAAGATTTTAAAGTTTATTCCACAAGCTCACCTTCACCGCTTATAAGAGACGGCAAAGTGTTCTCCCCCGTGTGTTCCCAGACGGGAACTTCACGTCCCGCATTGAGAGTGTCGGCAAGAGTGTAAAACTCCTCAATCAATGCGTGAGAAGTGCTGCCGATACTCGTCGGGACCCCAAGACTATTGCTGTAGCCTATAGCATAAACAGCGTCCGTGTCTGCCGACTTTAACCAGTGTGCATTTTCAAGACTTACGCTATAGGACACATACCCTGTCAATCCGCCTGCATAAGCAGTCTTGCCCTCTGCAGAAAGCAATGACGACGAATACGAATTACGTATTGTGACTGAGCCATTAGCTCTTCCCACCAGTCCTCCGACGTATGTATAAGAGTTGTAAGAAGAGCTGCTCGTTGCAGTCACAGCCCCAGTTGCGTAGCTGTCGCCGATTGTGACGCTGTTATCACCATATCCCACAAGCCCTCCGACGTATATATTAGAGTTGTAAGAAGAGCTGCCTGAAGTTGCTGGCGTAACATCCCCAGTTGCGTAGCTGTCGCTGATTGTGACGCTACCACCATAACCCACAAGCCCTCCGGCATATGCATATGCATTATCGCTGCTCGTTGTTGAAGTTATCTGCATTTCGGTATAGCATTTGCTCAAACATAAGGTTGAAGAGGTATATCCCGCAAGTCCGCCTACATACACGGAACCGCCACCTGAAATACTTGCATTTCCCGATGCGGAAATCGTAAGCGGTGAAGATGATGAACTTTTAAAGGAAAGATAACCGACAATTCCGCCTGCATATGTATCGGCATTCGCTTCTGAAACGGTCAAATTGACAGACGACGAGCAGCCGTTGACATTACCTTCCGCGCGGCCTGCAATGCCGCCGACAAAGACTTTGTAACTGTTGGCAGGTATACATTCGACATCTCCGGACACAGTGCAATCCGTGATTGAACCGAGTGCCCAACCCGCAATAATTCCGGCATAATTGGTGCCGCTCACCGATGCGTTTTCAAGCGTAAGATTTTTTACGCACCCTGTCGAACCTATGACGGAAAACAGACCGGAATAGAATGTTTCGGTATTGTAAACCGTTAGATTGATTATTTTGTGTTCCGCCCCGTTAAATGTGCCCATGAAAGGATTCTCATCCGAGAACAACGACGTAAAGTTGCTGCCGCCCGCAGATACCTCGGATAAAATTATATCGGCAGTCAACACAAAATTTGCCGAAGGGTAAAGCTCCATATTACGAAGATGCCGGACATTTGCTATCTGATAAGGATACTCCGTTGTGCCGTTGCCTCCTGCAAAATCAACAATGTTGCCAATAACATCGAACTCTGCCGTTACATTTATGTCGGATGTGATTTCAATATCCGTTCTTGTCGCCGTCATTACTCCGTCCGACCAACCCACAAAAGTGTATCCGCTGTTTGGCACCGCTGTCACTGCCGTGCCGCTGTCTCCTGCGAGAACGCTTTGTTCGGTAGTTCCTTCAATGGTGCCGCCTTCGCCCGCAAAGTAAGACAATGTGAAAGTGCCTCGTAAAAACCCCGCAGTAACGCTTAAATCGGATGTGACGTTGGTGTCTTTACGTGTCGCTGTCATCACTCCGTCTGACCAACGCACAAAACTGCATCCTGCGTTTGGCACTGCGGTAACCTCTGTGCCGTCCTCTCCCGTGGGAATTCCCTGTATGCTTACACCTGATATTGTGCCGCCCGCATCTGCGGTATATGTTAGTGTGAATCCTATTGCGAAGTGTGCGGTGACCATGACCGTCTGCGGATTGTCGGGGTCGATGGTATCTATGCGCGGATTGTCCTTCCTGCCGTCTGACCAGCCCGTAAACACATAACCGCTGTTGGGAACCGCAACGATTTCTGCCGTGGCATAACCCGTATGGACGGTCGCAATGCTGTCATATCTGTTTGCGGAACCGTTTACGGTGCCGCCCTTGTCTGCATAGTATATGCAAACGTATTCTATCGGCTCGAAGGCAACATAATATGTCGTTGTGCCGTCGCCGTAATACAGGACTTGTCCTCCCGAAAAAGTTTCTTCTGCACCAACAATTTGATTGCCGGTTGACACGCCTTCCTCATACCAGCCTGTCAATTTGTATCCTTCGTCAGGCACGGCGGTTACGGCTGTAGGAGTTTCCCCGGGCTTGACAAGTTGTGTCGCCTCACCTTGTATTGTGCCGCCCGTGCCATACACAATATAATTCACCTTATGATAAGGCGCAAACGTCGCTTTTATACTTACAGTAGAAATTCCATAAGCGGAAGGAGTATAAGTTCGTGTCGGCGTCTCGACGCCGTCTGACCAACCCACGAAATACCATCCGTCGTTCGGCACCGCCGTTACCGGAGTCCCCTCGATTCCTGCAATCACTTCCTGAGTCGCCTCGCCCTGTATAGTGCCGCCTTCGCCCGCTGAATACGACAAAGTTTTTTTACGTCCGAATTCCGCCGTAACGGATAGATTTTGCTTTACATTGGTATCTGTTCTTGTAGCGGTAGTTACGCCGTCGGACCACTTGATAAATCCGTAACCCTCATTGGGCACTGCGGTAACTTCCGTGCCGCTGCCGTATATAAGTACCTCCTGTGACGTTTCACCCTGTATTGTGCCACCTGCTTCCGCCGAATAATTAAGAGAGAAAACATCCGCTACCTTTCTGAATTCCGCAAACACGCTTATGTTGCCCGAAACAGAGTCGTCGGTTCTTGTAGGAGTTGTTATACCGTCGCTCCAACGCACAAACTCCGCACCAACAGAAGGCACTGCCGTAACGGTCTGAGCGCTTTCACCGTCCGATACAAACTGCATCACATCTCCCTCTATATTGCCCGGCCCGCTGATGCCGTAGGATACGAGGTTATAAAGTCCCTCGAACTCACCGAGCGAGTTACGTCCCACACAGCTCAAAACGGCATATCCCGTGTTGATTTCGGTACCCGTATAGATATATTCCGCCACCGTGGGCTCTGTCCAAACACAAGATACAATGGTATCATCTTTCTTCCACGAATAAGTGCCGTTCAACGTAAGGTTGTACGGTTTGCCCGTGGATACAAAATAACCCGTGACTCGCATTTGAGCAGTTCCGTCGGAAAAATATTCGAGCGTGTGAGTGATTACGTAAGTGTCTGAGTCTAACCAATAATACGAATCGTTGACAAACTTGCCTGCAAGAGGCGCCGTCGTGTTCTTGTCCGTGTCGTCGGGATTACAGCCCGCTATAACACCTATCAAACAAACGAATAAAATTGCCAATGCCAAACAAAACCATACCCTCTTTCTCATCATCCGAACTCCTTTATTCGATGAACATACACAATCAGAAAATTCATCGACTTTTATAATCGGTGAACGAAAAGAAACAAATAGTTCATGAAAATTGCTCAGGTGTAATCAAACGAAAAGCAAAATGCAGTCAAAAATCAGAAAAAGCGTTGCATTTACAACAGCGGATTGATATAATTATATAAAAAAATACACCGATTATAAAAATTTACGCACATCTTATAATAGCTTTCCAAGCTTATTCATCATATCTTGTTTATGTTCCATAAGCGAATGTGTATAGCGGTTTAGTGTGACTGTCGGATTTTTATGTCCGAGGATTTCGGAAAGAGTTTTTACATCCATTCCGCACTCTATTGCACGTGTGGCAAACGTATGTCGCAGAGAATGAAAACCTTTATGAGGAATATTCAAACGCTTTAAGAGCAATTCAAAACTTCGTTGGTAAGAACGAACGGAAACAAAACGTCCGTTTGATGATACCACAAAGGACGAGTCGCTCTTTTTCTTTATACCTTTTAAAATCGGTAAAAGCTGTTTCGGAAGTGGTATCAACCGTCTCGAATTAGCCGTTTTCGGCTCGTCAATGATAAGTCCGTCCTTGCCGTCATGGCAGGATTTGGAAACGGTAAGAATTCCTTTCACAAAATCTATATCAGACCATTGCAAGGCAATCAATTCCCCGATACGCAGTCCGCTGTAAAGGCATAGCAAAATGCCGTAAAGTTTGTCCTTCTTGCCGTTAAGTACCGCCTGTTCGATTTGTTTTTGCTCTTTCATCGAAAAGCATTCTATTGGTCTTTCGGAGATTTTCGGACGCTTGATTTTATCTGCCGTATACTCATTTGCAACTCCTATCATATGCGCCATTTGAAGCGAACTCTGCAAAACGGATATAACAGCATTTACGCTATTTGCCGACAATCCGTTGCCTGTTTTGCAGTTGCCGTTTTCCAGAAGTTTCGTTATAAAATTTTGCAAAACAAGAGCGGACAATTCGGCTATTTCACACTTGCCGATATCCGTGGAAATGTGTTTATTAATTATAAGCGCATATCTTTCGTAAGTTCGCACTTTGACAGACGGCTTAATGTAATTTTCAAGCCATATGCCCAACCATTCTTCGTATTTCATTTTACCTCCTTATTTTGTAAATGACGATGGGACGTGCGCTCGTCTGATACAAGTGACATCGCTTTGTCCCGCCAGACAAATGTACGCCTGCTAAACCACTCAAGGTCGCAAAACGGAAATTTGTAAATTTAGCGTTTGTTTTTTATTCTAACATGAAATATGGAATGTGACGGATAGTGTCGTGATTTTATTTGGATTTAGAGGTAAGATAAAATTATAATTTGAAAAAATTCAAATGGCGGCAGAGTTAAAGCAATAAAAATGCTGAATAGTCATTTTCGCGATAGTGACGACGGCAATAAAGCTGTAAAAACTGAAATAAAAAATGCCGACTGCTAAGTCGGCATTTTGATTTTAAAACGTAATTTGTTTGATATAAATTTTATCCGAAACGTTTTTCCGAAACGGCAAAAGCGTTCGCTGGAAAATATTTCCTGAATCGTCCTGTTAAAACTCAATTACACAAGACAGTTGGTGGTGATATAGTCGACGCCCCATTCTATGAGCAGACGGGCACGGGGTTTTGTGTCGACCGTCCAGCAATTAACTTTGATGCCTGCGTCGTGGAAGGCCTTTACTCTTGCCCTCGACAGCTCTGCATAATATATATCGATATCGCAGTTTATAGCTTTGAGGTGTCCTATAAGTTCTTTATCGTAGCGTGACGCCAAAAACTGCATTTTTATATCGGGGCTTATTTCCCTGAGCGATTTTAAATTTTCATAATTAAAAGAGATAAAGACGGTTTCGTCAAGACGCCCCATACCCTTTATTATTTCAACAATTTCCTCGATATATTTTTTGTCAAAATAGTTTTTTAGCTCGAGCACGGAAATTTTTGAAGCGTCCTTGCAAACCTGAATATATTCTTCTAAAAGCGGAATCCTCGTTCCGTCGTCGGATATGTCATTGTTTTTAACTCTGAGCTTTACCTGCTGAAGTTGCTCTAAAGTGCTTTCGTCAACGGGAAGTCTGGGACTGCCCACCCTGCCCGTGGAATCGTCGTGAATGATGACGTATTTGCCGTCCGACGTGGGATGCACGTCCGTTTCGATGCCCCAATATTCTTCTTTGCCTGCCGCTTTGAATGCCGAAAGAGAATTCTCTCTCCATATCGAGCTAAGACCTCTGTGCGCAATAAACTTCGTATCTTTTTTGTCTGTCACTACGATAGGCTTTTTGTAAGTTTTCAGCACACGCCTTGAAAAATTTTTGATTTCCGTAAATCCGTTTGAAAACCTGAACTTTGAATATCTTTTGGTAACGTTATCCATAAATCTCCTCCGAAAAAATTATAACAAATTGAACCATTTTTTTCAATACCCAATTTTTCGATTTTAAACTTTAAAGGAAATAAATATCCACCCGCCAAGCGGGTGGTTTTTCATTTTCGGGTATAACCCTAATCTTTACTGGCGGGGCACAAGTGCCCTTATATTGACCTGCCAGTCATGCATTTGTTACCTACTTACCCGTAAA
>CALXQC010000109.1 GCA_944390435.1 uncultured Clostridia bacterium
AGGTAACAGGCATATCAGCTCACCCCCGGCACAAGTTGTTCCTGGTCGGCGCTTTCGCCGGCCATAGCCTTAGTGAGCAGGTCGGCGATGATCGCCTGATGGTCGGTCTCGTCAGCCTGGATTTCCAGTAGTTTTGCTATATCCCCGGGCGGGGCCATAGCCATGCAGGCCAGATACAGCCGCACTGTCTCGGTTTCGCCTGCAAGCGCGCGTTTCAGCAGGTCAATATAGGTCATGTTCTGGCCTCCTTGTTTGCCTCTCGGTAGAGTTTCTCCCAGCTCTTATACTTCTCATCATCCGCCGCCTTGTGCTTCTGGAAGGTGGCAAAGGTCTTTGGTATGGGGTCGCCCACAGTCATACGGTACCGTTCCCAGGTGCGATATTCGCGCAGCCATTGGGCACGAGCTTTTTCTTTTGCCCTGTACGCCTTGATCTGCTTTTCGGTGCGCGGGTCTACGGACGGCGGGTTTTTCTCAAAGCTGGAAAAATCCTTAATGTCCTGTATTTCCTTTTCGCTGCGGCCGATGGGGGACCAGGGGGCAATGCTGTGCTGGCAATTTGGGTGCAGGTTCAGCCACGTATTCGCTAGCGTGTCCGGACCGTCCGGGTCTTGCTTGCCAAACGCGGCGGCAAGGGGCGGATAGTCCGGGCTTGTGCCACTTTTGGAGTACACCCGGCCCTCATAGGGGGCGCAGATACCGCAGGTCGTGCCGTTGACAGATATACGGTACAAGTCCTGTTCCGGGTCTGCGGTCAGCACAGACAGCACCTCGGCCTGCCGTGACGTTGTGCGGCTCACCATGCTGCCGTATGTGTGCAGGCTCCAGTGCCGGCCGGCCTTGTCCACAAACGCCGTGATACCCTCTTTGCGCAGGGCGTCCACAAAGTCAGGCAGGGCCTTGTAAGCACCCACGCCGCGCGCCTGCTGCAAGGCAACCTGTTCAAGGCCTACCCGGCGGAATGCGTCAGGCTCCACGCGCCCGATCAGCGCGCTTTCCACCGTTGCATAGGCCGTGAGGGTAGCGTCAGTGATCTCCCCCATCAGGTTTGCCACAAGCTGGTCAATGATGGCGTACTGCTCTGTGGTCAGCTCTGCCGCATTGAGATAGCCGCGCAAGTGCTTCTTTGTGGTCTCGCCCTCGACGCGCCGGGCCTCGGGGTGCGCAACATAAAATTGCTTCTCAATCATGGGCCGGGAATAAGTCCAGGCGTCATTCTCCAGCTTGCGTAAAATAGCCTGCACCCGTTCCATGGCGGCGACCTGCGAATAATCCACGTTACCAGCAGACCGCAGCCTGCCGATTGTGTTGATAATATCAGTTTCGGCTTTCAGAAACAAAGAAACTAGCTTTTTCAGCTCGGTTTCATTCGTTGCCCGTCTCAGCGTTGGCATTCTCGCTCACCTCGCCCGGCGCTTCTTCTAGCCCATACCCAAGCAGCGGGTCGCGCAACATTTGTACATCTGCCGCAGTTTTCCCCGCGCCGGCTGCGATCTGATCGTCCGTAATGGACGCAAACAAACCCGTTTCGTCACCGATTGCCTTGAGTTCCTGCAACGTGGTGTCAAGCGGCAGGGCGTTTGCCTGGAACGCGGCAAGGGCTGCTTCTGCCTTGATTTTGCCAATCTCCGCATTCTCGCGGGCGGTCGGCGTCCAGAGGGGCGGGAACTCGATGCTCATATCATCCGGCACCACGCCCCATGCGCTCATGGCCATAATGGGCAGCAGCTTCTCGAGCACAGGCCGCAGCTTTGCTTCGCGCTGGCTGTCTACGTACTCATAATAGTTTCGGCTATCGCTCTCGCCGGTGGCATTGAGGCCGCCGGGCGAGCGGCCGAACAGCTTTGTCATGGGGTAATGAGACGCGCCGCAGAGGTTTTGGCACATGCTCTCGTACACGTCCCGCAGGCCCGCAAAGCTGTACTGCGTGTTGGTCAGCTTGTTGCCCTGCTCCACAAGCTGCATGCCAAAATTCGAGCGCAAAGCCGCCTGCGCCTGCATGACCTGCCAGAATCTGCGCTGCACAGCGGGAGAGGACATGGAGAGCAACTGCTCCATGCCCTTGACCTCCATCGTGTTGACGTTGGCCTGGAAGGTCAGGGCCGCCATGTTGGCGGAGACGTTATCGTGGGCCACAACCTCATTGTACAGGGCCTCAAGCTCGCTCTCACCCCAATACATCTCTGTTTGCCGCTCAATGCGCGGCAGGTCGCGGCCGATGAAGCGTATCACGCGGGATGCGTGCACATTGGCCACAGTGTGCCCGTTGCCATCGTTGATCGAGTAGCTTGTGGGCACCTCTTTGCCTCGCTCGATGGTCAAGCCGATGTTGGGCGTAATGCCTTGCCACCTGTCGAGTATGTACAGGCCCTGAAAGCTGCCAGGATAGACCATATTCAGGTCAAGCGGCTGGGACAAATCGTCCTGCCCCTTGATGAGGATAAGGCCAGCAGCGCCGCCGTACAGCCGGCCCCAGCGCAAGCCCTCATTGAGGCATTCACGCAGCCCGACGCGGCGTTCCAGCTTGTCCAGCGCCGTCATGGCGTCAGGCGATACGCCTTTGACCGTGTACCACTCGCGCAGCATATCATCGACCATAAGACCGATGACATTCTGCACCACCCAATTCCCACGATACAAGGAGTTGAGCAGCGCATAGTTGTCCGTCATACGGGTGAGCGGGTATTCCGTCGCCTCAAGCGGCGACTGGCTGCCGTACCCAAGGTGGAACAGGGGATTGGAAAAGGCGTCCGCAACGTTCACCGCATTGCTGACGCCCTGTTCAGTCTGTGCGCCACGCGGGCGGTTTTTGTTGCGTCGTGACATTTAGTTCACCTCTCCAAGTCTCCAGCCAGGAATTGTCGTAGATACGAGATATTTTAGGGCGTCACATCCGTGGTCTGCGACCTTTACCGGCTTTTCCACGCCGTTCTGTGCCGCCTTGCTGTCCCATACATACCCGGACAGCTCCTCGATCAGGCCCTTGCATTCGCTGCAGATTTTAAGCCTCCGCTGCGCCATGAGGGTAGACACTTTGCGGATACCGTTCAGCACATCGTTGTCCGCATCCCGGACGTAAACGCCCCGGCGGGTGAGTTCTTCTTTGAAGCTGGCGGCAGACGGGTCAACGATCGCGGGACAATACCCCTGCGGGTCGATGCCCATAAACTCCATGAAATCGTCTGCGTACTCCGTATCCGTCTTTTGCCGATGTTCCTTGCGGCTTGCCCAGCGGTACTCCCGCGTTATCCATAGCGTCTCCCCATCGTCGTATGCGTCGAGATAGACCATGTCGTTGATGGTGCCATAGTCCACACCGATATACCGCACAGACCTGCTTTTGAGCCATGCAGGTTCGTCTTCTTTGCGGTATACGTTCTCGGTATCGCTGAACATGTCGTAGATCAAGCCGTCAGCGGCCACCCACAGGCCCTCAATGTACCGCTGATAGAACACACCGGCGAACATCAGCCGGTACTGCGCCTTGACGTCCTCCGACAAAGCTGGATTGTCGTCCATCGTGAAATGCAGGTGAAGCGCGTTGCGTTCATCTGCATGCTGTATCCACTCTGTGTAAAACCAATGATAGCGGCTGTCCGGGTTACAGTTGAACCACAGCTTGCGGCCTGTGACAGAACATCGGGCGATGGCCTGTTCCACAAAGCTGCGGGGCATGAGGGCAACCTCATCCAGCAGGACGCCCGCCAGAGTGATGCCCTGGATAAGGGTATAACTGGATTCGTCCCGGCCGCCGAACAAGTAAAAGCGATTTTCTTTGTTCCCCCGGCGGATGATAATCACGTGGTCACCGCGATTGTATCGCATATCAAACTGTTGCTGCAGGTATCGGATTCCCAAGAGCGGCACTACGATGTTTCGCTCAACAGAACCGACGCTTTTGCCGCAAAATGCAAACGCGCAGTCATTGAAGCTCCCCATCGCCCACAGCACAAACGACAGCGACATGATAGAGGTTTTGCCGCTGCGGACCGCGCCGTCGCAGATCAGGGCCGTATAGTCCGTGTACGGGAAACGCAGTATCGCACGCTGTTTAGAGCTTAGGCCCATTCTGCGCTTCCTCCTTCAAACTCTTGGTAATGGGGTCGTCCTCAACAACGTCTTGCGCCGCAGCGGATACCCTCGCGTCAAACGCGCCTGTATGCTTGCCCAGTAGCTCAAGCGCCCGAATCTTGTTGGCATACTTGAGTTCACTGTCCGGGCCGTCGGACGCTTCCTTCTCGACGATTTCACGCAGCTTTGCAATTACATAGTCCTGTGTGACCTCCGTGCGTTTTTCGCGCTTTTTTATGGCCTTTTGTATGGCCTCTGAAATACAAGTTTTTACAAGCAGCTCAGGCCCTATTCTGCTAGCAGTTTTTGCACTATATCCAGCGCGTATGGCTGCCTGTGTGGCATTCAGGTCAACGAGATATTCCTGTACAAAACGCTCTTGCTTTGGTGTTAGGGCCACAGTCACCACCTCTCAAAACAAAAATAAAACGCAAGGTTAATTATTGGGAGCCATGGGAGTCCAATTCTAACACCATTTCACGTTCTCGAACGGACAACTGCCATACACGCGCTGCGGCACGTTCAGCTGCGGCACGTTCAGCTGCGGCACGTTCAGCGGCCTTCTGACTACTCACCAGAAGCCCTCCTCCATAGACAGTCTTTCCGGCCCCCCGCTGGGCGTCCAATCTTGATATAGCGAAGCACTCACCGCGCCGAACGAAAAAGTTGATTCCGTACTTAGCATACCGCTGCAGCATGGCAGCGGTTACTACGTTATCTGGGTATACGTATTTCGGCAGTTTCCGGACAGTCTCGCGCCTGATAGTCTCCACGGCTCGGTTGATGCGCCGGGTCAGCTCCGGGGCAGTCTGGGCCACCATGTCCCCACCAAAGCTGGTGACAAAGCTGGTACTCACCACAGCGCCGTTTTCATACACAATGCTTGCGTCGCAGATGATATGGTTCATCCTCATTACCATATCTCGGCTGGAAAAAGCTATCAGGCTTGGAGCGAACAAGAAAAACGGAATCTCCCGGTCTAAGTAGAACTTGCAAATCCTGGCCAGGATAGAGAACGGCGGGTTGTCCAGAACTACGCATCCAGGAGGGTATTCCGCATGTTCGTAGTCTCCGCCCGGGTAAAAGGGCCGCAGGATGGTATCCGGGTCGATGCCATAAGTCTCGCAGGCCCAGTCTTTCACAGCCTCGTATACCAGCGGCGGTGTATAACAGTCATCCGTGGTCTTTTTGGGTTTGAATTTTTCCACAAACGCATCGTATTCCGGATTATCCGAAAACATTTCAAGTTGACTGTTCATTTCTGACTCTCCGCCTCATGTATCGATTACAAAAAAATAAAGCGCACAGGCCTGTTACAGCCTTCCGGGGCCTCCGACCCGGGCGGGCGCGAAGGGGGACGCCCGCAGCTCCCGGCGGTGGGAAAGAAGTGTATGCACAAAGAAACCACCATGCGCTTTTGAGGTCCGGTTACGGGGTCCCGGGATATGGGGCCGCCGGTGCGTCTCGAACGCACGGCCTGCCGCTTATAAGGCGGCTGCTCTGCCAACTGAGCTACGGCGGCACGAAAAAGAGCGCCGAACCTTTGTCCGACGCTCTCGATGATAGCAGTATAGCACAGTTTTTTGGCTCTAAACGGTCATCTTTCGATCAGACCAAAATTTTCTGCCACCTGCATTACAAAATCCCGGTTCCAGCGCAGGGCGGTTTTTTCAGACACGTGAATCGCATTTGATGCCCCGAACAATGTGTGTGAACGCTGCCAATAGTACAACTTCACAAGCTCCATCCGTTCCTTGCCGCTGTGTAAGCCCTCGATGTGACGTATAGCCGCCCGCACGGCTTCCAGTTCCCGGCGGTTGACCTCCGGCAGCGTGCGCAGCGCCGCGTCGGCGGTCTTGTCTGTGCGCTTGCCGCCGCCCGGCATGCCGCTGATATTGGCCGTGATGGCCGTATCATGTAAGGCTGCCTCTTTGAGGCAGAGGTCGGGATACCTGCGGATCATGCCCTTGACGTAAGGCCACCAGTCATACCGTGGGGTGCTCATTCAGTTTCCTCCTTTCGATCGCTTCCAGCCCTTGCTTGTGGATTTTTGACCACGTGTCGTTAAACCATGTTTCCCACCTGCTGCATATCTTGGTACTGCAATACGCATACTGCGTACACTCAACAAACGGGCAGGAAAAGTCTTGCGGGATTTTTGTTACCTTGCTCATGGGTTGCCCTCCAGTCTGGCCCGGCATTCGTCCGCCTTGCCGGTGATGTACTCTGCATAGTCGGCCACGTTCATGCCGCTTTCCTCTGCCCCGCAAATAATACTTGTCATTTCCTCTGTGACGTCTAGGAGGCCCTGTATTTGATTTTCGCTTAGCTCCAATTCGCAGCCTTGTTGTTAATCAAAATCGGCCACAGGACGCTGTAAGCCTCCCGCGCGACGCGCCAGCCCTTTATTTGCTGGTACCGTGCACATTTCAAGCAATCTTTACTCATGTGCCACGCCTCCTTGGTACAGCGAGCCGTCGGCGTTGTATCTTGGCGTCATTTATTCCACCGTATTTATTTTTTGACATAACTTCCACCATTTTTGTTTTCCATAAAACATCCGCAGTTGGGGCAATATCTGAATTCATCAAAATCGCCTGGAAATGTCGTTTTGCAGGCTGTGCAGTTTACGATGTTCAATAGCTTCGACGGCCTTTCCCAGTGTCCCTTGGACCGCAGACTCTCGGGGTCGATGGTGGGTTGATTGTCAATTAAGTCAACCAGCGTGTTTGTCTGTATTGCCGAAAGAAACACATTTCCCCACAGTAATTCCTCTTTCATGTGGTCCGCGTCAATCAGTCTCATCTTTCAGCGCCTCCAATTTATCCAAATCGCCAGATAACACCAATGCAACCGCCTCGCAAAGGATTCCCATTTTAACACGCTCTAGGTTGTCAAAACTTAAATCTTTTGGTTGGTCTTTTCTTTGCCCTGCTGTTTTTTGGGTTGTCATTTTCACCCAATCATTAACAAGCTGTTTTAGCGCCGGTATATTCGACTTTTGACCTCCTCTCTGCAGCATGACCCACATGCTGAAATTCTCTAGGGGTCTAGGATCAAGGTTTGCCATACAGCGCCTCACTTTCCAGCCTCGTCAAGGCGCTGCACCATCCGCTGGCGCTTGACGTCGGCTATGGCCGGGTCGCCGTGATATCCTGCGGCCTCCAGCATCTCGATGCAGATCTGCAGGTCGGTCAGC
>CALXQC010000110.1 GCA_944390435.1 uncultured Clostridia bacterium
GCATTGTAATGCGGGTCCTCTGGCGACTAGTCGTTATGGCACTGCAATAGGACCTATTTTATTAGCGAAAGAACGTGGATTTGACTTACATGTATTTGCAGATGAAACTAGACCCCTGCTTCAAGGAGCGCGTTTAACTACATTTGAATTGTGCCGAGCAGATGTGGATGTAACCTTAATCTGTGATAATATGGCTTCATTGGTAATGAAAAATGGTTGGGTGCATATATGTTTTGTTGGTTGTGACCGCGTTGCTATGAATGGAGATGTAGCTAATAAGATTGGTACTTCTAATGTAGCAATCTTAGCTAAATATTATGGTATCCCCTTTTATGTTTTAGGTCCCAGCTCTACTGTGGACGAAAACTGCCCGACAGGTGCGGATATCCCCATAGAACTACGAGATGGGGAAGAAATTCGTAGCAAGTTTTATCAACAGCCAGTTGCTCCAGCGGGCATACGATGCTACAATCCTGCTTTTGATGTAACAGATCATGAATTGATAAGCGGGATTATTACAGAGAAGGGAATCCTTCGTCCGCCGTTTGGTCCGGCACTTCGCTGTTTAAAGCAGGGAAACAAATCATAGATAAGGGGTTTATACTGACATTTTTAATTAGGCAATCCAAAACAAGGAAATGATTTTATAGCCTTTCAATCGTTTTTACAAGTTGCTGGACTGCATTATCCTGGGTTGCCCAACTTGTGCAGAACCGTACTGCACAGTGCTGGGCATCCACCCGTTGCCAGAAAGAGAAAGCGAAATTTTGTTCCAAAATTTTTAGCCATGAGTCCGGTAGAATGGGGAATTGCTGGTTTGTTTGAGATGGATATAAAAAAGCGCAACCGCGATTCGCAAAGGCATCGCGAATTACCATAGCATATTGATCTGCTTGCTTGGCAATGCGGAAGTATAGATTATCCTGAAACAAGGTTTGAAATTGTAATCCAATAATTCTTCCTTTGGCTAGCATCCCGCCTCTATTTTTCATCATGGAACGAAAACCATAGCTTAGGCTAATATTGGAAAAGACCACGGCTTCACCAAGCATAGCCCCTTGCTTAGTTCCGCCAATATAGAATACATCGCAGAGTCTAGCGATTTCCGATAGAGTTAAATCGCAGGCTGGACTCATTAGCCCATAGCCGAGACGTGCCCCGTCTAGGTAGAGTGGCCAGCCAAACGTATGACAAATATTGGATATTTCTGTCAGTTCAGCTTTTGTATAAAGCAGTCCTGTTTCCGTAGGCCAACTTAGATATACCATAGCAGGCTGGACAATATGGTCTTTAGTTGCGTCTCCTATGTAGGCATCATGGATTGACTGAATGTCCTGAGCAGTTAATTTCCCGTTTTTGGTTGGTACGGTTAAGACTTTGTGCCCGGTAGCTTCAACAGCTCCTGTTTCATGAGCATTAATATGCCCGGAGTCGGCGGATATAACCCCCTGATATGGACGTAAAATAGATGCGATTACCGTTAAATTGGTTTGTGTTCCTCCAATCATGAAGTGAACAGAGCAACTGTTTTCTTGTAGGGAACAGGCTTCGCGAATCTGTGCAGCGGCGGCTGCACAGAACTCATCTTCGCCATATCCAGGAGTTTGATAGAAATTTGTATCAGATAACCGTTCCAGGATAGCTGGATGACAGGTTTCGCTATAATCGCATTCAAAACGATACATAAAATCAACTCGCTCTCTATGTAGAATCGCTGGTTCGTTTATCTGGACCGCATATCCATGATAGCATATTTTAACTAGATTGCAAGAAAGGGGCGGTTTTTTTTAATATTTCTTTCTTAGACCGTTTTGCGAAAAGAGCCGCTTAAACTTAATGGGGGTTCATCTTAGTTGACTTTTCCTATACCATCCTTTACAATGGTTAGGTTATAAATTTCTAGAAACGGAGATCTTTAGATATGTATAATCTGTCTCCATATCATTTTCGAGACGGTTTTCGTGACGGAATTCCAATTGGCGTAGGGTATTTATCGGTTAGTATTGGATTTGGTATTATGGCAGTCGCACAAGGATTGCCTGTTTTAGCTGCGATTATTATGTCATTAACAAACATGACTTCTGCTGGTCAGGTGGCTGGTTTGGCCGTAATTACTGCAGGAGGTACGATCGCAGAATTGGCACTATCTCAGTTAATTATTAATATGCGGTATTCTTTAATGGCAATTTCTATGTCCCAAAAAATGGATGCAACTATGCGTACAGGGAAGCGCATGATCATTGGTTTTGATATAACAGATGAAATTTTTGCCGTTAGCACGGCGAAACCAGGATTGGTTGGGTTTGCTTACATGTTGGGACTGATTCTACCTTGTGTGGTAGGCTGGACACTTGGAACTACGGTAGGAGCAATAGCGGGGAATATTATGCCGCTTATGATACGTAATGCATTAAGCATTGCCATTTATGGCATGTTTATTGCAATTGTGGTTCCACCGGCTAAGACAAATGCAACGATTTTGGCGGCGACATTACTAGCCGCAGCTATCTCTTGTTG